>CALKFY010000001.1 GCA_938084925.1 uncultured Pseudomonadales bacterium
GGAGACCTGATGAATATCTAGAATAGCCATTATTTCTCTCCTTATTGTTGCTTAAATCGAGCTTTCAAACGGGACATAGCTTCCATGAAGCCACCTGGCATAAAGATAACCACTGCCATAAAGATGATGCCCAAATATAACAACCAGTGTTCACCGATGTCAGCAGACAATACGTTTTCGAAGTAAAGCATGAAGGCTGCGCCTAACATTGGACCCACTAAGGTACCAACACCACCGATTACGCTCATCAATACAACTTCACCAGACAAGTGCCAGCCTAAGAATTCGTGACCTACGAATGGCTCGTATACCACCATCATGGCGCCAGCTAAAGCAGCATAGGCAGCAGAGATAACAAAGGTTAGTAGCTTGTACTTACGGGCGTTAATGCCGGTGTATTCCAAACGTTGTTGGTTACATTTGATAGCACGCATCATCAAACCAACAGGTGAGCGCTCGATACGCTTCGCTACGTAGAACATCACAATGGCCATGAATGCGGAGAAGTAAAATACCGCGTCACCTTGCATCTTGGTACCAAACAACATGGGTGTTGGCATACCAGTCAAACCGTTCTCGCCACCAGTCCACTGTTGCAACATAGCCATGGCCATGGAGTGGAACATCTCACCAAAGGCCAGAGTCAAGATGGAGAAGTAGATACCTGTACGCTTGAGGGTTAACAAGCCAATCACAACAGCTACGGAAGTAGACACTATCACCGCCACAATGATGGCTGGAATAATGTTGTCAGAAAAGCCCTTAAACATCAGACCCGTAGTGTAAGCAGCAATACCAAAGAAGGCAGCGTGACCAAAGGAAAGGTAACCCGTGTAACCCAATAGCAAGTCAAAACCTACGACAAAGATGCAGAAGATCATGATCTTGGTGTCAAGACCGGAATAACCACCAATGATTGGGAACCAAAGAGGCATTGTAAGCGCAATGGCGGCAAACAGAATGACTGCGCGGTTACGTTCGAAAAAACTTTGTTGCGTATTCATTATTCAAATACTCCCTTAGCGCCAAGTAGACCACGTGGACGAACCAGCAGTACCACTACGGTAATCAGGTAAACAATAATGGTGGAAAGGTTGATGTCGTGTGCAGTAAAGCTTTGAGCCATGCCAATTAGCAGGCCAGCTAATACGGCGCCACCTAGGGAGCCCATACCGCCGATTACAACAACTAGGAAGGATGGAACCAGCAAGTGCATACCGACTTCTGGTGATACCTGGGTAACAGGGCCGCCAAACACACCGGCAATACCTGCTATCAATGAACCTAATCCGAATACGATCATAAAGCGACGGTTGATGTTAACACCCAAGAATTTCAGCATCTCAGGGTCACGCATACCAGCGCGGATAACTAGACCGAAAGAGGTCAAGTGTAGTAGAGCAAACACGGCAGCAACGGTAACAATAGAAACCACTACCAAAATCATGCGCCACTTAGGATATACGACGAAGCCTTCCAAGAACGGGAACCACTCGTGCATCATGATGATGCCGTTGCCCCATTGTGGAATAGCAAAAGGAATGTTGTTAGCACCGAAGACCGCTTTAAGTACTTCTTGGATCACGATGGCTAGACCAAAGGTAACCAGGATCTGGTCAGTATGTGGTCGGTTGTAAAAATATTGAATCAAACCACGTTCCATGGCCAATCCCAAAGCAAATAGGATAGTAGGAACGAGAACTAACGCATAGCCGAAGCCCATTGCGTCATTGATAGATACGGCTAGATAAATTGCCACCAAATACAGGGCACCGTGGGCAAAGTTAACTACTCCCAAAGTACCGAAGATAAGCGTCAAACCTAGTGCGATAAGCACGTAGATAGACCCCATCTGTAGGCCGGTGAGCAGTTGCATAAATAATGCATTGATCGACAGGTCAAACATTTCTGGTGCTCCATTTGCTGTTGTTGCAGAACATGGTTAATAAAATTCTAATTATAAAAACATCCTAGGACAGTATTTCCCAAGTGTTTAGTTAAGGTTTTTGGCTAATTATTGTAGGTCGGATTTCAATCCGACATTTCGTCTAGACAGTCGGGTTAAAACCCGACCTACATCCGACCTACATAAAAGGCCAGCCAAATCACTGGCCTTTTAGAGGGGTTACAAGTAGCTATTAAGCTGGCTTGTATGGACCTAGGTCACCACCGAAGATGCTTGGATCGTAATCGGCAGTAGCGCGATCAACTTCCTGTACCACTTCAAGGTAATCGAAGTCGCTGGAGCGTGCAGAAGGAGACTTACCCTTCATCACTAGCATAGACTTGATACACTGGTGGTCAGCGCCACGGTATAGAGTAGAACCGTTACCAGCACCAGTAAATTCAAAGTCTTCTAGAGCTTTGATTACTGCTGGTGGGTAGAAGGTACCAGCCATTTCACAAGCGTTAGCATACAAAAGAGTCTGTACGTAGCAAGTGTGAGCAGCCTGTGATGGTGGGAAGCCGTATTCTGCAACGAATGCATCAACGAATGCCTTAGAACCGTCATCTTCAAGAGCCCAGTTCCAACCAGAAGTACCCAATACACCGTCGATGTTCGCAGAACCCGCACCCTTCGCCATTAGACGAGAGTATAAAGGTACAACGATTTCTAGGTTCTTACCGTTCTTCTGCATGTCACGCATACCGAAGTTAACAGCGTTGGTTAGGGAGTTAACCATGTTGGCGCCGTAGTGGTTCAATACCAATACGTCAGCGTCAGAGTTCATAACCTGTGCAAGATACTGAGAGAAGTCAGTGGTCTTCAAAGGCGTCATGATGTTGCCTTCAGTGCTCCAACCTTCTTTCTCGGTGAATTCTTGCATAGATTGCTGCTGGGTGTGACCCCAAGAGTAGTCAGCAGTCAAGTGGAATGCACGACGATCTTTACCGTACTCGTTGCTCAATACTGGAGCCAAAGCCTTACCAGTCATGTGAGCGTTGAAGAAGTGACGGAAACCGTAACGCTGCTTATCCTTACCAGTTGTGTCGTTTGAGTGAGTCAAACCACACATAAAGATAATACCTAGTTCGTTACATAGGTACTGCTGAGCAATCGCGATACCGGAGGAAGAACCACCAGTAACCATGATAACCTTATCACGCTCGATCATACGACGAGCAGAAGTACGAGAAGCATCCGCGTTAGTCTGAGTATCACCAGTAACGTATGCTACCTTCTTACCCAATACACCGTTACCAGTCAACTTGCTTGGCTTCAATGTGTCTAGCATGCCGCCGCCGTTGTTAAGGTGGCTTACCGCTAGCTTGTATGCACGCAATTCATCAGCACCTTCATCGGCGTAGGCGCCAGTTTGAGGTACGTTAAAACCAAATACAACTTCACTACCCTTTACTGGGTAGTTACCAATAGACTCATGGCCATCAGCCCAAGCGTTCTTGGTGAAAAACATTGGAGTAGCTGCACCTGCTGCACCCACGGAAGTAGCTTTTAGCACATCGCGACGGGACCAGCCGGAAGTAGTCTTATCAGATTTTACATCTGTCATGGAAATCTCCTGATTATTTTTTTTGTACAAACGCTACGATTATCTAAACGATAGAAAAACCGGAAACGTACCCACAGTGTATCTTTATCCTATAATTAGAAAATTAGACCATAGGATGTAATACCAAGGTATAAGAGTTAGCTAAGCAGTTGTAATTATTATGCCTAGTTAATAGAGCTATTCCAGAAAAACCCAAGCAAAACAAT
>CALKFY010000002.1 GCA_938084925.1 uncultured Pseudomonadales bacterium
ACAAAACGCATACCACCTGCTGGACTTGCTAGCCATAGCTGCAACAAAGGCGCCTGACGGCTCACAATTAGTTGCACACCCGACTCACAAGTAATGGTCATCAAACCGCCACTAGTGACAAAGTCCAGGTCCGTTTCGGCTTCATCTAAGATATCTTCCAACTCCACCATTAGGTTATCTAACTGGGCGTGGTACTGAGCTTCATTCATAAGGCATTCCAATTATCGCCCTGTCTGTGTAGATAAACAGGACTAGTCATTGATTAGATACTGGTTATTATATCCTGAACTCACCTTTTGCGGTGCCTTTGTTTCGACCTACACGCAAATCTGTGGGATAATTCTAGTATTGTTAATTTTGATTAAATTGTTGTGGGTGCCCTGTGAAAAAGCTAGCTGCCGTCATCTTTATTTGCCTAGGCCTAATGGCTTGTGGCCAAACTGGCGAACTCTACCTACCAGAGCAGGATAATACGCAACAAAGCTCCTAATATGATGGATAATTTTGAATACCGCGGCAACCAGCTATTTGCTGAAGATGTGCCTGTTAGTGCTATTGCCAGCGAATTTGGCACCCCTACTTACGTTTACTCACGTGATACCATTGAGCGTAACTTCTTGGCCTACACTCAGGCCCTAGTTGGCGACAATCACCTTGTTTGCTACGCCATCAAATCCAACTCTAACTTGGCCGTACTTAACATTCTGGCACGTTTAGGCGCAGGCTTTGATATTGTTTCTGTAGGTGAACTAGAGCGTGTTTTGGCCGCTGGTGCTGATGCCGATAAAGTTGTGTTCTCTGGTGTAGGTAAGCAAGCACATGAAATGCGCCGCGCCCTTGAAGTGGGTGTACACTGCTTTAACATCGAATCCGAAGCCGAAATGGAACTACTACAAGAAGTGGCGGCAGACATGGGCAAGACAGCGCCTGTTTCTATTCGCATTAACCCAGACGTAGACGCGGGCACCCACCCGTATATCTCTACTGGCCTGAAGGAAAACAAGTTTGGTATTGGCATCAAGCAGGCACCTACTGCCTATCAACGTGCACATGAACTGCCTAACCTAGAAGTAGTAGGTGTAGATTGTCATATTGGCTCTCAGCTGACAGAAATTGATCCGTACTTGGACGCTATCGACCGCCTGCTTGCATTGATCGATGAATTGGCTGGCATGGGCATCGCTATTCAACACCTTGACCTGGGTGGCGGGCTAGGCGTGAACTACGCCGATGAAGAGCCTTTGTCTATCACTGAATTTATTCAGCGTATCCAGGCTCACATAGGCGAGCGTGACCTTGATCTAGTGTTTGAACCAGGCCGCTCTATCAGCGCCAACGCTGGCATTATGCTAACTCAGGTTGAATACCTAAAGAACAACGAAGACAAGCACTTTGCTATCGTCGATGGTGCCATGAACGACCTTATCCGCCCTTCACTTTACGGTGCTTGGCAGGATATTATCCCTGCTGACTTAACTTCAGAAGCTGACACGCACAACTTTGACATTGTTGGCCCTATCTGTGAGAGCGGCGACTTTTTAGGCAAAAATCGTGATCTGGCCATCGCTGCCGGCGACCTGCTAGCGGTTTGCTCCGCTGGCGCATACGGTTTTGGCATGGCATCCAACTACAACACTCGTCCACGCGCGGCAGAAGTGATGGTAGATGGTAACCAGATGCACCTAATCGGCGAACGTGAAAAGCTTGCCGACCTATGGGCGCGCGAAAAGCTGCTGCCAAAGGACTAAGCCCATGCAATTACGATTTTCCAAAATGCATGGTCTAGGCAACGACTTTATGGTGGTCGACATGATCACCCAGCGTGGCCGCTTGAGCCCTGAACAAATTCGCCAACTGGGTGACCGCTACACGGGCATTGGTTTTGACCAGCTATTGTTGGTAGAGACACCTCGCACCCCTGATGTTGATTTTCGTTACCGCATTTACAACGCCGATGGCAACGAAGTCGAGCACTGCGGTAACGGCGCTCGTTGCTTTGCTTTATTTGTACATAACCAGCGCCTTACGGGTAAGCGTGATATTGCCGTAGAAACCGCCAAGGGTCGCATTGTTCTACACATGCGCGATAACGATCAGGTTCAAGTGGACATGGGCGCGCCTGTGTTTGCCCCAGCTGACATTCCGTTTACAGCAGACGCGCAAGCGACTACCTATACCATCGATCAAGATGGCCAAAACTATACCATTGGCGCTGTTTCCATGGGCAATCCTCATGCGGTAGTGCTAGTTGACGATATTGAACAGGCACCAGTTAATCAACTAGGTAGCAAGCTCACCAAGCATCCACGTTTCCCGCAAGAAGCCAACATTGGTTTTATGCAGATTATTGACCGTAAGACTATCAAGTTACGCGTACATGAGCGCGGTGTAGGCGAAACCCGTGCCTGTGGCACTGGCGCTTGCGCTGCCGTTGCCAGCGGCATACTGCAAGGCCTACTAGACGAAGATGTTCTCGTACATTTACGCGGTGGTGATCTGCGGATAGAATGGGCAGGACCCGGCCAGGCTTTGCATATGACAGGCCCAGCCACCCACGTATACGAAGGACAACTGCGTTTATGAGTCAGGCAAAATCCAAACTGACCAAGCCCTCTGCTGATGGTGGTGGCGACAGCGTGCTAAGCAACGAAGACATCTTGGTGTTCTTACGTGAACATCCCGAATTTTTGCAACAGCACCCACAGGCTTTGGAGCATCAGATTCTAGATCATGAATGTGGTGGCGCCACGTCTTTGGTTGAGCGCCAGGTTAAAACCCTACGTCAGCGTATTCAGGATTATGCCAACAAGTTATCGGAACTGCTGCATTCTGCACGCCGTAACGATGTGCAGTTTGAAAAAACCAAACGTTTGGTGGTTGCCCTTAGCGGTTGCAGCACGCTTGCCGAAGCAGCTAGCGCTTTGAATACCAGCTTTATTAGTGAATTTGATGCCCACGCGGTGCGTTTAGTTTTGCTGCAAGAAACACAAGAAGAGCACGACCAGCTCATTCAACTTGCTACGGATACAGAGCAACATGCCTTGCTATCTTTGTTAGCCGAAAAAGCTTGGGCCTTTTGTCGCACAGTGCAAGGCGCTCCCTTGGCGGACTTACTTGCCGATACAGATGAGCCGATGCAGTCCTGCGCCATCCTGCCAATTCACGTAGACAAGCAACCAATTGCCGTGGTGATCGTGGCTAGCACCTCAGCCAATCATTACACAGAGGAACTTGATACTCTGTTCCTCAACCATGTTGCTGCCGTTTGCAGCCGAGTTATTGGCCGTATCTGCGGCCAATAATATGACTCGCAGCGAGATGCCTGACAGCTTTACTGTACAGGCTACAGAATTTCTCGATTACCTGCGACAAATTCGCTTTTATTCTGAGCACACAACACAAGCCTACCGGCGCGACCTCACCAAACTTGCCTTAAGTGCCGACACACGTGGGCTAAAAGACTGGCAGGGCGTGCAAACAGACACTATTCGCCAAGCCTTGCAGGATGCACGCCTTGCAGGCCTAGGTGCTAGTAGCTGCCAACGTTTGCTTTCTAGCTGGCGCAGCTTCTTCCAGCACCTGCAACGCCAAGGGCAGCGCAAGAACAATCCTGTCACGGGTGTTCAGGCCCCTAAAGCTAGTAAGAAACTACCTAAACACCTAGATACAGAACAGATTAAACAGCTGCTAGATCAGTCTTTTGATATTTCTGATCCATTACAGGCGCGTGATCAAGCCATGCTCGAACTGACCTACTCCAGCGGTTTGCGTTTGGCCGAACTTGCCAGCCTCCAGATCACAGATTTAGACCTATCTGACAAGAGTCTCCGTATTACAGGCAAGGGCAATAAGACCAGAGAAGTACCCATGGGTGGCCAAGCCTGCAAAGCCCTTAAAATATGGTTAAAGCAACGGCATCTGTTGATAAAAGCACCCACTCAGGCGTTGTTTTTAAGCCAACATGGACGTTCTATTTCCCCCCGCTCAATACAATTGCGTATGGACAAGGCAGCCCAAAGCCTTGGCTTAAAGCTGCACCCACATATGTTGCGCCACAGCTTTGCCAGCCATATGCTGCAATCAAGTGGCGACCTACGCGCGGTACAAGAAATGCTTGGCCACGCTGACATCAGCACCACCCAAGTATATACTCACTTAGACTATCAACATTTGGCTCAGGTCTATGATCAGGCCCATCCTCGCGCTCGCAAACAAGGCAAAGACTAAACCATGATAAAGGCCCTTACCTTCGACCTAGATGACACCCTATGGGCAGTTGGCCCTGTCATTCATGCTGCCAACAAGATACTTATTGACTGGCTAGCAGAACATGCTCCTGCCTTTACGCAGCGCTACACAGTTAAGGACTTCAATCAGCTACGCGATGAAGTTCTGCTACATCAGCCACTGCTGGCCCACGATATGAGCCGTTTGCGCTTGGCATTGCTAGAGCTCGGCTTAACGCGTAGCGGTTACAATCCTGAACAGGTTAAACAGCTGGCCGCTGACGGCTTTAAGGTTTACTTCGCCGCCCGCAATCAGGTTAATTTTTTTCCCCAGGCCATAAGCCAACTAGAACAGCTAAATCAAAATTACACCTTAGGTGCCCTCAGCAATGGTAATGCTGATTTGAAATTAGTTGGCCTAGACCATTTATTTGATTTTGGCTTTAACTCCGCCGAAGTCGGTATTTCTAAACCAGCCCCAGACATGTTCGTGCAAGCCCTTGAGCACATGCAAATACCCGCCCAACGCGTGATTCATATTGGCGACAACCCTGAGGCAGATATTTTGGGCGCACAAAATGTCGGCATGCATACGGTATGGGTTAACCTAGACCAGCAAACTTGGCCTTCACATCAAGCTCCAGCTAGCGCCGAAGTGACCCACTTGGAACAACTTTCTGACACCATTAAGCGTTTACACAGCGAGCTAGATAAGTGAATATAGAACATCCATTTGCACAGTATGTACGAACTCTTGGCAAGGGTAAGCGCGGTAGTCGTGATCTAACACGCGCAGAAGCTTTGGCGGCCATGTCCATGATGCTTAAGGACCAGGTTGAACCAGAGCAACTAGGTGCATTTTTGATGCTCTTACGCCACAAAGAAGAGTGTGCTGCTGAGCTAGCGGGCTTCGTCGACGCAGTACGCCAACATAATGGCTTCGCACAAAACCCCATGCCTAATCTGCAAGTTGATCTGGACTGGTCTACCTATGCTGGTAAAAAACGTCACCAAGCTTGGTTCTTGCTGGCCGCAATACTCGTTAGCCAGCAAGGCTATAAGGTATTTATGCATGGTGCCAAAGGCCACACTACAGGTCGTGTATACAGCGAAGACCTGTTAACGGAATTAGGCATTGTTCCTGCCAGTGACTGGCAACAAGCTGAACAACAGCTTACCGCTAGCAGCTTTAGCTTTATGAGCCTCAAGCAATTGAGCCCTGAGTTAGACCATATGATCAACTTGCGTAATATTCTTGGCTTACGCTCGCCGGTGCACACGTTAACTCGACTGCTTAACCCTACCCAAGCACAACACACTGTCGACGGTGTATTTCACCCAGCCTATGGCCCTTTGCATCAGCAAGCAGCGCTGCTGTTACAACAGCCACGTAGCTTGACCATTCGTGGTGATGGTGGCGAAGCCGAAATACGCCCCGATACAGATTGCGATTTGCAGTGGGCCGACGAGCACGAACATGGCAATCAACCGTGGCCGCGATTATTGGAAAAACGTGTAGAGGCACCGGCACAGTTGTCTGCCGCTCAGCTTAAAGAGGTATGGCTGGGGGACAAAATAGATACTTATGGTGAAGCTGCCGTAGTCAGCACCACGGCGGCCATTGTGCTTTTGCTTAAGCTAACCTCCGACCGGCAGCAAGCGCTAACTATAGCAGGCGACTGGTGGCAGCAAAGGCGCCCATTTTTATAGCATAAAGTTATATTAAATCATTCTTTTATTCCATGTTGAAATTTATTGTTCTCAGGTCGCAATTCGATTAGTATTCGGGGGTTTTCAGCCTGTACAATAGACGCGAATTATTTTTAGACAGCCAAAGCCTATGAATACAGTTATCTATCCGGGTACTTTTGACCCTATTACCAATGGTCATATGGATCTGATTGAACGCGCTTCACGACTTTTTGATGAAGTTATTGTTGCCGTGGCAGCAAGCCCTAAGAAAAGGCCTCTGTTGGAACTCGAAACGCGCGTAGAATTGACTCGCACTATTACCGAGCCTTTGGGTAATGTGAAAGTTATTGGGTTTAATGGACTGCTAACCGATTTATTAAAGAAGCAGGATGCCAATATAATTTTACGCGGTTTGCGTGCCGTATCTGACTTTGAGTATGAGTTTCAGATGGCCAATATGAATCGCGTATTAGCACCTGATGTAGAGAGTATGTTTCTGACCCCAGCGGAGAAGCATTCGTTTATTTCCTCTACCTTGGTGCGAGAAGTTGCCGTGTTAAACGGTGATATTTCTCAATTTGTACACCCCATTGTGGCAGAAGCCATGCAACAACATTTAAACCGTTAGCTAATAACGGTAAGATCATTGTAATAGAGGAAGACGAAATGTCTCTAATTATCACCGACGACTGCATCAACTGTGACGTTTGTGAACCCGAATGCCCTAACGAGGCCATCGCTCCGGGTGAAGAAATTTATGAAATCGACCCTAACAAGTGCACCGAATGTGTGGGTCATTATGACGAGCCTCAGTGTGTTGAAGTATGCCCTGTAGATTGCATTCCAAAAGATCCAGACAATGTTGAATCTGAAGACGATTTAATGGCTAAGTACATTAAGCTGACTGCTGCTTAAGCACCAAGTTCGCTAGTTGATATAAAGAGGATTACGCCTATTTGGCAGATCCTCTTTTTTTATGTCTAAATTTTGACCTGGCAGCGGATTTTCTGATTAATAAGGCGTATGCTAATTAGGCGAACGTTATTTTAGGAGGCCGACAATGGAAACTTTACAACTACAAAAGCTCATCCAAAAACTACACGAAGAGCTAAACGACCACCAGATTGACGATGCACAGGTGCAAGCCCAGTTGCGTAATCTACTACAAGACATCGACAAGCAAGTAAACAATCAAGGTGGTGAGCCAGCTGCCAACGACGAGCTTAGTAATCTAGCCATTGAACTAGAAACGGAATTTCCCCGCCTCAGCGCCACCCTGCGCGAAGTCACCGATCAACTCAGTAAAATAGGCATCTAACTTTATCTAGCGGCATCAACGCTGGCAGTGGCGACAATAAACCGTTGAGCGCTGCCCCAAGCGCACCTCTATTAGGGCTTCACCGCAATGCCTACAAGGCTTGCCCGTGCGACCATAAACTTGCAACTGCTGTTTGAAATAGCCGGGATTGCCTTCGCTATCGACAAAGTTACGCAAAGTGGTACCACCTTGCTTGATAGCGTCTGCCAACACTTGCTTGATAGCTTCTACCAGTACCGCCAAACGCTTCCTACTGACTCGGCCTGCTTGGCGATTAGGATTGATGCCTGCCATAAACAAGGCCTCGTTGGCGTAGATATTACCCACCCCCACGACCTTTTTGCTGTCCATGATAAGAGTCTTAATAGGCTGCTTCTTGCCCTTGCAGGCAGTGTGCAAAACATCCACGTTAAAATCATCGGTTAACGGTTCTGGGCCTAAATCAGCCAGCAATGCATGCTCTTCCAAGGGATAGTCTTGCCACAGCAAACTGCCAAAGCGCCGAGGATCACGGTAGCGCACCAGACAATCATCAAAGCATAAATCAAAGTGGTCGTGATAAGCCGGTGGTTCGTCCGCAGTAACAATACGCATACTACCGGTCATACCAAGATGCCCAATCAGACCACCCGTTTGAAAATGCATAAGCACATATTTGCCACGCCGGGTTACTTTTACCAGAGTTTGCCCTGCAACTATTTCGTTAAGGTCTTCTGGAATAGGCCAGCGTAAACGCCCATCACGCACCTCTACCTTGCGCAATAGCTGCCCAGTAATATGTGGAGCAATGCCGGCACAGGTAGTTTCTACTTCGGGTAATTCTGGCATTTATGACCTCGATAATAACAATAACTTGGTAACTGGAATCATGATATCACTCTGGCTTCGACTATTGCAGAGGGCTAAGGCATTGACAGCACTGCAAAAAGGTTTAATGTTATAGGTGTACTCACAACAATAAAAGGAAATCGGTCATGCTTAAATCCGTCAAAGTTTCTGACTATATGACGCGCAAACTTATCACCTTTACTGAAGACATGGACCTGTTTGAGGCCATTCGTGTTTTTAGTGAAACACAGGTATCTGGCGCCCCCGTTACCGATAACAATGGCCAGCTTATTGGCATCATGTCAGAAGTCGATTGCTTACGCGGCATTCTCGACAAGACCTATCACGAAGAAGAAGTGGGCGGTACTGTGGGGGAGTTTATGACTCGCACCGTTGATACCGTTGATGCCAACACCGACATTATCGCTGTCGCCGAACAATTTATCCATCGCGGACGCCGCCGTATACCAGTAGTAGAAGACGGCAAACTAGTGGGCCAGGTGAGTCGCAAAGATATTTTGCGCGCCGTTAACGATTTTGTTACAAACGGCAGCAAGGCCTAGCCCAACACTGTCAGTGATTACTCACTAATTGACATTTATTTTGAATGGATCAGACTCTTGTCTGGTCCATTTTTTATCTGATTATGCTATGGTTATGAGCTCTCATAACGATCTGATTTAAGCTATGTCTAGGCTCCAAAACAAGCACATCATTGTTGCCATAAGTGGTGGTATCGCCGCTTATAAAAGCGCAGAGCTAGTGCGCCTACTCATCACCGCCGGTGCCCAAGTTGAAGTCGTCATGACGCGTGGTGCCACGGAATTCATTACCCCCCTTACCTTACAAGCGCTATCGGGCAAGCCTGTGCATCAGCATTTGCTGGACCCTAGTGCCGAAGCCGGCATGGGCCACATACAGCTAGCCCGTTGGGCTGACGCTATTTTGGTGGCCCCTTGCACCGCGCAAGTAATGGCACGCCTAGCCCAAGGTCAAGCCGATGACCTACTTGGCACCCTTTGCCTAGCCACTCAAGCACCGGTACTACTAGCACCTGCCATGAATCAGGCCATGTGGGCTGATCAAGCCACGCAGGCCAATGCCAAATTGCTCAGCCAGCGTGGCTTTGCCTTACTAGGCCCAGCCAGTGGTGAACAAGCCTGTGGCGATGTTGGCCCTGGCCGCATGCTAGAACCTAGCCAGCTAGTTGCAGACCTTGAACAGGTATTTACTGGCCACGCCCTACAAGGCAAAAAAGTGGTTATTACGGCTGGCCCAACTCGGGAAGCTATCGACCCAGTACGTTACCTGAGCAACCATAGCTCCGGCAAGATGGGTTATGCCTTAGCCCAAGCCGCCGTAGAAGCTGGCGCTCACGTAACCCTGATCAGCGGCCCGACTAACCTACCCGTGCCCGCTGATTTGCAGTGCACCCAAGTGCAAAGTGCTCGCGATATGCTTGCCGCCTGCCAAGCTGCTTGCCAAAATGCCGATGTGTTTATTGCCAGCGCCGCCGTGGCCGATTACCGCCCTAGCGAAGTCGCTGAACAAAAGATGAAAAAGACTGGGCCTGATTCTGGCCTGAGTCTAGAACTTGTTCAGAACCCGGATATCTTAGCCACCGTGGCTAAAGACTTCCCTAACACGACTTGCATTGGCTTTGCCGCAGAAACAGAAAAGCTTATCGAGCACGCACAAGCCAAGCTGGCACGTAAACAAGTGGCCATGATCATCGCCAATGATGTGTCTGACACTAGCATCGGCTTCAACAGCGACGAAAATCAGGTACACCTAGTCACAGCGACTGGCAACCTAGCCCTACCCCGTACATCCAAAACCCAGTTGGCCCGCCAACTGATCGACAACATTGCCCAATTGGACTTATAACCACATGTCTCAGACACCCCAACTTGAAGTAAAAATCATGGACTCCCGCCTTGGCGGAGAATGGCCATTACCTGCTTACGCGACACCTGGCTCCGCCGGTATGGACTTACGCGCCTGCATCGAAGCGCCGCTACAGCTTGAACCAGGTGAAACCAAATTATTACCCACAGGTATGGCTATTCACATTGGCGACCCTAGCCTTTGCGCCATGCTATTGCCACGCTCGGGCTTAGGCCACAAGCACGGCATTGTTCTGGGTAACCTAGTTGGCCTAATCGATTCCGACTACCAAGGCCAGTTGATGGTATCTTGCTGGAACCGCGGCAATACCAGCTTCACCGTGGAACCAGGCGAGCGTATCGCACAAATGGTATTGGTGCCTGTGGTACAAGCAGAACTGAGCATCGTTGACGAATTTGATACTAGTGAACGCGGTACCGGTGGCTTTGGCCACTCCGGCCGCAAATAAAGGGATTTATAACATGGACAGTTATCGTTACCCGCGCCCAGCGCAAGTACCGGCAGAGATTTTTCGCGCCTATGATGTACGCGGCATTGTTGATGAACAACTCGACGAGGCCATGCTTTATCATTTGGGCCTAGCCGTGGGCACACAAATTCGTCGCCTAGGCGATGATAGCGCTGCCGTTGGCGCCGACGGACGTCTTTCTAGCCCACGTTTAAGCCAAGCCTTAATGCAAGGCCTGGCTGATGCGGGTTGCCGTGTAATTCACGTGGGTGCGGTACCAACGCCAGTACTCTATTTTGCCGTGAAGACCCTTGATACCAACTCTGGCATCATGCTTACGGGTAGCCATAACCCAAGTAATTACAACGGCGCCAAGATCGTCGTCGCTGGCAAGACATTAGCCAACGATGACATTACTGACTTGTACAATCTCATCGTAGCCGAAGACTACGAGCGCGGAGCCGGTAATATCAGTGCCCACAGTGTTGATGCCGATTACCAAAAGGTAATCGTGGATGACCTAAACATCAAAAAGCCATTAAAAGTGGTACTGGATGCGGGTAACGGTATCGCCGGAGCCATTGCACCACAGCTGTTTCGTGCCCTTGGTTGTGAAGTTATTGAGCTATTTTGTGAAGTGGATGGCACCTTCCCCAACCACCACCCGGACCCAGGTAAACCGGCCAATCTAGTGGACTTGAAAGCGGCCGTTGCCGAGCACAAAGCCGACCTAGGCTTGGCCTTTGATGGCGATGGTGACCGTGTGGGCGTGATCACGCCACAACTGAACATGGTCTACCCTGACAAGCTATTAATGCTATTTGCCGAAGACGTATTGAGCCGCAACCCAGGCGCGCAAATTATCTATGATGTAAAGTGCACACGCCTATTGCAACCTCTTATCGAAGGTCTAGGTGGTGTTGCGACCATGTGGAAAACTGGCCACTCCCTTATCAAGAGCAAGATGCAAGAAAGTGGTGCTTTGTTAGCCGGTGAAATGAGCGGCCACGTGTTCTTTAAGGAACGCTGGTACGGTTTTGACGATGGTCTCTACAGTGCTGCCCGCCTATGCGAAATTGTGGCAGCTGGCGACTTGGATGCGGATGCTTTATTTGCCCGTTTCCCAGAAGATAAGAGCACCCCAGAAATTAATATTGCAGTAAGCGAGAGCGACAAGTTTGATATTGTTGAACGCTTGCAAAACTGGCCCTATACAGACGGCCAAGTATCCACCATTGATGGTTTGCGTGTGGACTACCCCGATGGCTGGGGCCTAGTGCGCGCATCCAACACCACACCATTATTGGTACTACGTTTTGAAGGCGAAAACCATGCGGCCCTAGAGCGCATTCGCAGTCAATTCCAACAACATTTACACACGGTTGATAGCAACCTAACTATTCCGGAATAAAGCATGTCACTAGATAGAGAAGCAGCCACTAATGTGGCCCAGGTATTGAGCGTAGCTCTACCTTACATTCAACGTTATATCGGCAAGACCATCGTAGTGAAATACGGCGGCAATGCCATGATCGACGAAGACCTTAAGCAAAGCTTTGCTCGCGACATCGTGATGATGAAGCTGATCGGCATGAACCCTGTAGTCGTACACGGTGGCGGCCCACAGATTGGTGACTTGCTAGGGCGTCTTAATATCGAATCCCATTTTGTTAATGGCATGCGTGTAACCGATACCCAAACCATGGACGTGGTAGAAATGGTACTGGGCGGCTCCGTAAACAAAGAGATTGTTAACCTAATCAACCAGCATGGCGGTAAAGCCATTGGCCTAACAGGTAAAGACGGCAAGCTAATCCAAGCCAAGAAGCTGAAAGTGACCCACAAGAGCCCAGAAATGGAAGCCTCTGAGATCATCGATATCGGTCACGTTGGTGAAGTAGAAAAAGTTAACACCGATGTTATCAACATGCTTTGCGATAGCGACTTTATCCCTGTTATTGCGCCAGTAGGCGTAGACGAACAAGGTGCGGCCTATAACATCAACGCTGACCTAGTAGCCGGCAAGGTAGCGGAAGTGCTACAAGCCGAAAAGCTGATGCTGCTAACCAACATCTCTGGCCTGCTCGATAAAGAAGGCAACCTGTTGACTGGTTTATCCACCGAACAGGTAGATGAGTTAATTGCCGACGGCACCATCCACGGTGGCATGCTACCTAAGATCGGCTGTGCCCTTAATGCTGTAAAAGCCGGCGTTAAACGCGCCCACATCATTGATGGCCGCGTTGCTCACGCCACGCTACTAGAACTATTCACCGATACAGGTGTTGGTACTCTGATCACCAACCCTTAAGTTTCCAGGATAATAAAAACCATGACTGAAGCTAAAATATCGCGCCGCGAACAAATACTGCAAACCCTCATGCAAATGTTGCAAGAGCAGTCTTTGAGCCGTATCACCACCGCCGCCCTAGCGCGCGAAGTAGGTGTATCGGAAGCGGCCTTGTATCGTCACTTTGCTAGCAAGGCCAAGATGTTTGAGGGTTTGATCGACTTTATCGAAGATACCCTATTCACCCGCACCAAACTTATACAGCAACAAGAATTACCTGCTCTGGCCCAGTGCCAACAGATGTTAACCCTATTGTTGACCCTAGTGGAGCGTAATCCTGGCCTGTGCCGCTTACTTACTGGTGAAGCCTTGTTAGGTGAAAAGGAACGTTTGGGCAGCCGTATTAATCAACTGTTTGATAAGCTAGAAACGCAAATGAAGCAGGTTTTGCGTGAAGCAGAAATGCGTGAAGGTTTGCGCACCAGTGATACGCCTAGCACCTGCGCTAACTTACTAATGGCCACAGCCGAAGGCCGTATCCGCCAGTTTAGCCGCAGCGGTTTCCGCAACAAGCCAACTACAGCATGGGATGACCAGTGGG
>CALKFY010000003.1 GCA_938084925.1 uncultured Pseudomonadales bacterium
CCCAAGGCATGAGCTGCCACATAGGTAGAACCAAAAGGCGTGCTTTCACCAAAACCTGTGAGGCCTGTGTCCGTGGTTACACGCACAATGGTGGCATCAAAACTGGTGTATTCACGGCCACCGGATAAACGGTAGGTGCCACCGGCATAAGGTAGGTCGACTTGGTAGACGTCTATTTGGGTGATTTTCATGGGTTTGTCTCAACTAGGGGGCTGGCTCTTATTTATTCGCGCAGCGGATAAAAAGTGCCTGTCCCCGACAGGATAAACGAGAGTAGAACTTTTCAATTAAGGGGACAGGCACTTTTTGCTGCGCAAAGAAGAGCCAGTCCCCAGCAAGTTCTAAGGAATCAACACTAGCTTACCAATAAAGCCTTTGGCCAAGAAGTCTTCTTGGGCTTGGTGTATTTCTGTCAGTGGATAGGTACCCGATACCACTGGTTTGATTTCACCACGCTCTATGTAGCCCACTAGGTTGCTAAATGCCACTTCGTCTTGGTAGGTGCTGCCACGTAGGGTGAGGTCTTTTAGGTACAAGGTACGGACATCAAGTTCTACCATGGGGCCGGCAATGGCGCCGGCCGTAGAGTAACGGCCACCACGCTTCAGTACATCCAGCAAAGGTGCCCAACCAGGGCCAGCGACTAGGTCGACTACCATGTGTACGCTATCCCGTCCCAGTTGTTGGACAATGTCTGCGCCACGGTCGAGTACTAGATCAACACCTAGGTTAGCCACGGCTTGCGCCTTGCTTGCACTGCATAGGGCAATAACACGTGCGCCACGACGCTTGGCTAGCTGTACAGCAGCAGAGCCAACACCGCCAGATGCACCGGTAATCAACACCGTTTCACCATCTTTCAAGTCGGCACGATGCAGCATGTTTTCCGCTGTTGAATAGGCGCAAGGGATGGAGGCCAATTCGGCATCACTCCAGTCACAGTTTACCCTATAGGTTTGCTTGCTTAGGGCAGTAGCGTATTCGGCAAAGCCTCCGTCACACTCAGACCCATAGGTTATGCAGTAATAAGGCTTGTCGCTAGCAGGGTCTTCTTGTAGTGAGCGCACCATAACCCGTTCGCCAATACGTGCTGCATCGACACCCTCACCGACGGCAACAATTTCGCCACATACGTCGGCACCTTGTATACGGGGTAGTTGTAGAGGGATGCCCGACCAGCTGGCATCGTCTGCGTCTACTGTGTCAAAACCACCTTCCCCACCCGTAGCCGTATCTGTCGTCACCTGTTTAGAGTACCAACCTATACGCGTGTTAATGTCGGTGTTGTTGATGCCAGCAGCCCCCACTTTAATCAGTACTTCGCCGGATTTGGCCGTGGGCACGGGGGTATCTTTATTGATTTGTAGCTGCTCTAAGCCGCCGTGGCCAACTAATTGTACGGCCGTCATACTTGTTGGTAAGGACATGGTTTAGCACTCATGGTTATCAATTTTAGTTGCCACATTATGCGTGTAAGGAGGGATTGGTGACAACCGAATTTTAGGTGATGCTGGTATGAGTTTAGGTAATGTGATGGGAGGTGTTACGGGTGTTAACAAGGGACAGGCACTTTTGCTGCGCAAAAAAGCCAGTCCCCGGTGCTGCAAGGGACTGGCTCTTGTTTAGTCGCGTAGCGGATAAAAAGTGCCTGTCCCATGCTATTCTCGCTCACTTGGCATAAAGGGACAGGCACTTTTGCTTCGCAAAAAAGCCAGTCCCCGGTGCGGGTGTTTTAAGGGACAGGCACTTTTGCTTCGCAAAAAAGCCAGTCCCCTGAGGGGTCGCAGCAAGAAGAGCCAGTCCCCTGAGGGATCGCGGCAAGAAGAGCCAGTCCTCTACAGTTCAACAACCTTAGTGGTCGTGGTCATGACCTTCGGTTTTGTGCATTTCAGCCATTTCTGGCTTATGCACCATAAAGGTACGTTCTATGTCGCCAGCGTGCTTAAACTTAAGGGTGACGGTTGTTTCGTCGCCTTCCATCAACATGGTATTGAGGCCAATAAACATAACGTGGTTGCCACCAGACTTAAGGGTAAGGGTCTCGCCAGCTGGGATAGCCCACCCGGCTTCTACTTCACGCATTTTCATTACGCCATCGACCATTACCATGGTGTGTAGCTCGGTGTTCTTAGCAATAGTGGAAGATGCAGACAGTAGGTGTTCGTCTTCTATACCACTGTTGGTGATAGTGATAAAACCACCCGTCATCATGGTGCCTGGTACTGGTAGCTTGATCCAGCTGTGTTGCATGTCTAGGTTGCTATGGTTATGTGCCCATACAGCTAAAGGTAGTGCTAAGCTGATAATACCTGCTACAAGTTGCTTCTTTAAATTCACGTTGGTTGCTCCTTAAGCTTTGTTACCAATGTATTGTACGACAGCACCGGTACCTTTGTGACCAATGCCTTCAACTATTTCTCTTTCTAACTCTTCACAGGTTTGCGCCTGCATGCCTGTCAATTCTTGCTGTAGCTCTTCAGCCTGCATCATCATGGCGGCCACTGGTGGCCCACCTGTACCGTGTTGCAACTGGGCTGGCGTATAGGCTTCTAACATTAGCACACCATCTGCTGCTAAGGCGTTGGCTATATTAGCATGCACCTTTTTGCGCAATGGTGGCGGCAAATGACAAAAGATAGAAACAATCCCCTGCCACTTAGCTTCGCCTAAATCATAATCAGCAAGGTCTACTACTTCTGTGGTAATAGTCACGCCCTTTGCGGCAGCCAGCTTTTGGGCTTTTTCTAGACCCACTGCCGAACTATCTACGGCGGTAACGTCGTAGCCAAGGCTAGCTAAATAAACCGAATTACGCCCTTCGCCGTCGGCCAAACACAGCACTTTGCCTTGGGGTATTAGTTGTGCTTGTTGGCGTAAAAAGTCATTCGGTTCCGTGCCATATACATAATCGTCAGTGGCGTATTTTTGATCCCACATTTATATATTGTTCCCTGTTGGTGCTCTTGTCGTTATATTGGTCACTAAAGTAACCAATTCACCCTTTGTTAGCAATTGCTAAAGTATACCATTGCACCACTAAAAGCCCAGTGTTTTGTGATCATGATATAGGTCAAGTTTCACCCCCTTCCACTGCCTTCATGCTGGCATAAATTGACCCAGATCTATTTTAGTAAAGTCCAAATTTGTAACACTATTACCAAGTTAATTTCACCAGCTCAAAACGAGGTAAAGACTCATGCAAGTCAAGGATATTCTGGTACATTTGGACAACAGCACAGCCTGTGCACAACGCGTAGAAGCGGCCATAGCTTTAGCCAAGCGCCAAAACGCTCGCGTAACAGGTGTCGCATTAGCACTAAAATCTATCACTGCCAACTACATTGGTATTCAAGTACCTAAAGCCATTAGCGACGCTCAGAAAGAAATCGTCGAAAACGCAGCCCAAGCAGCCGTAGCCGAATTTATACGTGCCGCCGCAGATGCTGGCGTTGGCTACGACAGCGAAATCATCTATACCACGGCAGCCCGTGCGCCAGATCGCATGGCCTACAAGGCACGCTGCCACGATATTACCTTCTTGGGTCAACCTAACCCAGATGAAGACAATACCGCTTATATGAACCACCTATTAGAAGGTGTGCTGTTCGACTCTGGCCGCTCTGTTTATGTGGTACCTTATATTGGCCGCATTACTATGGAACACCGCAACGCGGTTATCGCTTGGGACGGTGGTAAGAAGTCTGCCCGAGCCATCCATGATGCTATCCCACTGCTACAAGGCCGTGGCAAGGTTACCTTGTTAATGGTTAACGCCAAGAAGTCTTCTAGCAAGAAAGACGACCAACCTGGTGCGGATATGCTGCGCCACCTTCAGAACCATGGTTTGGACGTAACTCTAGAAAACATGCAAGCGGACGTGAAGACCGACTACGCTATTTTGAACTTCCTAACGGATTCCGGTGCCGATCTATTGGTTATGGGTGCTTATGAGCATTCTCGCCTACGTGAGAAGGCATTTGGTGGCGTGACTGACAGCATCCTGCATCACATGACATCTGCTGTGTTGATGTCTGACTAGTTGCTAAGATCCGAGGTTGGCTTTCGCGGCTGACTCTCAGGGGACTGGCTTTGCCCAAAGGGAAGTGCCAGTCCCCTTTTTTTGTGCCCACATATTGCGTCTGGGTGGGGCTAAGGGGTGGCTAAGGGTACAGGCACTTTTTAATCGCTTTGCGTTTAAATAAGAGCCAGTCCCCTGCACATGCAGGCAACCAGACACCTACGATCTCCCAGCACATGAAAAGCTGACTTTAATATGCCAAATTTATGACAAATTTCTCACAATCCCTTATGTTATGAGGGGTTACGTAGCTTATTCACAATACCTGTGGATAAGTCTGTGTATAGCATTTGGAAATCTACCCCTAAGCCCACAAAACAAGGGGCCTCTTACAAATTGATCACTTTTTAACCATCTTTATTTTTCCTTATTTATCAATAAGTTAAACAAGTCAACAGGTCAAAACTGTTTTTTTACAAACTTTTCTGTCCTAAAAATCAGTTTTTTTATCAATGTGAACAACTTAACTAGATCCAGATCAAGACTGGGTGAAGTCAAGGCTTTTTAGGAAATATATTTGGCTTTTTTTTATGTCAAAACACTTGTATTACTGCAAGCCTAGAAAGCACGGGGTTTTGCTGCTTATTGAACTAAAAATTGCGCGTCAGATGTTGCTAAAGACAGGACATTATTAGCCAATTGTTGGACGATTGTTTGGCGTGCTTTACGACTTGCCCAGGCACTATGCGGGGTAATAATTAGGTTATTCGCTTGATACTGCAATAACGGATGATCCGCTGGTGGTGGTTCCACGCTCAGGACGTCTGTCGCGGCACCGGCAATGTCCTGGTTTTGTAAGGCAACGATCAAATCAGCTTCGTTAACGATGCCACCGCGGGCGCAGTTAATCAGTAAGGCCGAAGACTTCATTGCCTGCAGTTGAGGCAAAGCAATCAGATTTTGTGTTTCTGGAGTCAGTGGACAGTGCAAACTTAAGATATCTACTTGCGGTAGCAGCTCATCCAAGCTCAAACGGTCGTCATAGCTCGCTTGACCCGGGCGTGTGCTAATGATCACTCCCATGCCAAAGGCTTCGGCAAGTTTTGCCACACCTTTACCTAACTCGCCATAGCCAACAATACCCAAGGTTTTACCGGCCAAGCTCTCGACAGGAAAATCTAATAAACAAAAGTTACGGCTTTGGCTCCACTGTCCAGCTTGAATAGCTTCACGATAATCCAATAAACGTGTACTTAAGGTAAGCATCAACATCAAGGCATGCTGCGCCACTGAGTCGACACCGTAGGCCTGACAGTTTTGCACGCTGATATTTTGTTTTTGAGCTTGGACTAGGTCTATGTTGTTGGTGCCCGTCGCAGCCACCTGTATGTGCTTGAGCTGGGGTAGTTGCGCCAAGATCTCGGCATTCAGTACTACCTTGTTCACAATGGCAATGTCGGCGCCCTGCAGGCGATCTACCACCTGTTGTGGATTAGTATGGTCATAGGTGACTAGTTCATCCGCACAGGCTTGCAGGGCCGTAAAATCAAGATCAGAAGGTCCCAAAGAACTTAAATCCAGAAATACAGCCCGCATGTTTTACAACCCTTGTTTGATTTGCCAAAGGATCTCTTCGGCATGGCCAGCACCGGCATGAACACCCGTAGAGGTGAATACCTGTACATACACGCCCTTTAAGGTTTCCGTTAGCTGTAGCTGGAAGTTACCGGTAAAGGTGTAAACGCCATCAGCATTCACCTCACCTTGGTCTTCATCTTCAAAGATGTAGATAACCTCACCACCTAACCAAATCTTAAAGCCCTTGCGGTCTTTTGGATCGTCAGACACAGAAGGTTGTACATCTTTGCTGGAATAAACGATTTCTGCTGCTGGTTCTTTATCTGCATCATCAGCACCGCCACCCAACAAAGACATATCCAATGTTATGGGCTGTGACGTTTGTTGCTTAGTATCACCAGCATGCAGCCCCTTGAACCAACCCCAAATACCGCCAGCCTGCGCTTCTTCGGCCACGGCTTGTACGTGCGTAGTATGAGTAAAGTAAATCTTGCCCAAAGCTGGGTCATAACTGCCTACATCCATATCGCTCATGGCTGCCAGCAAAAGCTCCATAGACTGGTCTTTTCTTTGGTCTATGCGAATCAAAGGTCGGCCGTTTTGGTCCTTACCTAACAAACCAACATCAGAAGACAGGTTTTGATTGGATTTTTGTGCTGTGCGCACGGTACGGCTCAGGTACTGTAGCAAAGCAAACATCAATTCCGATTTGCTTTCTACGTCATGGCCTTGAGACTGCCAATCAGGTTGAATATTGTTTTCTAGGTCATTGTGGCTCGCCTGCATGTAATCAAGGCTAATCACAATACGCCCGGCCGCATCGGTTTGCATGAGAGTACGAACCTTACTAAAGTCCAAATCGTTGTTGCCACCGGTAAGGGAGCGCAACCAACCCCCTACTAGACCAGGGTCTTCATCCACACCGGGTAAGGCTACCCATTCTGTTTCCATTACACCATTGGCAGAATCATCGGTTTGTATCGGCATGTTTTGCAACTGCCAAAACTGGCGCACTTGTTGCCATACGACCTGTGGATTGCCTCTAACAGCAATATGCTTGTCTTGATTGGCACCCAATAGCTGTGCGCTTTGGCTACCCATCTCAGCAAATACAAAGGCTGGGCGCGGTGCCTCAGTAATGCCCGCCTGGCTGGCACTAGTATCGGCTTCTGGCACTGTCAGCAGGTCATTTTGCATACGCTTATCTTGCAAGTCAGCGGGTACGCGTAAGCGCTCTACAACCGGTGCTTGAGTGTAATCCAATTCCTTATTGCGAAATACACTGTCTTCCCCAGTTACGCTAATACCATTACTGCTACAACCACTTACTAGTAGTACCGAGGCCAATCCCAACATGTGCCAAACAGGCTGTTTCATTGTCTTTCCTATGTCGTCTATCAAGGTCGCTAGTGACAGCCACCTCAAGGGTATATTGTCATCCTACCTATGACCCTATTCATGGTCAGAGGTTCCCTGTTTATCGCTTAAGCGGATGAATTGCATCACCAAACAACGGCGATGACAGTAATGATGGAAATTGTAGCAGGAAATGCACCATACAATGACAACAAATTGCGCTAAAATTGCCCTAATATTCCACTATACATACACCTTTTTGAGTAATATCTATGACCGCAAGCAACAATGGCCTACAACTTGGCGACACCCTTCCCCACGTACAACTACCCATGACTGGCGCAAGCGACTTTAATAGCCAGGATTATGCTGGCCAAAACATGGTGATTTACTTTTACCCCAAAGACTCCACCCCAGGCTGCACCACCGAAGGCAATGAGTTCAGCGCTAGCATTGACGCCTTTAACGCCGCCAACTGCCAAGTGTTTGGTGTGTCTCGCGACAGCATGCGCCGCCATGACAATTTTAAAGCCAAGCAAGACTTCAAGATAGAATTGATCAGTGATGAAGAAGAGCACCTATGCGGTATCTTTGATGTGATTAAACTAAAGAAACTGTATGGCAAAGAGTACTTAGGCATCGACCGCAGCACCTTTATTATCAACGGCCAAGGTGAGCTAGTGAAAGAATGGCGCAAGGTAAAGGTTAAAGGGCACGTGGAAGAAGTGCTGGCGTTTGTTAAGGGGATGTAAGATTACAGGGACTGGCTCTTATTTAGCCGCGCAGCGGATAAAAAGTGCCTGTCCCTTTTAGCACCCACTTTTAGCACCTTTAGCACTTAGGGGGCAGGCACTTCCCTGTGAGAAAAACCAGTCCCCAATAGAGATCAGCTAAACCACATCCTGCCGAGGCCAAGCATTCATAATAGCTTTCAGCAAAGTCGCCAGCGGTATAGCAAAGAACACTCCCCAAAAGCCCCACATACCGCCAAACACCAATACAGCAACAATAATGGCTACTGGATGCAAGTTAACGGCTTCAGAGAACAATAGCGGTACCAGTACGTTGCCATCTAAGGCTTGTAGTATCAGGTAAGCCACAATTAGGGTATAAAAATCCGTATTCAAGCCCCACTGTACATAACCAACCAAGGCAATAGGGATGGTTACTAGAGTGGCACCGATGTACGGGATCAACACAGAGAAGCCTACCAAGATAGCTAACAATACCGAGTAGTTTAGATCCAACACCCAAAACAACACGAAAGCCGCACTGCCTACGATAAGAATCTCTACCACTTTACCGCGTACGTAGTTAGCTAGCTGGTCGTCCATTTCGTACCATACGCTGCTCAATACCACGCGCTTATTAGGTAGAAAGGCTGTAAACCAACCCATGATCAGCTTGCCGTCTTTCAAAAAGAAGAACACCAAGATAGGCACTAAAATCAAATACACCAGTAAAGCAAGAGACTGGCCAATAGAGGCTAAAGAGTAGCTGACAATTAGTTGGCCGCCATTGGCGATTTCGCCCATGACACTATCGAGTACGCCTTGTACCTGTTCCTTAGATACCAACTGCGGGTATTTCTCTGGCAAGAGCAAGAGCAAGCCTTGCAGCTTTTCTGCCATGGCAGGTAGTTCACCCAAGAAGCTCGTTGCCTGGCGCCATACCAAAGGCACCAAGACTAAGACAATAGCCGACAAACCCACTAGAAATAAGCTGTATATGCCCCATACGGCAGGCAGGTGGCGTACACCAAAGCGCTCCAACCACTGCACTAGCCCCAAGGTCAGATAGGCCAAGATAGCACTAGCAAACACTGGTGCTAGCATAGACCCAAAGAAAGCTAGAACCACCCCGGCAGACAAGAGCAATACCACCAATAACAGCGCTTGCTCATCAGCAAACAGGTGGTCGAGCCAAGCCCGAAAGATTTTAAACATGGGAACTCCTAGTGTCAGCCAAGGTCTTTATGCTTTGGCCAATAAATAATGATATTCGTCGCCTACTTGTTCCATGCTCAAAAGCTGGTGTTTGGCGATATCTGTCCAGGCTTTAAAATCGCGCTGTGACGATGGATCGGTCACAAGCACCATCAACTGCTCACCAGATGCTAGCTGGCTGATTGCGCGCTTGGCCTTAAGTAAAGGTAAAGGGCACTGCAAGCCACGAGTATCTAAAGTTTGGTATTGCTGGTTCATGAAAATACAGTAAACTTAGTTAATTCACGGCATTATAAGGCAAAGCATGACAAACACCTACTCTCACATGGGTATCTTTAGTCGGCAATTGAAGGGCTTTAGTAACAAACCTTTGGTAAAAACTCACCTCCTAGCTTATGGCCTGTCCTTTGCTGCGCTACTAATGCCAACAAATGCCTCTGCCTCTGACATTTTGCCTAGCATTACCAACGCCCAAAGTAGCTTAATTAGCCCAGCTGAAGAACAGCGCATTGGCAAGCTAGTCGCGGGGAATCTCAACCGCTTGTCGTCTAGTAAAGCTTTAGCTATACGCTTATGGCTGACAGATTTAGTCCGCCCACTGCTCAATCATAGTAATTTACCGAACAAGCAGCTGCAGTTATTTTTGGTGAATGACAAGAGCGTCAACGCTTTTGCATCACCAGGCGGTGTTATAGGCGTCCATACGGGGTTAGTTTTACAAACCCAGCAGGTTGATGAATTAGTGGCGGTACTAGCCCACGAGATTGCCCATATAAGCCAACGCCATTACGCCCACCGCCGAGCCAGTGAAGAGCGCCGTGCGCCACTCTACTTTGGTGCATTTTTGGCCTCTATTGTGGTGGCCTCCAAGGTCGATGCCGATATGGGTGAAGCCGGTATTTATGCTACTCAGGCAGCGATAGTGCGCGAACAAATGAGCTACAGCCGTGCCAACGAACAAGAGGCTGACCGGGTAGGCTTAGAACTCATGCAAGCCAGCCAGTTTGATGTCAGCAAAATGCTCAGTATGCTGGATATGTTAGGTTCGCCCTTTGCCGAGCAAGACCCAAACTGGGCCTGGGCTCGCAGCCACCCTGTATCGGAACATCGTGTGGCCGACCTAGCGGCCCGCATCGAACAGCTACCGCTACACCAATCTAGCAGCCATTATCAGATGGATTTGCAGCTGCTACGTATTATGCTGGCTACCCAACTCACGGACACCACCAAACAGTCCTTGACTGAAGTTAGCCAACAGCTTGATCCGCTGAACGACAATTACCTGTTGTATCAACAGTTTGCTAAGGCCATGGTATTAGCAGCCAAGCGAGAATGGCCTGTAGCAAGTGAGCTATTAGCCAATTTATCAGCGCAGCACCCTGCCCAAAGTTTTATTTGGGACCAGTGGATGCAAGCTCTTATGGCACAAGGTCAATTTCAAGCAGTTATTGCACACAGCCAAAGTTCTGCCAAGTTGGGACTCCATGCTACTCAGTCCTACTATTATCAAGCCTTGGCTTATCGTGGTTTGAAAGATATGAGTCTGGCTTACCGCGCACTAAACAAGCTGATACAAGCGCAGCCTCTTTGGGTTGGCGGTTGGCAGTTATTGGCCGAATGGAGTGGCCAAACGGCAGACCTAGCTACCCACCGTGTAGCCAAAGCCCAGTGGCATTTGTTGCGAGGCGAATTTGAACAAGCCATGGAACAGGCTTTATTGGGCGCGAGTTTGGCGACCACCACTGACCAACAGCGTGTGCAGTTAGGGCTTATTCGGGCTAATGCGAAGGAACTAAAGAAGACGGTTGAGGAGTTGTGATGAGGGACTGGCTCTTATTTAACCGCGTAGCGGATAAAAAGTGCCTGTCCCCTATAAATTTAAATTAAGGGACTGGCACTTCCCTTCGGGAAAAGTCAGCCCCGGATATCACTTGGGCTGGAAATCAATCAAACGCTTAAGTGGCTTATACGCCGCTTCTTGCAACTCTGGGTCAATCAAAATCTCATTATCGCCAGTACGCAATACGTGCTCGATTTTTTGCAAATCGTTCATGGCCATCCATGGGCAGTGGGCACAGCTACGACAGGTTGCGCCGCTACCACCTGTAGGTGCTTCTATGAAGGTTTTACCCGGTGCCGCTTGTTGCATCTTGTAAAAGATACCGCGGTCTGTAGCCACGATGAAATGCTCGTTAGGCATGCTTTGCGCAGCCTTGATGATCTGGGTAGTAGAGCCCACAGCATCAGCAATTTCAATCATGGCTTGTGGTGATTCTGGGTGCACCAGTACCGCTGCATCTGGATAGACCTGCTTAAGGTCATCAATACCCTTCACCTTGAACTCTTCGTGAACGATGCAGGAGCCTTGCCACAACACCATATCTACACCTGTTTCATTGGCGATATAACGGCCTAGATGCTGGTCAGGTCCCCAGATAATTGGTTTGCCTTCGTCGGCTAGGTGCTCAACCAACTGTAGAGCAATACCGGATGTAACAACCCAATCGGCACGGGCCTTAACGGCCGCAGAAGTATTGGCATATACCACTACCGTGTGATCTGGGTGGGCATCACAAAAAGCACTGAATTCTTCTGCTGGGCAACCAATGTCTAGGGAGCAGGTAGCTTCTAAGGTTGGTACCAAGATGCGCTTTTCTGGGTTTAAGATTTTCGCTGTTTCGCCCATAAAGTGCACACCAGCAACGACTAGAGTAGAAGCTTCACTTTGGTTACCAAACTTGGCCATTTCCAAAGAATCGGATACACAACCACCGGTTTCGTCGGCTAATTCCTGTAACACAGCATCGGTGTAGTAGTGGGCAACGAGGCTGGCATTTTTTTCTTTCAACAAGGCTTTGATGCGTGCTTTTGTGGCCGCAACATCACTGGCATCAACCTGCTTGGCTAGATGCTCGTGAGCCAAGTGCTCTTGTACTAGTACGCGGTCGGCGATGCTACTTTCGCTCATTAACAAGTTATCATTTTGAGCTGTGGTCATGGTGTCAATCTCTAACTATGGGCGTTACGGGTAGCCCAGTGATTACTGTGGTTATACTAGCAACAATAAGTGCTTGGCTATTACTTCAGTTCACGTGCCAAACGCGCAGCGGAACTATCTGGATACAGCTTAATAACCTGATCCAACAAGTTTTGGCCGTTGGCGTGATCGCCTAATTTCAACCAAGCGCGACCAGCCTTATACATGGCATCTGGCACCTTGCGGTGTTCAGGGAATTCGCTAATCACCTTACTGAAATTCTTAATAGCAGCTTCTGTTTGACGCTCTACCATCAACACTTCACCTAACCAATAATAGGCGTTACCCGTTAGCGGGCCATTAGGGTAAGCCACCACAAAAGTCTCTAGTGCAGTAATAGACTCTTGGTATTTTTTGCTACGAATTAGGTTAAAGGCAGCTTTATAATCAGCTTGGTGTTGGGCTGGGTCGATTGGCGCCACTGGGGCCTGAGGTGTGACCACTACGGTGGTGTCTACCACAGGCGTTTCTGTATGGGCTTGAATTACTGGCTTTGGTGCAACCACAACCTGTGCTGTTTGAGCAGCTTTCGCCGCCGCCAAAGCTTGTTCATTAAGGTTGCTAATACGGCGATCTAAATCTAGGTAACGGTCCTTTTGATTTTGCTGCATTTGACGCATTTTAAAGGTCAATTCTTCTACCTGGCCACGCATCTGAGAAACTTCTTGCTGTAGTGACTCAAGCAATAAATATAACTCGGCGTTGGCATTTTGTTGCTGCTGTTGTTTGGTCTTAGCTTCACTTGCAACTTGACTCTTGGCTGTGGCGCTAGGCGTTGACAGCGACCGATCTTCTACTGGCACCAATACTTGGGTAGCAGCAACAACAGGTAAACTAAGACCCAAAACGCAGACAGTAAAACCAGCCTTTAGTAACGAAGAGGATTTAATAACATTCATATGTGGCTACCCTTAAAAAACAAAACCACCGATCCAGCTAGCCAGAACGATGGTATTTCAATTATCACTCAGACCTAAGGCCTGGGATAAGCCGACATAAGCCGGCTTAAAGCAGAAGTTCGTTCGGCTTACTGGTAAGAAGCGTAACGAATTTCTACGCGACGGTTTTCAGCCCAAGAAGCATCGTCATGACCTTCATTTACAGGACGTTCTTCACCGAAGCTTACAACTTCAATTGCGTCAACTGATACACCTTGAACAACTAGGTAACGGCTAACAGAATTGCCGCGACGCTCGCCAAGAGCCATGTTGTATTCACGTGTACCGCGTTCGTCAGCGTGACCTTCAAGTACAATGTGCGCACCTGGGTTTTGCGCTAGGAATGCAGCATGGCCGTTCAGTACTTCACGGAACTCAGCACGAATAGTGGCCTGGTCAAAGTCGAAGTAGATGATGTGTGCCAAAGCTTTAGTAGCTTCTTCAGAGTTCTGACGAGCAACTTCTTCAGCTTCTTCAGCTTGTTTAGCAGCAGCTTCGGCTTGAGCTTGGGCTTGGGCTTCTGCTTGGGCCTTCGCTGCTTCGATTGCGGCTTGCTCGGCAGCTGCTGCTGCGTTATTTGCATCTTCAATGGCTTGAGCATCTGCAGCAGAAGTTAAAGTTGCAGACTCACCTTGGGTGCTTGCAGAACTATCTGTTGTAGTATCTTGGTTACTACAAGCAGCTAGCAATGTCATCATTAGGCTAGCGGCCAGTATTTTGCTTCGGTTTCCCACGCGCATTTCGATGCTCCTATTAAAATGGGTCAACTGTAAAAATTTCGGTGGGAATTGTACCATACAATCCAACCATCACACTAGGACTATTGAGCCTAGTTTTGATGTACAAGCCCTAGAGACAATACTCAGTTTAGACGCTGATTTGTATCAACGATTCCAGACTTGTCTAGTCAAGGTAAGGCGACCAAGCGGGCTCTCGTACCACACCAAATACCGCTGGCAACTTGTACTTTACACGACCATCAATAGACACCGCCGCCAAAATATCCTTGCCGCCAGATTCTGTGGCATACAACACCATAGAACCGTTGGGAGCAACACTAGGCGATTCATCCAAGGTAGACTTGGTTAAAGTACTCATAGTGCCGCGCTGTAAATCTTGTACAGCAATATGAAAACTGCCGTCATGTCGGCTCACTAAAACCAAGAAACGGCCATCATAAGTCAAACTACCACGGGCATTGTAATCACCATCAAAGGTCAAACGTTCTACCCATTTGGTGGCCAACTCAACCTGATAGATCTGTGGCTTGCCGCCACGATCAGAGGTAAAAATAATACTCTTACCATCAACCGTCCAGCTAGGCTCCGTGTCAATACCATAGTGTTTGGTAACGCGCTGCAGCTTGCCTGTTGCTAGAGTTAATACGTAGATCTCGGCATTACCATCCTTGGACAAAACCAAAGCCAATTTTTTGCCATCGGGTGACCAAGAAGGCGCACCGTTCAAGCCTTTGAAAGACTTAATTTTTTGACGCTCACGAGTCAAGATATCCTGAATATAGATAGCCGGACGCTGACTTTCAAAAGACACATAGGCAATTTTGGTAGCGTCACGGGACCAGCTAGGTGACATGATAGGCTGCGTGGACTTCAATATTTCTCTTGGATTGTGCCCATCGGCGTCGGCCACTAACAGTTGATAGTAGCTTGGATTGACTTTCTTATCAGCTGCCACATAAGCAACACGTGTGCGGAAAGCACCACGCAGGCCAGTAAGGGCTTCGTAGATGGCATCACTAACTCCGTGAGACAGGGCGCGTAAATCCTTACGACCGCCAACAAAGGCACCACTTGTCATGAGCTTTTGTTTGTTGATATCAAACAGTTGGTACTCAACACGAAAACCTTTTTCCGTTGGCAATACCTTACCAATAACCAAGTATTCGGTAGCCAGGTAGCGCCAATCACGGTAATAAACCGTTTCTTGCGTACTTGGGAAGCTCAACATAGCAGAGCGCTTTAGGGCTTTAAACTGACCACTACGCTCTAGATCCGATTCAACTACGTTGGCGACATCTTCTGGTAGGGCCTTGTTACCTTCCCAAGCAAATGGCACCACGGCAACGGGCACAGGATTGTCCACACCTGAGGTAATTTCAATAACAAGCTCTGACGCCAGCGCCAAATTAGATAGCATTAGGGCCAGGGCAAATCCTAGGCGTTTGGTTAGCTTAATCATAGTCTCAAATCTTCCGGTCTAAATCTTATTCTGAATTTGCGAAAATTCGCTTCAAACAACTGCGTATTTAATTCGCCAAGCTTATCAAAACGCCCTACCTTTAACACGGCATTTTTCACTGAGGCAACAAGCGAGTCTGTTGCATCGCGGCTCAATACTTCAACACTCACCACCTCACCTGTGGGCACAAGCCGTATCATAACCTCCACAAACATGCCGTTACGGGCATCTGGCGGACGCTTCCAGCGCTTTCTTACCTCATCGGTAATATAAGCCGTCGCCGAGGCTACTGCCTGAGCGTTAGTCACGCCTTCTTGGTAGGCGATCTCTTCAGCCAAGGACGAGTCTAGGGCTTCATTAAGGGCACTTAATTCTTCGGCATCAGCTTTGGCTCGCGCTTCTCGTTGCTCCTGCAGGCGCTGCTCTGCTTGGCGCCTGGCTTCATCAGCTGCTTTTTCTTCAGCTTGCTTTTTCGCCTTGGCTTTAGCATCAGCTAGCCTCTTAGCTTCGGCTTTCTTTTTAGCTTCGGCCTGCTGCTTGGCTTTCTCTTTGGCCTTGGCATCGGCTATTTTCTTAGCTTCAGCTTGCTTCTTGGCATCGGCTTTTTTCTTATCAGCTAACTTCTTAGCATCGGCCTGCTTTTTAACTTCGGCTTGTTTCTTAGCATCCGCTTGCTTCTTGGCTTCGGCTTTTTTCTTGGCGTCAGCTTTTTCCTTGGCGTCAGCTTTTTTCTTAGCGTCAGCTTTTTTCTTAGCATCAGCTTTTTTCTTGGCGTCAGCTTTTTTCTTAGCATCAGCTTTTTTCTTGGCGTCAGCTTTTTTCTTGGCGTCAGCTTTTTTCTTAGCATCAGCTTTTTTCTTGGCGTCAGCTTTCTTTTTTGCTTCGGCTTTTTTCTTCGCATCGGCTTTTTTCTTCGCATCGGCTTTTTTCTTGGCCGTGGCTTGCTTTTGCGCCTGCGCTTTTTTCTTGGCATCGTCCTGCTGCTTTTGCATAGCCAAGATGCTATCCAAATCAATCAGGGTTGCCTGTACCTGCTGTTTCACGGGTACCGGTGGTTTGCGGTCAACACTGCCCTGCCACTCTGTAGCAAAAATCAGGGCCGCAATAATATGCACACCCAAGGCCAGAATGACCGGCAAGACATAGGTATGATCTAATTTCACGGGCTTTCCGATATCAAGCCAACACTACCAGCACCGGCTTGCTGCAAGACAGTCATCAACTGCACTACCTTGCCATAATCAATGCTACGATCGCCGCGAATTAACACTTGCGTATCTGGAGCCTGGGCGAGTATTTTCCCTACCTGTACACCGATACGGTCTAAAGTAATGGGTTGGCGATTGTTTTCGCCTAGATCCAAAAAGTAGTCACCTGTTTTGGTCACAGACAGGATCAAAGGTTCGTTGAGCTCATCTTTGTCTACCGGATCCGACTTAGCCTGGGGCAGGTCAACGTTAACCCCTTGCGTCATCATAGGTGCAGTTACCATAAAAATAACCAACAGCACCATCATAACGTCAATATAGGGAACCACATTGATCTCGGCATTTAACTTATGGCGCTTACTACGTAAGCGGCGTATTCCAGACATGCGCTACCCCTAAAGTCCTGATGCGTGAGCTTTACGGTGCAATATGCTGGAAAATTCTTCGGCAAAGGTTTCATAACCATTTACCAAAGCATCTACACGGTGTGAGTAGTTGTTGTAAGCCATAACAGCTGGAATAGCAGCAAACAAACCCATTGCGGTGGCAATCAAGGCTTCAGAAATACCCGGCGCTACGGTGGCTAGAGTTGCTTGGTGAGCGTTGGCTAGACCTCGAAAAGAGTTCATGATCCCCCATACAGTACCAAACAAGCCAATGTACGGGCTCACAGAGCCAACACTAGCCAAGAATGGTAAGTGAGCGGACAGTTTTTCTTCTTCTTTGGCAATGGCAACGCGCATGGCACGCTGCACACCTTCCATCACCGCATCGCCGTCGGCATCGGTCTGCTGACGTAAACGAGTAAATTCTTTAATACCCGCGCGAAAGATATTCTCGGCACCACTATCGAGACTAGGTTCGGCACTCACTTGACGATAAAGCTGGCTTAAATCAATACCAGACCAAAACTGTTCTTCAAAGCCAATAAGGGCTGCTTTGGCGCTTTTAAGAGCTCGTTGACGCTGAAAGATCATCACCCAAGACATAACCGAGGCAACCAGCAATATCAACATGACGATCTGCACCAAGAAACTGGCGTTAAGAATCAAACTTAGGACCGACATTTTTTCGTCCACGAACATTCCCCTTTAATTAATTCTATTGCTGACAAATACTTATGCAATGCAGTTTGTATCTAGCGAAGCTGGTACTTGGTCTTGCCGCAATTTTCACAGACATTATATTAGTCATAAAAGTCCATTTTAGAAAGCCGAAACGGCACTTCTCCATGGTATTTTCACTTTCTTACATAATTAGGAGTGAATATAAGCCAGAAAGTTCCTGTTCCCTTTACGACAGACCGATTTGACTGACCCACGCTAGTCTCATTTATGCCTTTGGTGTAAGGCCAAAATGCTCATAGGCTAAGTCCGTTACTACGCGACCACGAGGTGTACGCATAATGAAGCCTTGCTGTATCAAGTATGGCTCCAACACGTCTTCAATTGTTTCACGCTGTTCACTGATCGCTGCGGCTAAGTTATCTACGCCCACAGGACCGCCTTTAAAGCGTTCGATTATGGCCAACATCATAGTGCGGTCCATATGATCAAAACCTAAATCATCCACATTGAGCATATTCAATGCTTGGTCTGCTACGTCTGTAGTGACCACACCATTGTATTTCACTTCCGCATAGTCACGGGTACGGCGCAGCAGACGATTGGCGATACGTGGCGTGCCACGAGACCGACGCGCTACCTCGCGGGCACCACCTAAATCTAGCTGCATGCCTGACAAACGCGCTGAGCGATCGACTATAGTGGTGAGATCATCCACATTGTAGTATTCCAGTCTTTGGGTGATACCAAAACGATCACGCAAGGGTGACGTAAGGGAACCGGCACGAGTAGTCGCACCGACTAGGGTAAACGGCGGCAAATCCAATTTAATAGAACGTGCAGCAGGGCCTTCGCCAATCATGATATCCAGCTGGTAATCTTCCATAGCTGGATAAAGGATTTCTTCTATGACGGGGTTCATGCGATGGATTTCATCAATAAACAGTACGTCACCGGCTTCTAAGTTAGTCAAAATAGCAGCCAAATCACCGGCCTTTTCTAATACCGGCCCCGAAGTACTTTTCAGTTCACCACCCATTTCGTTGGCGATAATATGGGCCAGAGTGGTTTTACCTAGCCCTGGCGGGCCAAATATCAAGGTATGATCCAAAGCTTCAGGGCGTCCAGCAGCTTCTCCACGCGCACGGGCCGCTTGAATATAAATACCCATCTGCTCCCGTACTACGGGCTGACCAATGTAGTCTTGCAATAGCTTGGGGCGTAAAGCACGCTCTATTTGCTCTTCTCCCATTTGGCTGGTGGCCTGTAATGGCGATTCAAAGCGATCGGCTTCTATCATGCGCGTTTCCCGAAATAGTTACTACAGTTCTTAAATTTAGCTGACTAAAGCCAAGCTAAAGCATGCCCTTTAGGGCAAGACGAATCAAATCGGCACTAGCGCCATGTGGACTCTCCTTAAGCGCTGCCGATACCGCCTTGGCGGCCTGTACAGGCTTATAGCCCAAATTGACTAAGGCACTTTCGGCTTCTTCTTGAGCACTCACTGTGGCCACCATACTCCCTTGCTGTGGTACCGCACCAGCCGCTGTATCAGCACCTTGCCAGTTGCCCATTTTGTCACGCAACTCCATCACCAAGCGCTCAGCAGTTTTTTTGCCAACACCGGGAATTTTCACCATGGTTGCGACATCCTGGTTTTGCACGCAAGCCGCGAGAGCTTGTGCCTCCATACCAGACAATATAGCCAAAGCTAGTTTGGGACCAACGCCATTAATTTTGATCAACAAACGAAACAGCAAGCGTTCATCTAAGCTAGCAAAACCAAACAACAAGTGAGCATCATCGCGCACCACTAAGTGCGTATGCAGGCAAGCCGTATGGTTCATTTCTGGTAGCTGACAATAACTATTAAAGGATATTTCTACTTCGTAACCAACACCGCCCACATCCAGCAATACCTGGTCTGGTAGCTTGTTAATTAAGATTCCTTGTAAGCGTCCGATCAT
>CALKFY010000004.1 GCA_938084925.1 uncultured Pseudomonadales bacterium
GCACTCATTCTAAAGAAAAGCTCATCCTAACGGATGGGCTTTTTTTTTGCTTTGGGATTAGCCAATAGCTTGCTCACGACCAGCTTCGTGGCACCTGGCTTGGCAGTGCCGGGGTCTGGCTCCTGTCTTTTAGGTGCCTGAGCTTTGATGGTGGGACCACGTTCTAGTCAGTGGCACGGGAGTAGGTGGGGGCTGACTCCTTTATCTACGAGCTTGTGCCAAGCCCCAGCACTGCGTAGTTGGCCCAGGTTGGAGTCAGACCCCAATTGTGCCGCGGAAAGTCTGCTCACAAACACCTTCGTGCCGCCTTGGGGCCCGCGTGGATCATAATCTGACCCAGTCAATCCGAAATACAGCAAAACATCATTTTAGGTCTACTATTACCTTTAGTGCTTTTGTTTTGCGTAATTTTTTGGAGAATAATGCCGATGAAATGGCTCAGATTTGGTTGTATGTTGTTTCCCTTATATTTGGCAGGTTGCGCTAATTACGGTCACCAACATATAGAGTCACATAAACCTATAACAGAGCAGCAATGTGTGGTAACAAAGATGGCAGTGAGTGAGTTAAAGTTACTGCTCTTTGGGCAAAATATTACCTCCGCTATGGCTGCCGATATCTGTTTGTCAGCTGGTGGTGTGATAGCCGATATTTATTCTGCAGAGCTTAATAACCGGGTGGTTGAATTATTAGAGCAGGCAAATTTTAATAGCAATCTTTATCCTGGCGCGATGATTAATTTAACTGACGTAGGTAAAGAAAGTAAATGGCTGTGGCGATCCGGTAGGCCGGTTAGCTATTCAAATTGGCCTGTTTCTGAACCCAATGGTGGTGTTGGGGCCAATTGTGCAGGCATTGAATTAGCGCGAGGTGGGAACCAAAATGGTTGGTGGAATGACATTTCCTGTGCCGGTGGTTATGACGCTTATCCCGCTGTAATGTGCTCGATTCCTTCAACCCAAGTGGTCACTGTTTGCCGGTAGGGCAGGTTTGCTGACGCTGGCTTCTATCGAGCCATCTTGTAGGCGAATGTTGAGGGTGTCACCGTGGCTGACCTGTTGGGAATTGGTGATCACCTTACCTTGAGCGTTTTGAGTGATGCTATAGCCACGGCTTAGGGTCTGTAATGGGCTCAATTGGTGCAACATACCGGCTAAATGAGCTAGCTTGTCTTGGCTGCGTTTGTGTTGAGTACTGATACTTTGTTTAGAGCGTTCACTAAGGTTAGCGAGCTTTTGCTTGTTAAGCATTATCCGAGTAGTGGGTGACTGTGCTTGAATGCGGCTGCCCAGTCGTTCGACATGGTTTTGTAAGCGCAGGATACTACCTTGCATGCTTTGTTCCATGCTTGTTGATAGCTTGTCTAAGCGCTGGCTGTAATCTTGTAGCTGCTGGTCAGGCTTGCTTAGTTGCCCGGTTAGCTGTTGTAGTTGCAGGCTTAGGTGTCTCAAGTATGTCTGCATTGATTGGCGTAGGCGAGCATCTAGCTGTTTGGTACGTTGGCTCAGGTGGCTTTGGTCTTGGCTTACGGTTTCTGCTGCGGCAGAGGGAGTAGGTGCCCTAAGGTCAGCGACAAAATCACTAATAGTAAAGTCTGTTTCGTGCCCTATCGCACTAATTACGGGAATAGCGCTGTTGGCGATATACCTGGCTAAAGTCTCGTCGTTGAAACTCCACAGATCTTCCATAGAGCCGCCGCCGCGCGCAATAATGATAACATCGTGCATGCCTATCATATTGCATAGCTCAATAGCCTGGCATGCTTTTGGTGCTGCACTAGGGCCTTGCACCGTAACTGGTAGTACATCGATTTGTAAGCTAGGCATGCGTTTGCCCGCAACGCTAACAATGTCGTGCACGGCTGCGCCGTCTGCAGAGGTGATAACAGCTATACGATGACAGTGTTCGGGTATAGGGCGTTTTCGCTCAGGAGAAAACAAACCTTCTTGTTCTAGCTTGGCCTTTAATTCTAAAAAAGCGGCTTGTAGTTGCCCTGCACCTGCGGGTGACATGTTCTCACCAATTAGCTGATAGTCGCCTCGCCCAGGGTAGATGGAAACTTTGGCTTGTAAGTGAACTAGGTCGCCTTCTTGTGGCTGAAACTGACAATATAGGTTGCGGTTACGGAACATAGCGCAACGCACCTGACCTTCTATATCCTTGAGGGTAAAGTACCAATGCCCAGATCTGGCTTTGGTCAGGCCAGAGATTTCTCCACAAACAGTAATTAAGCCAAATTGCCTTTCCAGTGTTGCACGGGCGGCATGATTAAGTTCGCTAACTTGCCAAATGCGCTCTTGAGTAGGTTCTGAATACATTTATTTAGAATACGGCTAGAAATTTAGTGCTCTATCATAGCCTAACATGGCCCAATTTTACTATTCGTGATCGGTTCTAGTGATTTAAATAACACTAATATTTTGCTCGATCCATAGTTCAACAGTAGGTGCATGCGTATGCGTATAAACATCAAACATAGAGTCAGCATAGGATTGATCGATACCTGAGTCGACAAACCCTGCTCCATTTAACCCGTTCACGGTATTATCAGTTTCGCCCCAAATTTTGAGTATATTAGTGTCTTCAGATAGGTCTAAAATTGTTTGCAAATCAGGTAGATAAAGATTGTTGCCATTCGTACTGTTGTTGCTAAGGTCGATGTTTTCGATATTACTAATGCGATTGTCAACAATAGACCTGAAATCCAATGTTAGTCCCGAGCCTTCTAGTAGTATGGTATCATTGCCGCTGCCTCCATCAATACTGGCAACGCGACTATCTATCAACCCTTGGTTTAGCTGCGCAAGGTTGTTAGCATTTAAGATGATTTTGTCATCTCCGGCGCCACCTTTTATAACATCCGCGCCACCTTTGCCCGCCAGTCTGTCGTTGCCACTGCCGCCGAGTATTATCTCGTTGTCTGCGGTGCCATTATATTGATCAGCTGCGGCCGTGCCTGCAAAGTTAATCATGGGGATACTATTACCGTTTACCGTATCTAATTCGACAGGTAGGGTATCTGTCTTACCGAATACTACATAGCTTTGAATGGTGTCTTCATCGTTAACATTAGTGCTATTAGTCGTGACGATGAGGTCATCTAAGCCGTCAGCATTGACGTCCCCCGCACAGGCCACCGAGTATCCGTTAAAAGTTTGTCCCTGCATGGCATCTAGAATAAACCCCCGTTCGGTAGTGGTGATTTTAGTTAGATTTAGGTTGTCACTATTGGCACTACCAAATACGACATAGCTACGCCCTGAGTTTTCGGCACCGCCATGAGCATTATATGCGCCAACGATAAGGTCCCCCATGCCGTCGCCGTTGACATCGCCGGCTGCTGATACAGAAAAGCCGCTAGCGTCGTTTGTTGCTTCTCCATATAGGGCAAAACCCTGGCTACTGGTGAGTAATGAAAGATCCACATCAGTCATATTTTCCTTACCGTATAGTACATAGCTAGTACCTGAGTTGCTGCCATTGGTGTCGGTAAAGGGCGCTCCTATAATTAGGTCAGATAACCCGTCGCCGTTAACATCTCCAGCTGTCGAAACCGAATAACCTGTAAAGTCGCCAGCAGCAGCGCCATTGATAACGAACCCTGCTTGGTTGGTGCTGATTTGTGTCAGGGCAATGTCAGATGTGTCGGCGCTACCAAATATTACGTATGCTTGCCCACTGCTGATGCCATTGATATTAGACTCAGGTGCGCCAACTATCAGGTCGTCATAGCCGTCACCGTTAACATCCCCAGCATTAGCGACAGATTGGCCGCTTTTGTCGTTGTTATTAATGCCGCTAATAATTAGTCCTTGTTCGCCAAGGTCATTGAGCGTAATAGTAGGTTTGGTATGGCTGCCAAAAATAAGGTAGCTTTGCCCCGAGTTTTGTGCCGCAGGTGCGCCAATAATGAAGTCGCTAAGGCCGTCGCCATTGAAGTCGCCTGCAGTTTTGACGGATGTGCCTAAAGCGCCGCGATTTTGTGTTCCGGAAATAGCAAAGCCACTTTGATCTTGTGTTATTGCGGCCAAGTCGACACTTGCTGTGTCAGCTTTCCCATAAACAATGTAGCTCTCACCTTTACCTCGGTTAATGCCGCGAGCACCAATGATTAAATCATCAAAGCCATCGCCATTAACATCGCCGGCAGAGGCGACAGATGCGCCACTAAAGCCGCGCCTAGATGCACCGTTGATGGCGAATCCACCTATGCCCTTGATAAGGTCATTGGCATCTACACTAGAACCGTCACTTTTGCCAAACACAACATAGCTTTGCCCGGCTTTCGTGTTGATGTTTTGTATGCCAATAATAATATCAGCTAGACCGTCCCCATTGACATCACCAGCAGCAGCGACAGCAGGGGCAGAAGTCTGGCTCAATGCATTACTGTAAAACGTAAACCCTGGCGTGGTTGTGTTTACGGTATTAACCATTGTTTGTACTTCAGCAGCGGTAGCAACTGGTGAAAAACTATCAGGGTTGGCATCTATATAAGCTTGGTATGCTGCCTCTTTTGCGGTTAAGGCACCACTGACGTTGTTGATAGCGTTAAGCTGTATAGCTGTGGCATTGGTAGAGGTTTGGGTGCCGTCATGGGCATCGGTGCCAATTAATTCCAATAGAGTTGGTTCCGGCTCTGGCTTTGGTTTTGGCGCTGGTGGGGCAAGGGGGGTTGAAGGCGTTGCCTCGCTATTAATAGCCGATATTCCGGCTAATGAAATCCCAGTTGTTATCAGGTTGCCTAGCAAAAGAGGGCCTGCCGCGGGTGATGCTTGCTCTAATAAATAGGCAGTGAGTGTCGACTCTGATACTGCTCCACTATTGGTGATTTGCATCAGTGCTTCATCACTTCCATGGGCATATACGATGCTGGGGCTGTTTGTATTTGGGGCTGCTTGGGTATCTATGGTGTGTGGTGTTGAAGTGTCGCTAGGTAGCTGAATGCTGCAGGTGTCTTTATTATCGCTAGGTGGGGTATTTGCGCAAGTTGAGAAATAGTTTTCTATCAGTACTTCATAGCCTTGGCTATAAATTAGCAATAAATCATTGCCGTCACGCATTGCAATGACATTATCAAGAAGTTGTTTGTTGTTTAAATCGCCTGTTAGTACCTGATAGTTTGTACCTAGATTTGGGATAACATGGAGTCTAGACTCAGGGGAAATGGGGGTTGCTTGTGTATCAGATGCAACTAAATATGCTTGTTGAAAAGCAAGGTTACTGTCATCACTTTTGTTTAGAGTAGGCATGTTGGAGCAAGAACGCTTTTCAATGTATTTAGGAGTAAATTAACTATAGTACAAAATTACAAGGGCGCTATTTGACTAGGTAGAAGCACGAAAATCGCAGGTTTAAATTCGGCTAATTTCTTATTTGAATATGATTTGGATTTCTACCTTATTTTTCTGCATTATTTTCTCACTTAAGGCATAAAAATGCTGCTGCTGGAGTGGCCCTGATGGTGTGCTATCGGGTATAATGTGGCGTTTCCTTTACACCTCAACAAAGGATGCAGCACATGCTACGTGTCTCCGAAGAAGCCCTCACTTTTGACGATGTTTTATTGGTTCCCGGTTATTCCGAAGTGCTACCTAACGACGTCCAACTTAAAACGTTTATCGCTCGCGATCTACCCTTAAACGTACCCCTTGTGTCTGCCGCTATGGACACAGTTACCGAAGCTCGTCTGGCGATTGCTATGGCGCAAGAAGGTGGTATTGGTATTGTTCATAAGAACCTCACTATTGATCAGCAAGCTGCTGAAGTAACTAAAGTTAAGAAGCATGAAAGTGGTGTTGTACAAAACCCAGTTACTTGTCGTTCTGATATTACTGTTGGTCAACTACAAGAGATTGCTGCGCGTACTGGTTTCTCGGGTTTCCCTGTGGTTGATGATGGAGACCTAGTTGGTATTGTTACTAGTCGTGATATGCGTTTTGAAAATTACGTTGAAGCTACCGTAGCGACTATCATGACACCAAAAGCTCAGCTAGTGACTGTATTACCTAGCGTTGATCAAGAAAAGGTGCGTAATTTACTTCGTAAGCATCGTATTGAGCGTGTTTTGGTTGTTGACGAAAACGATAAGCTACAAGGCATGATGACCGTAAAGGACATGTACTACGCCAAGGCATACCCTAATGCAGCCAAGGACGCTAACGGTAGTTTGTTAGTTGGCGCAGCCGTAGGTACCGGTGCCGACACACCTGATCGTGTTAAGGCGCTGGCTGAGGCGGGTGTTGATTTGATTATTGTTGATACTGCTCATGGTCACTCCAAGGGTGTTATTGATCGCGTACGTTGGGTCAAAGAAAACTTTCCTCAAGTGAAAGTTGTCGGTGGCAACATTGCCACTGCCGCCGCTGCCGAAGCACTCGCAGATGCCGGAGCCGATGGTGTAAAAGTAGGTATCGGCCCTGGCTCTATCTGTACTACTCGTATTGTTGCCGGTGTAGGCGTACCTCAGATTTCCGCAGTCGCCAACGTGGCTGCTGCTATGCAAAAGCGTGGCATCCCAGTTATTGCTGACGGTGGCGTACGTTATTCTGGCGATTTGGCCAAGGCCATTGTTGCCGGTGCTAGCGTGGTAATGGCAGGTAGTTTACTTGCTGGTACTGACGAAGCACCTGGCGAAGTTGAACTTTACCAAGGTCGTGCTTATAAGGCATACCGCGGTATGGGTTCTTTAGGTGCCATGGGCCAAGCCCAGGGTTCTAGTGACCGTTACTTCCAATCTGCCGATGCTGGCGTGGAGAAGTTGGTACCTGAAGGTATTGAAGGTCGTGTTGCATGCAAAGGGCCTATGAGTGCCATAGTGCATCAGATGATGGGTGGTCTGCGAGCCAGTATGGGCTATACCGGCTGCGCTAACATCGAAGAGATGCGCACCAAGCCAAGCTTTACCCGCATTACCAATGCCGGCATGAGTGAGAGTCACGTCCATGACGTCACCATCACCAAAGAAGCACCCAACTACCGGGTGAAATAACGTTTAATGTAATTGGGGCTGTATAGGCCCCGATTTTGTTTATTTGGCTATTTATTCTGAGTAATGCTCAGTACCTTAAATTAAATAATGGCCTTTGTCGGGCTAATACCCAAAGCATTCGCAATGCTCATGGGGCACACTGAGTCCGACCTACACTGGAGTACAACATGGCTCAGGATATCCACGCTCAGCGGATACTAATTTTAGATTTCGGATCTCAATACACACAGTTGATTGCGCGCCGTGTACGTGAAATAGGCGTTTACTGTGAAATTCGTGCCTGGGACATGGCCGATGAAGCCGTGCGTGAATTTGCTCCTAAGGGTGTGATACTTGCGGGTGGTCCAGAATCCGTACATGAAGCCAATAGCCCACGTGCACCACAAGCCGTGTTTGAGCTAGGCGTACCGGTACTAGGTATCTGTTATGGTATGCAGACCATGGCTGTACAAATGGGTGGCGAAGTTAAAGCTTCTAACCTGCGTGAATTTGGTTATGCTCAGGTACAGGTTGAGCAAGCGGGCGCATTGCTGGGTGGTATCGAAGACCATGTTGATAGTAACGGCAAGCTAAGCCTAGATGTATGGATGAGCCACGGTGACAAGGTTACCCAAATGCCGGAAGGCTTTACCTGCATGGCTTCTACCGACAGCGCACCTTTGGCTGGCATGAGTCATGAAGAAAAGCGTTTTTATGGTGTTCAGTTTCACCCAGAAGTAACCCACACCAAGCAAGGTGGTCGCATGCTAGAGCGCTTTATTCGTGATATCTGCGAATGTGAAGCCTTGTGGACCTCTGCCAATATTATTGAAGATGCCATCACCCGTGTGCGTGAGCAAGTAGGTACCGATACGGTGCTACTAGGTCTATCTGGTGGTGTTGATTCCTCAGTGGTTGCTGCCTTGTTGCACAAAGCCATTGGTGATCAGCTGGTATGTGTGTTTGTTGATAACGGCCTGTTGCGCCTGCACGAAGGTGACCAGGTAATGGACATGTTCGCTAAGAACATGGGTGTGAAGGTTATCCGTGCCGATGCCGAAGATCTGTTCTTAGGCAAATTAGAAGGTGTATCTGACCCAGAAGCCAAGCGCAAAGCCATTGGTAATACCTTTATTGAAGTGTTTGATCAAGAGGCCTCTAAGCTAGACAACGTAAAGTGGTTGGCTCAGGGCACTATCTACCCAGACGTGATTGAGTCTGCTGCTGCTGAAACCGGCAAGGCCCACGTTATCAAGTCCCACCACAACGTAGGTGGTTTGCCAGATGATATGGAACTTAAGCTAGTTGAGCCATTACGTGAATTGTTCAAAGACGAAGTGCGTAAGCTAGGTCTAGAGCTAGGTTTGCCTTACGACATGGTTTACCGTCACCCGTTCCCTGGACCAGGTCTTGGCGTGCGTATTCTTGGTGAAGTGAAGAAAGAGTACGCCGACATCTTGCGTCAGGCCGATGCCATCTTTATGGAAGAATTGCATGCTTCTGGTTGGTACCACAAGACTAGTCAGGCTTTTGTTGTCTTCTTGCCAGTGAAGTCTGTAGGTGTGGTAGGTGATGCGCGTCGTTACGAATATGTAGTGAGCTTGCGAGCAGTAGAAACTATCGACTTTATGACGGCTCGTTGGGCGCATTTGCCTTACGATCTGTTGGAAACTGTTTCGGGTCGTATCATTAACGAAATTTCTGGTATTTCTCGCGTTGCTTACGATGTTTCTAGTAAGCCACCAGCCACTATTGAGTGGGAATAAACTAGCAATATGACTGAACAGCTGCAACAAGACGAGCAGTTTATGGCGCAAGCCATGGATTTAGCTCGTCAAGCAGCTGAGCAGGGTGAAGTACCAGTGGGGGCTTTGGTTGTAAAGCAAGGTCAAGTTATTGGCCGCGGTTACAACCAGCCTATAGGCCAACATGATCCCTGTGCCCATGCTGAGATTATGGCTTTACGAGAAGCCGCTCAGCATGAGCAAAACTACCGTCTGCCAGGGTGCCAGCTTTATGTCACTTTGGAGCCGTGTACCATGTGTGTGGGGGCGATTGTGCATGCCCGCATAGATCGCTTGGTATATGCCGCAACAGAGCCAAAATCTGGGGTAGTTGAAAGTAATCTAAGATTACTGCAAGCAACACATTTTAACCATCTTGTCGAAGTGCAAGCTGGGGTGCTGGGCCAAGAGTCCAGTCAATTATTAAGTAATTTTTTTAAACAGCGTCGCTTGCAACACAAAGCGACCAAGGCTGCCGCTCAGCAGGCTGCAGCTCAGGAATCTATCCTTTAGAGGCTATCTATGCTGACTTTACGTGGTGCTCCCGCTCTTTCTGATTTCCGTCAACAAAAGCTATTGGCTGAATTACAAGCCGAATTGCCAAGTGTGACTGGTGTGTATGGTGAGTTTATGCACTTTGCCAATACCAGTGCTGATTTGACGATTGCAGAACAAGAGGTATTACAAACTATCCTACGTTACGGTCCTTCTGCCGAAGTAGAAGCGCTTACCGATGCTAGTTTGGTAATGGTTGTACCACGCCTGGGTACGATTTCTCCTTGGTCCAGTAAAGCCAGCGATATTGCCCACAACTGTGGTCTAGAAAAAGTACAACGTCTAGAACGTGGTATTGCCTACTATCTACGCGGTGAATTGAATGCTGCACAACTAGAGCAAGCTGCTGCTGTGTTGCATGACCGCATGGTGGAACAGGTGCTGCCAAGCATCGAAGCTGCTGCTGGTTTGTTCGAGCAATCTGAGCCAGCACCAATGACGGCTGTTGATGTACTAGGTGGCGGTCGTCCAGCCTTAGAGGCGGCTAACGTCAATTTAGGTTTGGCCCTAGCCGAAGACGAAATCGACTACCTAGTTGATGCTTTCAAGGAGCTAGGTCGTAACCCTACTGACGTAGAGCTAATGATGTTTGCCCAAGCAAACTCTGAGCACTGCCGTCACAAAATATTTAACGCAAGCTGGACCATTGATGGCGTTGATCAAGACCGATCCTTGTTCAAGATGATCAAAAACACCAATGAGCTCAACGGCCAAGGTGTTTTGTCTGCTTATGTTGATAACGCTTCTGTTATCGCTGGTCACAAGGGCGGTCGTTTCTTCCCTCAAGCCGCTGACCAAGAATACGCCTACCATCAAGAAGACGTACATATCTTAATGAAGGTGGAAACCCATAACCACCCCACGGCCATTGCTCCTCACGCCGGTGCAGCGACTGGTTCTGGTGGCGAAATCCGTGACGAAGGTGCTACGGGTAAGGGTTCCAAGCCAAAGGCGGGCCTTACGGGTTATTCCGTATCTAACTTGCAGATTCCAGGCTTCGAACAGCCATGGGAAGACAACTACGGCAAGCCAGAACGTATCGTTTCCGCTTTGGATATCATGCTAGAAGGTCCTATTGGTGGTGCTGCATTTAACAACGAATTTGGCCGTCCAGCCTTGAACGGTTATTTCCGTACTTTTGAGGCCAAGGTGCCTGGTGTAGACGGTGATGAAGTACGTGGTTACCACAAGCCCATTATGATTGCTGGCGGTTTGGGTAACATACGTGCCGATGATGTTGAAAAGGGTGAAATTGGCGTTGGCTTTAAGTTAATTTGCCTAGGTGGCCCGGCCATGCAAATTGGTTTGGGTGGCGGTGCTGCTTCTTCCATGGCCTCGGGTGCTAGTGCCGCGGACTTGGACTTCGCCTCCGTACAGCGTGAAAACCCAGAACTAGAACGCCGTTGTCAGGAAGTAATTGACCGCTGTTGGCAGGCCGGAAGCGACAACCCTATCGCCTTTATCCACGATGTGGGTGCTGGCGGCTTGTCTAATGCCTTCCCAGAATTAGTTAAGGACGGCGGCCGTGGTGGTAACTTTGGTTTGCGTAACATCAACAACGATGAGCCAGGCATGTCGCCATTGGCTATCTGGTGTAACGAAGCCCAAGAACGTTATGTTATGGCTGTAGCGCCAGAGAACTTGGCCTTGTTTGAACAATTGTGTGAGCGTGAGCGCTGCCCCTATGCCATCGTCGGTGAAGCCACTGAAGAGCATCATCTAACTTTGGGTGATACTCACTTTGAAAATAATCCAGTTGATCTGCCTATGTCGGTATTGTTTGGCAAACCGCCAAAGATGCACCGCGATGTAGAAACTAACGAACCTGAATTACTTAGCTTCAATGCCGAAGGCATTGAGCTAGCTGATGCCGCACAACGCGTATTGAGCTTACCAACTGTGGCGAGTAAGAGCTTCTTGATCACTATTGGTGACCGTTCTATTACTGGCATGGTAGCTGGTGAACAGATGGTTGGTCCTTGGCAGGTGCCGGTAGGCAACTGTGCTGTGACGACCACTGCTCTTGATACTTACACTGGTGAAGTGATGGCCATGGGTGAGCGTACGCCGCTAGCCTTGATCGATGCCCCAGCTTCTGGCCGTATGGCTATTGGCGAAACCATTACCAACATGGCCGGCACGCAGATTGCCGATCTTGGCGATATCCGCTTGTCAGCCAACTGGATGTCCCCAGCGGGCTACCCAGGCGAAGATGCCAAGCTGTATGAAACGGTGAAGGCGGTGGGTATGGAATTGTGCCCAGTCTTGGGTATTTCCATCCCCGTAGGTAAAGACTCCATGTCCATGCGTACCGTATGGAACGACGAAGGCGAAGACAAGAGTGTGACCTCACCTGTGTCCTTGGTGATTTCTGGCTTTGCCCCAGTGGAAGATGTACGCAAGTCTTTAACTCCACAGCTACGCACTGACCAAGGTGAAACGGATTTGATTTTGGTTGATCTAGGTAATGGTCAGAACCGCATGGGTGGTTCGGCCTTGGCACAAGTGTTTAAGCAACTTGGTGATACCGCGCCAGATGTTGATGATGCGGAAGACCTAAAGGGCTTGTTCAGCGCTATCCAAGGTCTTAACGAAGCTGATTTGTTGTTGGCTTACCATGACCGTGCTGACGGTGGTTTGTTAACCACCCTGGCAGAAATGGCCTTTGCTGGCCACACAGGTCTAGATATTGAAATGAGCGCTTTGGTTGCTGATGCTGGTGAGCTATTACCAAGCTTGTTTACCGAAGAACTAGGTGTGGTTGTGCAAGTACGTCAAGCTGATACGGCTGAAGTATTGCGTCAGTTCAGTGCTGCCGGTCTTGCCGAGCAGAGCCACGTCATTGGTAGTCTTAACGATGACGACCAAATCCGCTTCACCCTAGAAGGTGAAGAAGTGCTAGTTGATTCGCGTGTAGATTGGCAGCGTACCTGGGCAGAAACCAGCTACCGCTTGCAAGCCATGCGAGACAATGCCAACTGTGCGCAACAAGAGTTTGACCGTATCCTTGATGCTAGCGACCCAGGTCTAAATGCATCCTTGTCTTACGATCCATCAGAAGACGTAGCGGCTGACTTAATTGCTAGTGGCAAGCGTCCACAAGTTGCCATCTTGCGTGAGCAGGGTGTTAACGGTCAGGTAGAAATGGCGGCCGCTTTCGACCGTGCAGGCTTTGCTTGTACCGACGTGCACATGAGTGACATCTTGTCCGGCCGTCGTCAGCTAAGTGAATTTGTAGGTCTGGTGGCTTGCGGTGGTTTCTCCTACGGAGACGTACTTGGCGCCGGTGAAGGTTGGGCTAAGTCCATCTTGTTTAATGCTGGTGCGCGTCAGCAATTTGCCGACTTCTTTGCCCGTGAAGATACCTTTGCTCTAGGTGTATGTAACGGTTGCCAGATGCTGTCTAACTTGCATGAACTAATTCCAGGTGCGCAGCACTGGCCGCACTTTGTACGTAACCAGTCTGAGCAATTTGAAGGCCGTACAGCGCTAGTTCAGGTGCAAGAATCTGATTCTGTATTCCTACAAGGTATGGCCGGTTCTCATATGCCGATTGCTATTGCCCATGGCGAAGGTCATGCCGAGTTCGCCAGCGCTGATGAGCGTGCCGCGTGTGATGCAGCTGGTCAAATTGCTTTGCGCTTTGTGGATAACAACGGCATGACAACCGAAACCTATCCGGCTAACCCAAATGGCTCGGTTGACGGTATTACCGGCCTTACCGCTGCCAACGGCCGTGTGACTATCATGATGCCACATCCAGAGCGTGTATATCGTAGCTTGCAGAATTCTTGGGCGCCAGATGAGTGGGCCGAAGATGGTGCGTGGATGCGCATGTTCAGAAACGCCAGAACCTGGGTTGGGTAAAGTTTTGTACTTTGTAGAGTTATGCTACTCCGGGGTTCTGGGGTAGTGGTGTGAAATTTAGAAAGAGGTAGATGGTTGATCCATCTTCCTCTTTTTTTGTTTAGGGTGTTAGGTTACATCCATGCGTTTGTGCAATATGCCGATGATGGCTATATGTTGTTTAAGTTCTTGGTAGAAGATGATGTGTTCTTCGTGTGGGTAACTACGACAGTTAATGGTGAGATCTGTACTTAGTTTGCCAAGTTTCGGGTTTTGACTAAGTAACAGCAGTTTATTATCTATAGCTCTAAGGTATTTATTGCGCCGATTTATGCCCCAGTTTTGTTCGGAGTAGCTGGCGACATGGTGTAAATCTGCTAAAGCTCTAGGTGTTAATTGATAAGTATTTTGCATGCAAATCCTTTTGTATGCTCGGTTTAGCTATCTAGCTCTCCAATAAACTGGCCCATTTGGAAGTTCTCAATTAAATCACCATTGGTCGCTTGGTTGGCACCTTCGGCTAGGTGTGTTTCAAGTAGTTTCAACTTCAAATTGCGGGCCTCTAGAGTGCGTAAGGCATCGCGTACTACTTCGCTGGCGGAGCCGTATTTGCCGCTTTTCACTTCGGTTTTTATAAATGTATCCCAGTGGGGGCCCAGACTTAAACTGGTAGTCGCCATGTTTTTATTCCAGTTATTCAGATTTATTCATATTGAATATAGTATTCAAAGTAAATATTTGCAATCATGTGAATGAGTTAACTTCAATTTTCTTAGTTTTTGGTTATTAAATATTATGAGTTTGAAAGTCGAAATTATTCCCGTTACAGCGTTTCAGCAAAATTGTTCTTTGGTGTGGTGCGATAGCACTATGGAAGGGGCATTGGTTGATCCCGGAGGTGATAAAGATCTACTGATGGAGCGGGTTGCTTATCATGGTGTTAAGCTGACGCAATTGTTGATTACCCACGCACACATTGATCATGCTGGTGCGGCGGCGGATATATCTGAGTCATTGGATATTCCCGTTATTGGCCCCCATGAAGCCGATCAATTTTGGATTGATCAGTTGGATGATCAATCACGTATGTTCCAATTTCCTGAGTCGCGGCCATTTGTGCCAAGCCGTTGGTTAACCCAAGGTGACGAGGTGCAGGTGGGTAAAGAAACCATGAGTGTAATGCATTGTCCTGGTCATACACCAGGTCATGTGGTTTTTTATCATGCTCAGATGGGCGTGTTGTTTGTGGGCGATGTGTTGTTTCAAAACTCCATCGGTCGTACGGACTTTCCTCAAGGCGATCACGCTACCCTAATTCAGTCCATTACTGATAATTTGCTGGTGCTGGATGATGACGTGCAGTTTGTGCCGGGTCATGGTCCTATGTCGAGCATTGGTCAAGAACGTGTTAGCAACCCTTATTTGAAGGCTTAAAACTCCAAATGGTGAAGCTGGTATAGACCAGCTTTGCGGTCAGCAAAAAATCGCTTTAAGGTTTGCTTTACGGTACCAAAAGCGATTTCATCCCAAGGTATATCTGCTTCACTATATAAGCCTACTTCGCTACTTTCTGAGGTCGGGCCACAGTCTTCGCTGGGCATGGTTGCAAGATAAAACATGTGCACCTGATTGATGCGTGGCACATTACAGATACTAAATAATTCCCCTACGGTTACATCAGCTTGAGATTCTTCAATAGTTTCGCGCCAGGCACCTTGCAGGGTGGTTTCCCCATTTTCCATGAATCCAGCAGGCAGGGTCCAGTAGCCAAGTCGTGGCTCGATAGAACGTTTGCACAGTAATATCTTGTCGCCGTACACAGGGATACTGCCAGCGATGATGCGTGGGTTTTCATAGAAAATGATATCGCAGGAAGAGCACATAAAGCGTTCACGATTGTCGCCGGCAGGAATGGTGGTGACAATGTCGGCTCGACAATGGCTGCAGTACTTCATGTGTAACACCTGGCGCAGATAATTAGTTGCTAATATTGTAGAATAAACAAGTTGGTCGATATAGTTATAATTGGGAAAAGCGGAATAAAATCCACTATGTACGAGTTTTTAAGTCAAAAAATGTCCTCTTTGCCTGCGAGGCGCCTAGAGATTGCTGGGCAAAAGCCTGCTGCAGTGCTTTTGGCTGTGACTGACGATTTAGAAAATCCACAAATTATTCTCACCCAGCGATCTATGAATCTTTCTACGCACCAAGGTCAGGTGGCTTTTCCCGGCGGCAAGTGTGATGAAGAGGATGCCGATGATGCGGCCACAGCTTTGCGTGAAGCCCATGAAGAAGTAGCGTTGTTACCCTCGTCTGTAAAAGTAGTCGGTAACTTAGGACAGGTGTATTCACGCCATGGTTTTGTAGTGACCCCAGTTGTCGGTGTGATTAATGCGTCTGTACTCAGTGATTTAAAAGCTAATCCTGATGAACTAGATCATGTCTTTTGTGTGCCTTTGGACTTCTTCCTTAATGATACGCCGCAGATGCGCCAAGTAGAAATGCTGCCAGGCTACTATCAGGTGCCTACTTTTCAGTTTGGTGAGTTCACCATCTGGGGTATGACAGCCTTTGTGCTAGCAGAGTTTTTCAATCATGTGTATGATGCCGGCTTCGACATCCAGCGACAACCTAAGCGAATAAGGTGAGTAGCCATCATGAGCACCGAAAAGCCCATCAAGTCCCCCTGTGTAAACGTATGCTATCTAGATGACAAGGATATTTGTCAGGGTTGTTACCGCAGCAGCGAAGAAATCACTCAGTGGATGCGTCTGGACAATGAGGGGCGTCGTGAAATTCTAAAAAAGGTAGCTGAGCGCGAAGCGTCCAGCCCGTTTGTTAGCTAGCCTTGGTTTGATTCGTGTAGGTCGGGATTTATTCCGAAAAGTCGGACTGAAGTCCGACCTACATTCGGCCTACATGGGTTGGTTTTCTTCACTCAGGTCTCGCATTGCTTGGCGTCGAATGCGAGCTGTCTTTATGAAGTTATCTTTGATTTGCACGGTCTCTATTAAGTAGGGGCCTAGCTGCAAGCAAACATTGTTTTGTGGGATTTCTTCCAGGCTTTCGGTGATCAGGCCGTTTAAGGTTTTTGGTCCATCAACAGGTAGGTCCCAATTCAAGGCCTTGTTTACGTCACGAATGGTGGCGGTACCATCGACAAAATAAGAACCATCTTCCTGCGGATGGATATCTTCATTGTCGGCATCTTGATCTTCGGCCATATCACCAACAATTTCTTCTAGAATATCTTCCAAGGTAGTTAAACCTTGGATGTCGCCGTATTCATCAACGACTAGCGCCATCCAGTGGCGTGCTTTTTGGAAGTTTAAAAGCTGCGTATTGAGGGCGGTGCTCTCGGGAATGAAGTATGGCTCTCTAGATAAATTGAGTAGGTCTTCTTTGCTTGGATTACTCATTTGCAGCAACGGTAAAATCTGACGTACGTGGATAACGCCCACTATATCATTCAGTTCATCTTGATATAAAGGTAGGCGCGTATGTGGGCTTTGGCTAATGGTTGCCAAAATGCTGTCGATGTCGTCATTAATATCGATGCCCACGATTTCGTTGCGCGGAATCATTACATCTTCGACCGTCACGCTTTCTAGATCCAAGATGCTAAGCAGCATGGACTGGTTGCGTCGCGGAATCAAAGCGCCCGCTTCGTTTACGATGGTGCGTAGTTCTTCGGTGCTCAGATGATCATTGGATTGGGCGTTGGCGTTAAAGCCTAGCAGGCGCAGTAGGCCGTTGCAGATAGTGTTAACGATCCATACGAATGGGTACAGGATGGCCAGTAGTGGGCGTAATATTAGGGAAGCAGGAAAGGCAACCTGTTCTGGCTTAAGTGCTGCTACAGTCTTAGGTGTGACTTCGGCAAAAATCAAAATCACCAAGGTAAGTGCCGCTGTAGCTACTGCAACACCAGCATCGCCCATGAGGCGTAAGGCAATCATGGTGGCGATAGCTGAAGCTAAGATATTAACAAAGTTATTACCGATCAGGATGACGCCAATAAGGCGGTCCGGGCGCTGTAATAATTTTGCCGCGCGCATGGCTCCCCGGTGCTTCTGTTTCACCAAGTGGCGTAGGCGGTAGCGGTTCAGGGACATCATTCCAGTTTCGGAGCTGGAAAAGAAGGCTGATAAGAAAATCAGGAAGACGAGGCTAGCAAATAGATAGCCTATGGGAATCTCGCTCAATGCGTGGTTCACCTGTATTAGTAATTGGCTTTAGATTTTTATGCTTGTAGGGCTGGCTGTCAAGGAATAATTGCGCTGTAGGCTGAATTACAGCAGATACTCAATAACTAGCTTAGAGCCGAAATAGGCCAGTAGTAACAATCCAAAGCCTGTTAAGGTCCAGCGAATAGCTGTGCGGCCGCGCCAGCCGAAGCGATAATGGCCTACTAGTAAGGAGGCAAATATTACCCAGGCGCTGACGGAAAGGGCTGTTTTGTGTACTACCTGCTGGGCAAACATATCATCCATATAAATGAAGCCAGTGGCCAAGCCTAGGGTCAGCATAATGATGCCAGTGGCTAATAATTCGAACAACAGGCTTTCCATGGTTTGCAGTGGTGGCAGGCTGCGTAGCAAAAGCGATGAGTGATGGCTCTTTAACACTGTGTTCTGGTAGGCCAGGATGACGGCTTGCAAAGCTGCGACAGCAAATAAGGAATAAGCTAAAAAAGAGAAAAGAATGTGTAGCAATAGCTCAATGGCATAGGCCATAGGGGCTGCTGTAGGCGGTGTAAAGATAGCAAATGCTAGGCATAGCGCCGATAGAGGCATGATGACAATCAGCAGGTTGGCAGCAGGCTTACGGAAGCTGCTATATAAGACAACGCCAGTAACGCTCCAAGCGGTCAAAGAAATCGCCGAACCTAGGTCTAATAATAGACCCTGAGCAGTAAATACATGCAGATATACTGTTAGGCTATGGGCCAGCCAGGCAATGACGCCAACCCGGCTTGGGCGTGACTGTTGGGCAGGGCCGCTGCTTAACATCAATTGACGCTGGCGCCAGCCTCCAATGAGGTAGCCGGCTAGTGCGATTAGGCTGCTTATAGCAAATATCATGTCTGTAAAATCCTGAGGCTAGAATTGCCGCTATTCAAGCCCCATTGTAATAGCTTAAGAGCGGCAAGGGAACTGCCCATCAGCGCCGATTCCGGTTATACTTAGCGGTTGAAGAAGTTAAGACTGTATACACGAGATATCCATGTTTGAAAATTTAACAGAACGCCTTGGCAAAACGTTACAAAATATTCGCGGCCAAGCGCGCCTTACAGAAGATAATATTAAAGGGACCTTGCGTGAAGTGCGCATGGCATTGCTGGAGGCAGACGTTGCTCTACCTGTGGTGAAGGCCTTTATCGAACAGGTAAAAGAGCGTGCCGTTGGTACTGAGGTAAGCAAAAGCTTAAGCCCAGGCCAGGTATTTGTGAAGATTGTCCAGCAAGAGCTGGAAGCGGTTATGGGTAGCTCTAATGAAGATTTGAATCTTGCTGCTCAGCCACCTGCTGTGATCATGATGGCGGGTTTGCAGGGTGCAGGTAAAACCACCTCTGCTGCCAAGTTAGCCAAGTTCTTACAAGAAATACGTAAGAAAACGGTTTTACTGGTGAGTGTCGACGTATACCGTCCTGCGGCTATTAAGCAGTTAGAAACCTTGGCTGGTGAGGTGAATGCTAACTTCTTCCCATCCACGGTTATGCAAACACCTGTGAGTATCGCTGAGGCGGCCATTGCTCATGCTAAACAGCAGCATATAGATGTGGTGATTGTGGACACTGCAGGCCGTTTGCATGTTGATGAATCCATGATGAACGAAGTGAAAGCTTTGCATGCATCCGTACAGCCTGTTGAGACCTTGTTTGTAGTTGATGCCATGACCGGTCAGGATGCTGCCAATACAGCAAAAGCCTTCAACGAAGCCTTGCCCCTAACTGGTGTGGTGTTGAGTAAGACTGATGGTGATGCCCGTGGTGGTGCTGCTTTATCTGTGCGTCATATCACCGGCAAGCCGATCAAGTTCTTGGGTGTCGGCGAAAAGGTAGAGGCGCTAGAGCCTTTCCATCCTGATCGTGTTGCTTCACGTATCTTGGGTATGGGTGACGTACTGTCTCTGATCGAAGAGGTAGAGCAGAAGGTCGACAAGGAAAAGGCCGAAAAACTTGCTAAGAAGCTGAAGAAAGGCAAGGGCTTTGATTTAGAAGATTTCCGTGATCAGTTGCAGCAAATGAAAAACATGGGTGGCATGGCTGGTTTGTTAGACAAGTTGCCGGGTATGGGTGGTATGGCGCAAGCAGCTCAAGCTGCAGGTGCAGAAAAGAACTTTGTGCAAATGGAAGCAGTGATTAATTCCATGACGCCAAAAGAGCGTTACTTCCCTGATACCATTAATGGTTCCCGCAAGCGTCGTATTGCGGCGGGCTCTGGTACGCAAATTCAGGACGTTAACCGTTTGCTTAAGCAGCACAAGCAAATGCAGAAGATGATGAAAAAGATGACCGGCAAGGGCAACATGAAAAACATGATGCGCGGCATGCAGGGTAATATGCCACCAGGTATGGGTGGCGGTATGCCTCCTGGCTTAGGTGGTATGGGTGGCGGCATGCCGGGTGGTTTGCCTGGTATGGGCGGCTTGCCGTTTGGTAAGAAAAAGTAGCGTATTTATTGTAGGTCGGACTTTAGTCCGACTTGCATCAGGCTGCAGTCTAACTCGAATGAGCAGTGTCGGACTGAAGTCCGACCTACATCCCTTCCTATTCCATAAAATATCCTATATAATACGCGCCCTCGTAGGACACTGTCCTACTTGTGTCCTATCTGCAATGGTGTGGGTAAGGGCTAGATAAACCGTGAGTGATTTCAAAGCTCACACGACATAAAGGGATCTAACGCATGGTAATCATTCGTTTAGCTCGTGGAGGCTCCAAGAAGCGTCCATTTTATCATTTAACAGTAGCAGATCAGCGCAACCCGCGTGATGGTCGCTTTATCGAGCGTGTGGGTTTCTTCAACCCTGTTGCTCGTGGTCAAGAAGAAGTAACACGCATCGATATGGATCGCGTTGATTACTGGTTAGGCCGTGGTGCCCAACCTACTGGCCGCGTTGCTGGTTTGATTAAAGCTGCTCGTACAGCAGCTGAATAAGTACGCATAATTAGTCTAAGTATAGGATAGTTTGTTATGGCCCAAGACCAACGCGTTAAGCTCGGTCGTATTACCACGGTTTACGGGGTAAAGGGCTGGGTAAAGGTATTTTCTAATACCGAACCCATGGATAACATATTTGCTTACCAGCCGTGGCAGATTCTGATGAATGGTCAGTGGCAGGAAGTAAAGGTTAAGCAAGGCAAGCTACACGGCAAAGGACTAGTTGCGCAACTGGAAGGTTGTAATGACCGCGAAATGGCCAAGCTGTATGCTGGTGCTGAAATAGCGGTAGATCGGAGCATGTTGCCTGAACTCGAAGAAGGCGATTATTACTGGTCACAACTTACCGGGATGAATGTAGAGACTGAAACAGGCGTAAAGCTTGGTAAAGTCGACCACCTGTTAGCTACCGGTGCAAACGATGTGCTAGTGGTAAGGGGTAATCAAGACAGTATCGACACTGAAGAGCGTTTGATACCTTGGCTACCTGATCAGGTGATCACAAAGATTGACCTCTTAGGAGGCGTTATTCGGGTCGATTGGGATCCGGAGTTTTAAGTGAAGGTAGGTGTCGTTACACTGTTTCCTGAAATGCTACAGGCCATTACGGACTACGGCGTTACAGGGAGAGCAGTCCAGCAAGGGCTGTTGCAGGTAGCCGGGGTTAACCCGCGCGACTTTACTCAGGACAAGCATCGTACGGTTGATGATCGACCTTATGGCGGTGGCCCAGGCATGTTGATGAAGGTGCAACCTTTACGCGATGCCATTGCTGCAGCCAAGACGGATTTGCCCAACCCCAAGGTGATATATTTATCACCCCAAGGGCGCAAATTAGATCAAGCCGGCGTGTTGGAGTTGGCCAAGCAGCAAAGCTTGGTGTTGGTGGCAGGGCGTTACGAAGGAATCGACGAACGTTTATTGTCTACCGATATTGACGAAGAATGGTCGCTAGGTGATTTTGTGCTTAGCGGGGGTGAATTGCCCGCCATGGTTTTTGTTGACGCTGTAGCACGAATGTTGCCTGGTGTATTGGGTCACGCTGAGTCAGCTCAGGAAGATTCTTTCGCTCAAGGGTTGTTGGATTGTCCACACTATACCCGACCAGAAGTGGTTGAGGGTATGGCGGTACCACCGGTACTGTTAAGTGGTGATCACAAGGCAATCGCCAATTGGCGAATGCAGCAGCAGCTAGGGCGAACTTGGCAGCGACGACCAGACTTACTAGAACAAATGACGCTTACCAAAGAGCAAGAGCAGTCTTTAGAAAATTTTATCCGTACGACGGCAACGTCAACGGTTGAAGAATAGGAGCGAGCCATGAGCGGTAAAAATAGCATCATTCAGCAAATTGAAGCTGAACAAATGAACAAAGAAATGCCTGAGTTTGGCCCCGGTGATACCGTGGTTGTTCAGGTTAAAGTTAAGGAAGGCACTCGTGAGCGTCTACAGGCGTACGAAGGTGTGGTTATCGGTGTACGTAACCGTGGCCTAAACTCGGCTTTCACTGTACGTAAGATCTCCCACGGTGTGGGCGTTGAGCGTACTTTCCAGACTTACAGCCACCAGGTTGACAGCATTGCTGTTAAGCGTCGCGGTGACGTACGTCAGGCTAAGCTGTACTACTTGCGTGAATTGTCTGGTAAGGCTGCACGTATCAAGGAAAAGTTGGCTAAGCGCGAAGCTTAATAGTCTCTTTTCTATTACCAAACCTCTGGTTAGGTAATGCTAAAAAAACCCGCTGCGGCGGGTTTTTTTGTGGCTGTGTTAAAGTCAGGGAAAGACGCTGTATATGGTTGCATAAATTCTCGTTATAAGGGATAAAAAAGTGGCCATTTCGGTGCTAAAAGCGTAGAATTCGTTAACCGAGAAGCATGCTTGATGACAAGCCTGTGATGCTCGGTTTTTTTGTGTTTAAAGCGAAATTATTAGTACGCATAAACATGATTAATAAGAACGCTTCCTCGAGTAGCCCATGAGTGATTTAGCCCATAGTCTTTTGGTTGCCTTAAGCCTAATGTTGGTGCTTGAAGGGATTTTGCCGTTTTTATACCCCCAGCGCTGGCGCCGTTTGGTAGCTCAGCTGGCACAAATTAGTGATGCCAATATGCGGGTGCTAGGTTTGCTAAGCATGTTAATCGGCTTGGCGTTACTTTGGTTGGTTCGTTAGGAAATTGAAGGGATACCATGACTGGTGCAAATCGTTGGTTACTGCCTGATGGCGTAAAGGAAGTGCTGCCTCCAGAAGCAGGCCGTATAGAAACCCTGCGTAGACGTTTGCTAGACCTACATCATAGCTGGGGCTATGACATGGTGATGCCGCCGTTGATCGAATTTATAGAGTCTTTGCTAATCGGTACCGGCAACGACTTAGATGTAGCCACCTTTAAGGTCATCGACCAGCTTACCGGTCGTACCATGGGTATCCACGCTGACATCACGCCACAAGTTGCACGTATTGATGCCCATAGCTTGGGTGCTCAAGGCGTCAATCGCTTGTGTTATTCCAACACCGTATTGCACACCTCTCCAGCCAACGCCTTGGCTTCTCGTAGTCCGCTACAAGTGGGTGCGGAATTGTATGGCCATTCTGGCCTAGACAGTGATTTAGAAATTATTAGTTTGATGTTAGAAAGCATAACCCATATTGGTATTGATGCTCCTTTAACATTGGATTTAGGCCATATAGGTATCTATAAAGGTCTGTTGGCTGGCATGAGCCTGAGCCAAGAACAAGAACGTGCTTTGTTTGCCTTGTTGCAGACCAAAGCCGTGGCAGACATTGATGCTTTTGTAGCTAGCCTAGATATTCCAGTAGCTGATCAGCAAATGCTACATCAATTGGCTCGCTTGTATGGCGATATCAGTGTACTAAACAAAGCCGTAGAGGTATTTGCTGGTGCAGGTTCTGAAGTGCTTGAGGCTGTGGCCTACTTGCAACAGCTTGCTAGTGCGGTGCAGCTACGCTTCCCCGCAGTGACTCTGTATTTTGATTTGGCTGAGCTGCGTGGCTATGAGTACCACACAGGGGTGGTATTTGCTGCCTTGACGCCGGCCTTCGGTCAACCAGTTGCCAAGGGTGGTCGTTACGACGATATCGGCCGTGTGTTTGGTCGTGCCCGTCCTGCTACAGGCTTTAGTGCCGACTTGAAAATTCTTGCCGAATTATCTTCGGCAGAAGTAGCGCCCGAACAGAGCGTTGCTGTGCCTAGCCGTGATGGATTGAGTACTGAACAGTGCCAACTCTTGTGGCAAAAAGAAGCTGAGCTACGTGGTCAAGGTTTCCGCGTCTTAGCTCAGTTGTCAGGGCCAACAACTTCCGATGTCAAGGCAATACACCAGCTTAGCTGGCGTGATGATGCTTGGCATATTGATTGATCTTTAAATTCTAACGAATGTTTCGAGCATAATATTATGGGAAAAAATGTCGTAGTCCTGGGTACCCAATGGGGTGACGAAGGCAAAGGCAAAATAGTTGATTTGTTGACCGACCAAGCTAACGCCGTGGTGCGTTTTCAAGGTGGTCACAATGCTGGTCATACTCTGGTCATTGACGGAGAAAAAACCGTTCTGCACCTGATTCCTTCCGGCATCCTACGCGAAAACGTCACCTGCTACATCGGCAACGGTGTGGTTGTGGCCATGGATGCTTTGCTAAAAGAAATCACGCAGCTAGAAGAACGTGATGTGCCTGTTAGCGAACGCCTACGTATTAGCCCGGCTTGTCCTTTGATCTTGCCTTATCATATTGCTTTGGACAACGCCCGTGAAGTAGCCCGTGGCGAAGCCAAAATTGGCACTACTGGTCGTGGTATTGGCCCGGCCTACGAAGACAAGGTTGCTCGTCGTGGCCTGCGTCTTGGTGATTTGCTCGACCCGCAGCGTTTTGCTACCAAGCTAAAAGAAATCATGACTTATCATAATTTCGTGCTAGAAAATTACTACCGTGCCAAGCCACTAGACTATGACACAGTATTGGCAGAAGCTCTTGCGCAAGCGGAAATTGTTAAGCCACTATTGTGCGATGTAACCGCTACCCTGCATGACTTGCGTCGTGCTGGTGAAAATATCATGTTTGAAGGCGCCCAAGGCACCTTGCTAGATATCGACCATGGTACCTACCCCTACGTAACTTCGTCTAACACCACAGCTGGCGGCACCGCTACTGGTTCCGGTTTTGGCCCCTTATACCTAGATTACATCTTAGGTATCACCAAGGCCTACACTACGCGTGTTGGTTCGGGACCGTTCCCCACAGAATTGTTTGACGACGTAGGCCTAGGCCTAGCCACTCGTGGCCACGAATTTGGTGCCACTACGGGTCGCCCTCGTCGTTGCGGTTGGTTTGATGCTGTGGCACTACGCCATGCCATTCAAATTAACAGTGTGTCTGGCATCTGCTTGACCAAGCTGGACGTACTGGACGGCATGGAAGAAATTAAGCTATGCATAGACTACGTGGATGCCAACGGCAACTCTGTACCTTGCCCAAGTGACAGCGAAGGCTTTGAAGCGGTAACACCTGTCTACGAGACCATGCCTGGCTGGACGGAGTCCACATTGGGTGCGCAAAGTGAAGACCAGCTGCCAGCCGCAGCCTTGGCTTATATCGCCCGTATCGAAGAAATCATCGGTGCGCCAGTGGATATCATTTCTACTGGCCCAGATCGTGTTGAGACTATTGTTAAGCGTCACTCTTTTGGTGCTTAATACACTCTCTATTGGGCTCTGACCTTCGGTCTGACCCCAAATATAAAAAGCAGCCCAGGGCTGCTTTTTTTGTGCCTGAGTATTATAGTTAAGTTATACCTTTTCCATGGAGTTGATAATGCCTGTCGACCTATATACAGCAGCCCAGACACGCGAGCTTGATCGTCTTACAATAGGGCAAGGTAAAGTATCTGGATATGCCTTGATGAGCTCAGCAGGGCATTTTGCCTTTTCTCAAATACAATATCATTGGCCTGACTGCCAAAATTTGTCGGTATTGTGCGGTAAAGGCAATAATGGTGGCGATGGTTATATAGTGGCAGAGTTCGCAAGACGGGCGGGCATACAAGTGAGCTTGTTTTCCGTGTGTGACCCTCTGGAGCTAACGGGCGATGCTTATCAAGCCTATCTAAACTGTCAGCTAGAAGTGCAGGTTGGTTTGTCTCAGCTACCGTTGGCTACGGCCGATGTTGTGGTCGATGCCTTGTTAGGAACAGGGCTGCAAGGTGACGTTAAGGGTCTATATCAAGACTGGATCGCACAGCTAAATGATATTGCTAAGCCCGTGCTTGCCATCGATATCCCCTCCGGTTTGTGCGCAGATACTGGGCGAGTCTTGGGTGGTGCCGTTAAAGCTGATGTGACCACAGCCTTTATTGGTCGTAAACAGGGCATGTATACAGGGCAAGCCAGAAACTATTGTGGTGAGGTTCGTTTTGCGGGCCTAGGCGTGCGTGCTAGTGTTTATAATCAGATACCTGTCAGTGCGCAACTATTAATCGCCGAAGTGGCACCTGTGGATATGTTACAGCGCGCTGCTAGTAGTTATAAAACCCATCATGGTCATGTGTTTGTGGTGGGCGGCGATATGGGTACTTTTGGTGCTGTGGTGTTAGCTGCTCAGGGAGCGGCACGCGCTGGAGCAGGTTTAGTGTCCGTTTATACTCAGCCTGAACAAGGGCCCTATGTCACCATGGCGCAGCCTGAACTGATGTTGGTGCGTGATAACTGGCAGCAGGCCGATGTGTTGGTCATCGGTCCGGGCTTAGGTCAGGATGAATTTGGTCATTCTGCTTGGCAGCATTGTCTGGCGCTTAATAAGCCCATGGTTGTGGATGCAGATGGCTTAAACCTTTTAGCTGCCGTATCGCAAAGGCGTGACAACTGGATACTCACACCTCACCCTGGAGAAGCCGCGCGTTTGCTTGGTTGCACCACCTCAGAAGTAGAGGCAGATCGCTTTGCGGCTATACGCAAGTTGCAACAAGAATACGGTGGTGTGGTAATACTCAAGGGTGCGGGCTCTTTAATATGTGGCCCAAATCAGCAAGTCTCTGTACTAGGCGTAGGTAATGCAGGCATGGCCAGTGCTGGTATGGGTGATGTATTGGCGGGTGTTTGTGGGGCTATGTTGGCGCAAGGCCTTGAGCTAGAAGATGCAGCTAAAATGGCAGCTTGGGTACATTCAAAAGCGGCTGATATGGCGGCGCAAGACGGTCGGCGCGGTATGTTGGCGAGTGACTTGTTGCCGTTTGTTAGGCAATTGCTCGGATGAATTTTCTCGTCATTGCGAAGGATAGATTCCGTCATTGCGAGCTTAGCGAAGCAACCTCCATCAGCACACTGCAATCTTGCTAGAGGTTGCCACGTCGCTTCGCTCCTCGCAATGACATTATGAATCTGTTTACCTACCTTTCCAGATAGGATCGCGCTTCTCAGCAAAGGCTTTGGCGCCTTCTAGATTGTCTTCACTGTCATAAAGCGTATCTACCGTGGCAAGCTGGCGTTTGGTGATGCTGTTCATGGCATCCTGAAACTTCATGTCTTCAGCTTCGCGGGCGATTTCTTTTATGGCAGCAAATACCAATGGTGGGCCACTGGCTAGTTGGCGGGCCACTTCTTGTACGCGCTCGGCTAGCTGGTCCACAGGTAATACTTCGTTCACTAGGCCCCACTGTTTGGCTTCGGCTGCATCAATCCAGCGACCGGTAAATAACATTTCCATAGCAACATGGTAAGGGATTCGCTTGGGTAGTTTTACGGTTGCTGCGTCCGCCACGGTACCTGAATTTATTTCAGGTAGCGCAAAGCTGGAAGTATCTGTGCAGTAAATTAAGTCTGCTGATAGGGCAAGTTCAAATCCGCCGCCACAAGCCATGCCGCTAACCTGAGCGATAACGGGCTTGTTGAGGTCGCGCAGTTCTTGCAAACCGCCAAACCCGCCAACTCCATAGTCACCATCTACTTCATCACCATTGGCTGCGGCTTTTAGGTCCCAGCCGGCGCAGAAGAAGCGATCACCAGCAGTTTTGATAATGGCAACACGCATTTCTGGATCGTCACGAAACTCTTTAAAGGCTTCACCCATCAAACGGCTGGTAGTTAGGTCGATGGCGTTGGCCTTAGGGCGATCTAGTTCTACTTCAAATACGCCATTGTTGCGGCTAATGTTAACGACTTGCTGACTCATGCTTGAGCTCCATTACTTTTAGATTATCTCAGTATACGGCCTTAGCTTAGCCTCACTTGACTATATGCGTCATCTATTTGATGTTTTATTTCTATATTAAATGCCTCAAGTTGGCTTTTTTTTGACCAGTGCGTCCCTGTGACCCCTATCTGTCATAAGAACAGCGTATAATGTGCGCATATTTTGAATATGGTTAAAAAAATGACATTGAGTAAAGATCCTCACGCTGAACGTGAGGCAAAGAAATACGAGAACCCCATTCCTAGTCGGGAGTTTATTTTAGACTTGTTGAGTGACCGCAGTGGTCCGGCAACAATGAAACAGCTGAGCTTTGAATTGGGCTTATTTGATTTAGATGAAATTGAAGGTTTGCGTCGTCGCTTACGGGCGATGGAACGTGATGGGCAGCTGATTAGTGACCGTAAAGGTGCCTATGGCGCCATTAGCAAGATGGATTTGATTTTAGGCCGCGTTATTGGCCATCGCGATGGTTTTGGTTTTCTTAAGCCGGACGACGGTAGTGAAGATTTATATTTGCATAACCGGCAAATGCGCATGGTGTTGGATGGTGATAAGGCCTTGGTGCGTGTTATTGGTGTAGATCGCAGAGGCCGTCCAGAAGGCGGCATTGTGGAGGTCACTGAACGTAATACTAAGCAGGTCGTAGGTCGCTTTAGCAGCGAATCGGGAGTTAGTTTTGTACGTCCTGATAATCAGCGTATCAGTCAAGATGTGATGATTGCAGCGGACTCTGTCTTGCAGGCTAAGCCTGGTCAATACGTAGTAGTGGATATTACCCAGCAGCCGACTAAGCGCAATCAACCGATTGGTAAGGTAGTGGAGATTCTTGGTGAGCATATGGCACCAGGTATGGAAATCGATGTGGCTATCCGTAACCATGGTATTCCTCATGAGTGGCCCGCAGAAGTAGTAGCGCAAGCTGCAACTATTGCGCCACAAGTTGCCGAAGCCGATAAGGCTGACCGTGTTGATCTGCGTAAACTGCCGTTTATCACCATTGATGGTGAAGATGCCCGCGACTTTGATGATGCTGTTTACTGCCGTAAGAAGCGATTAGGTGGCTGGCGTTTGTATGTGGCTATTGCCGACGTCAGTCATTATGTGCGCGATGATACGCCACTGGATGATGAAGCTCATCGCCGTGCTACCTCTGTGTATTTTCCAGAGCGCGTCGTGCCCATGCTGCCAGAAGCCATTTCCAATGGTTTGTGTTCCTTGAATCCACATGTGGATCGTTTAGTGATGGTTTGTGAAATGACCATCAGTGCCAAGGGCAAGTTATCCGGCTATAGTTTTTATGAAGGTTTGATTCATTCCCATGCCCGTATGACTTATACGCAAGTGGGCGCTATGCTAGATGCACGCGATCCCAAGAATCATGCTTTACGACAAGAACATGCTGGTATTTGCCAACCAGTGGATGAGTTGCACCGCTTGTATAAAGTTTTGCGCAAGGCGCGTACAGAGCGCGGCGCTATTGATTTTGAAACCCAAGAGACGCGTATTGTCTTTGGTGAAGATCGTAAGATCGATGATATTGTACCTGTGGTACGTAATGATGCGCACAAGCTGATTGAAGAGTGCATGTTGTGCGCAAATGTGAGTACAGCTAAGTTCTTGGCGAAGCACAAGCTGGCCAGCTTGTATCGCGTACATAAGGGTCCTAAGCCAACTAAGCTGGAAAACTTGCGTAGCTATTTAGGTGAACTGGGTTTGAATCTAGCCGGTGGCGTTGACCCTACTCCACAGGATTACCAAACCTTGCTTGAGCAGGTTAAAGGTCGCCCGGAAGCGGATTTGGTGCAAACAGTTTTGCTACGCTCTTTGAGTCAGGCTGTGTATACACCAGAAAATGAAGGTCACTTTGGTTTGGGCTATGATGCGTACGCTCACTTTACCTCACCTATTCGCCGCTATCCTGATTTGTTAGTGCATCGTGCTATCAGAAGTGTCATTCAAAGCAAGCAGTCTAGCCGTTATGTAAAACGCATAAGTGCTACTAATACTAAGCCTAGTACACCCTGGTACCCATACTCTACTGAGCAGGTAGCGGTACTGGGTGAACATTGTTCCATGGCCGAAAGGCGTGCCGATGAAGCCAGCTGGGAAGTGGATGGTTGGTTGAAATGTGAATACATGCAAGGCCATATTGGCGATCAGTTTGTTGGCACTATCAACGCTGTGACTAGCTTTGGTTTGTTTGTTAATTTAGACAATGTGTTTGTTGAAGGCCTGGTGCATATCAGCTCTTTACCTGGCGACTATTACCACTTTGATCAAGCCAAAAACCGCCTGCAAGGTGAACGTACTGGTCGCAGCTTCCGTTTAGGTGACAGCTTGCAAGTGAAGGTGATGCGGGTTGACCTTGATGAGAAAAAGATCGACTTTGAACTGGCTGAAGCAGCTAACAAAGGCAGGGGCAAAGGTAGCAAGTCTGGCAAAGCCCATGGCAACAGCAATAGCAAACGACGTAAAAAGCGCTAGGGTTTAAGACATGAAACAAGTGGAATTTGTATTTGGTTTACACGCGGTGCAAACCAAATTGCAGCGTAATCCAGAGCAGGTGCAAGAGCTTTGGATGCAGCAGGGGCGCGAAGATCAGCGCCTGCAAAAACTGCAAGTGTTAGCGGCAGAGCAAGAAATTGCCACCAATATTGTACCTCGTAAAGAACTAGATCAACGTGTAAAGGGGCGTCATCAAGGCGTGGTGGCAGCTTGCACACCAACACCTGTGAAGAACGAGTCTGATTTGAACGAGTTGCTGAAAGGTTTGCAGGAGCCAGCTTTTTTGCTGGTGCTGGATGGTGTCACGGACCCACATAATTTAGGTGCTTGCTTACGTACGGCAGATGCTGCCGGTGTACATGCGGTGATCGCGCCTAAAGACAAGTCAGCTAGCTTGAATAGTACCGTTTCCAAGGTGGCCTGTGGTGCTGCAGAGAGCGTGCCCTTCATTCAAGTGACTAACTTGGCGCGTTGTCTTAAGAGTTTGCAGGATCAAGGCGTGTGGATTACCGGCACGGCAGGAGAAACTGATCAGCTGGTTTATGATGCCAGTTTAACAGGGCCTATGGCTCTGGTAATGGGTGCAGAAGGAGACGGCATGCGTCGTCTAACTCGTGAAGCCTGTGATCAGTTGATTAAAATCCCCATGGCGGGAGAAGTGAGTAGCCTTAATGTCTCTGTGGCAACGGGTGTTTGCTTGTTTGAAGCAGTGCGTCAACGCCAGACTAATGACTAAAAAATATTACTTGGCAATAGCTGGTTTAGTTGTATAATTCTTAATCATCTAAAAGAGAGCGTTAGATTCTCTAAATGTTGTTATATACAAGCGCTAATAGTTTGTCGCTAGGAAAGGAAAGTTCGTATTATGAGCGAAATTAAAAAAGTATTGGTAGTCGATGATGATCGCTACAATGTAGAAATACTTTCGGCCATGCTGGATTTGCGCGATTATGAAATAGACACCGCTAGCAATGGCTCCGAAGCCTTAGATTGCTTCGAGCACAACCATTATGACCTGATCCTAATGGATATTATGATGCCAGAGCTAAATGGTAATGTGGCTACGCAAATTATTCGTGCCTTGGAAAAACCCGATGACGAACCTACTCGCATCATCGCGGTGACCGCTAAGCAGCCTGATGGTAATCGTGAAATCTGGGAAGACAGTGGCTTCAACGGTTATTTGATCAAGCCATTTACCGAAGATAGCCTTTGGCATGTGATTGATTCTACGGATCGTTATGTAGTGCCAGTCGGTTATAAAAAGGGTACTAGTGCCGCTGAGTTTTGATTAGCTCGAAAGTAAAAAAGGGACTTATTTAAGTCCCTTTTTTAATGCAATTTATTTGGCTTAAGCTAGTTTTCTAGTTCGGCTAATAATAAGTCTTTTGCTTGATTGATCTGGCTAGCCAAATAGGTGCTACCCCCCTTATCAGGGTGGTTTTTTGCCATCATACGTTTGTGAGCAGCCAATATGTCTTCTTTACTAGGGTTTTCTTCTAGTTCCAAAATTTGGCAAGCAGTGGCAGTGTCCATGGTGCCACTATTAGCCCCAGGTGTTGATTGATTTTGTTGCTTTTGCTGCATGGATTGAAACTGACGCCAGAGGCCAAATGCCTGTAGTACAGGGCGTCCGTAAATCATGAGGCCGCCAAGTAAACTCATAGCTACAGGCCATAAGCCTCGCATAGCCATGGCCGCGGCCACTAATAAAACCAGTACCACCACGACACGTAGCAAAAATGGTTTGCCATTGGTGGGGGCGCTCTTGAGAAGTTGGCGTACAGTCAGGGCAACAATTAAGATGCCGAGTAACCATAAAATTAAAATCATTGTCTAAATTCCTGTTTATTGTGCTTGCTGGGCTTGTTCTAGCATGGCTAGGCGTCGGCGCTCACGGAATAATAATACCATGACAATTACAAAAGCGATGCCGTCGGCAATAGGGAAGGCGAGCCACAATCCCTTCAAGCCATAAAAAGTGGGTAAGATAAGCAGCCCAGGCAATAGCAAGAAGTAAATGCGTAAAGAAGATAAGAACAAAGCTTCGCGAGCCTTGCCAATGGCCTGGAAGAAGGCGCTAGCTAGGCCGTGGGCGTTGGCTAATGGGAAGGCCATAAATACCCACATGGCAATGCCAGCTGCAGTATGGATCAGGGCTTCTTGCTGGGTGAACATGCTAATAATTGGGTAGGGCGCTAGGGTCATGATGGCACTCATCAATATGCCATAGCTCAGTGCCGCAATAAGGCCTACTTTTATAATGGCGCGTACGCGGCCGTATAACTTTGCGCCATAGTTAAAGCCAGCCAAAGTTTGAAAGGCAATGGTCATAGCAATCAATGGCAAGATAGCAAACATTACCAAGCGGCCGATAAGACCGTAGGCACTGATATACAGATCGTTGTCGATGTTCGGTAGTTGCGCCAATGAGAAATTGGTGAAGGCGATGAATATGGAAACCCCGGCGTGAGCGATAAGAATCGGTATGCCTAGGAGGATAATTTCGTTAAGTACTTTGTTGTCGGTCTCATAGGCGAAAGGGCGGATCTTGAGCTGGGTTTTACCCGAAATAAAGAACCAAAAGCCAATGGCCATGGCCACAACTTGTGAAATTACAGTCGCATAAGCAACACCTTCAACACCCGTTTCTAGGACAAAGATAAATACTGCATCCAAAATAATGTTGAGCACGGCTGATAAGGTCATGATGGCCATCATAAACATGGCCTTGCCTTCGGCTCGTAGGGCATCCCCTGGCACTTGATTGATCATAGTAATAGGAATGCCAAGCAAGGTAATGGGTAGTAGGTAATCGACAGCGTAGGGCATTAAGGTCTCGGAAACTCCCATGTAGGCTAGAATTTCCTGCATGTTGATATAGATACCCATAGTTAAAATAATGGCAAAGCCGATAGCTAGGCGCATGGCCATATCAATAGTGGCTTGTGCGCCTTCAGTATTCTTGGCACCCAGATGACGCGCCACAATGGAGGCCATACCGCTACCCACTAGCGTGGCCAAGGCGAAAACAAACATTTGAATAGGAAATACAATAGAGATGCCGCCCATAGCGTCAGCACCTAGGGCGCGAGTCACAAAGATAGCGTCTACGACGTTGTATAGGCCGTGTACCATCATGCCGACAGCGATGGGTAGGGCGATGCCAAAAAACAGGCCAATAATAGGCTTTTCGCCCAGGTGAGCAGTATCTCTGCGCATAAGTGTGTCTCTGTGTGTGGGCAAGTCTGGGCGCTTGCCGCTGCTTGGATTTCTTGTGCGCTGTATTATGGCAGCTTGTTGTTGCAGCGCATAGGCTCCCAATGCATAAGGTGCTTTCTTGAGTCAAGGTGGGGATGTGTGTATAATGCGCCCTTCACATTTTACATGTGGAATTTAACTCCTTGCTTTCGGGCTCCCTGTAATAGTTGCAGGTGCAGTACTGGAGGCTATAACCCATAAGGAGCGCACAATGCGTCATTATGAAATCGTATTTCTGGTACACCCTGACCAGAGCGAACAAGTTCCTACTATGATCGAGCGTTACAAGTCTGCTATTGAAGCGGACGGTGGTGCTATTCATCGTTTGGAAGATTGGGGCCGTCGTCACTTGGCATACCCAATCAACAAAATCCACAAGGCACACTACGTTCTTATGAACGTTGAATGTACCGGTGTTGCCCTGGAAGAACTAGAAAGCAACTTCCGTTACAACGATGCGGTTATCCGTAACATGGTTGTACGTATGAAGGCTGCCGTTACTGGTGATTCTCCAATTAAAGCTGCAGAAAGCCGTGAAGACCGTCGTCGTCAAGAGCGTGCACCTAAAGCCGAAGCTCCAAAAGCTGAAGCCCCTGCAGAAGAAGCCCCAGCTGCTGAAGCTGCGGCCGAATAATCAATAGGAGATATTGACCATGGCACGTTTTTTCCGTCGTCGTAAGTACTGTCGTTTCACCGCCGAAGGCGTTTCTGAAATCGACTACAAAGATATTGAAGTCCTAAAGGGCTACGTTACCGAAACTGGCAAGATTGTTCCTAGCCGTATTACTGGTACTAAAGCTCGTTACCAACGTCAGTTGGCTACTGCTATCAAGCGCGCTCGTTACGTGGCTTTGTTGCCGTACACTGACAGCCACCAATAAACTAGGAGGATACTAATATGCAAGTCATTCTGCTGGAAAAAGTAGGTAAGTTGGGTGCCCTAGGTGACCAGGTAAACGTTAAGGCTGGTTACGGCCGTAACTTCTTGATCCCTCAAGGCAAAGCTGTTCCTGCCAACAAGGCTAACAAAGAATCTTTCGAAGCTCGTCGTGCTGAACTTGAAGCTGCTGCTGCTGAAAAGCTAGCTGCTGCACAAGCACGCGCTGAAGCAATGAACGAATTGGTTGTTACTATCGCCGCTAACGCTGGTGATGAAGGCAAGTTGTTTGGTTCTATCGGTACTAAGGACATCGCTGATGCCCTTGCTGCTGCAGGCCATGTTATCGACAAGTCTGAAGTTAAGCTTCCTGAAGGCGCTTTGCGCAACATCGGCTCTTACGAAATTGCTGTACAAGTACACAGTGACGTAAGCGTTGACGTAACTATCCAGGTTGAAGCTGAGTAATAATTCATTATTACGGCTTTAAGCTAAAAACCCGCTATATAGCGGGTTTTTTGTGTCTGGGGTTTGCTAGTGCGCTGATAGGGGGCTGGCTTTTCCCGTAGGGAAGTGCCTGTCCCCCATTCAATTAATCTGCCCATTTAATAGTGCCCTCATTTGATCAGGGAGCAGGCACTTTTTGTTCGCTGCGCTCCCAAATAAGAGCCAGTCCCCTTCGTATTCACTTGCTATTAGCTTTCAGTCACTGCACTAGTCGGTAAGTCCTTAACACTGCGTAAGCGGGTAATCACTTCGCTGCGTACCTCATCATTAAGCATGTGCTCGGCAATCGTCTCGGCTTGCTGCTCGCTTATACCTTGTGCCTCCATTAAATCCGCCAAAAAATAGAGTACGTCCGTGCGGTTGTCCATTTCTTTGGCTTGTTTGAGGTCCATAAATTCTCCAATAACTTGGTCGTTTCTACCGATTACCTGATGCAGGGTGCGAATGGTCATAAGGTCTCCAATTACATGTACTGTATATATGTCCAGTATATGCAATTGAACGATAAAAGTCACTGACTTTGAGTAATGGAAAGCAAAACGAAAAATAGGCTTGCAGGTGAAATTGTTGCGCTTCTAAGATATGATTAGCCCCTTGCGTAAAATTTATATTTAGCCCGTTTTTTAGAGACCTCTATGGCCACCAATGTTACCTCCATAAGTAATGATCAGGAGTTGGACGCCCTCAAGGTGCCACCCCAGTCTGTCGAAGCCGAACAATCCGTATTGGGTGGTTTGATGCTAGACGAAATGGCGTGGGACCGGGTGGCCGAAGCCGTTGCTGAGGTGGACTTTTATCGTCATGATCATAAGCTGATTTTCCGTGTTATGGCCAAGTTGGTGGGTGAGGGGCGGCCTATCGATGTTATTACTTTATCGGAAGAGCTGAGCCGCATTGATGAGCTGGAAACAGCGGGCGGTCTGGCCTATTTAGGTGAGCTGGCAAAAAACACGCCAAGTGCTTCTAACATCGCCTCCTACGCTAACATCGTGCGCGAGCGGGCCATATTGCGCCAGTTGATTGGTGTCGCTAATGAAATTTCTGATTCCGCCTTTCATACAGAAGGCCGGTCTTCCGCTGATGTTTTGGATGAAGCCGAGCGTCGCGTCTTTGAAATTGCCGAAGCGCGCCCAAAAGAAGGTGGCCCGCTACCGGTAAACCCAATTCTTAAAAAAGCCGTCGAACGTATTGATCAGTTGTTTAATGCCGGTGATGAGCTTACTGGTCTGACTAGTGGCTTTACGGACCTAGATGTTAAAACCACGGGTTTGCAAAATTCTGACTTGATCATTGTCGCTGGTCGACCTTCCATGGGTAAGACCACCTTTGCCATGAACATCGTGGAAAATGCCGCCGTTATTGGCGACGCCCCAGTATTGGTATTTAGTTTGGAGATGCCTGCCGATCAGTTGATGATGCGTATGTTGGCGTCCCTAGGTCGTATAGACCAGACCCGTGTACGTACCGGTAAGCTAGAGCAAGATGATTGGCCAAAGCTAACGGGTGCCGTTAACTTATTGAAAGATAAGCCGTTATATATAGACGATACGGCGGGCATTAGCCCCACAGAAATGCGCACTCGTGCAAGACGTATTGCTCGTGAACATGGCAAAGTCGGCCTGATCATGATCGATTACCTGCAATTGATGCAGATAAAAGGCTTTACCGAAGGCCGGACAGCGGAAATTTCTGAAATATCACGTTCCCTCAAAGCTTTGGCGAAAGAACTAGAGTGCCCGGTAGTGGCCTTGTCTCAGCTTAACCGTAGTTTGGAACAACGCCCTAACAAACGTCCGGTAAACTCGGACTTGCGTGAATCCGGCGCCATCGAGCAGGATGCCGACGTTATCATGTTTATCTATCGTGATGAGGTGTACAACGAAGACAGCCCTGATAAGGGTAAAGCCGAAATCATCATCGGTAAGCAACGTAACGGTCCTATCGGTACTGTGCGCGTGGCCTTTGTGGGTAAATACAGCCGCTTTGAAGATCTCGTTCATAGTTACGATGATGACTATGATATGGAGTAGGTTGGATTAATCCAATTTATCACCTTTGCCAAAACAGGAGGTTCTTATGTCTGATTTATTTGATGATATTTCTGAATCTTCGGCGTCCATGCTCAGCTACCCCACGTATCAATGGCAGCATTTGCCGCTAGGTTACGAGCTGGTGACTACCCCAAATGAAATGCGCCTTTATGGGCCTTTTTCCACCGACCTAGCGGAAGTGTTGCACACTGTAGGTGGTCATTGGGACCCAGATCTGCTGGCTTATATTCTGCCCCTAGGTAGAGCGGCACAAATTGATTTAGCTCTGAATAAGTTCCAGCAACAGCAATCTGATTTTGACGCCACCATGGCCATCTTGGCATCTCACATGGGCCCTGATGAAGCAGAAATAGAGCAGCAGCGCCGCCAGCGTGCCATTGAAAACAGACTCAAAGTGATTGCTGGGCAGTATCGTGCGGGCGACCGTCTAAAAGGTCGTACTATTTTGGAGTTTGGCAAAACTTGGCAGGAGTTTCCTGGTTTAGAATGGCACCTTCATCACAAGGCCAAATGTTTGCAGTGCAAGCGTTACCGCGGCTTGTCAGGTACCAATGTGTGTCAGCCTTGTTCGGCAGAGCAGGAAGGCCTGAAGCCAGCCTCTTATTGTTATGCCTACTTTGATTAGCGCTGGTTAGTTCAGACCTTGGCCTTATTGCGATACTCACAGTGATTGGGCATTATGGGGGCTGACGCAACTATGAACACCATCCCATGACAGAAACAACCAAAGGTCACTGCTTGTGTGGCCAAACTAGTTTTACCTTTACTGGCGAGCCTTCTTGGGTGGTTAATTGCCACTGCGAATCTTGTCGTCGAAATTGCTCAGCGCCCTACACAACTTTTGTGGGTGTGCCGCGGGAAAATGCGGAAACCAAAGGTTGGTATCTGCGGGCTTACAAGTCATCGGAAGGGGTAAAGCGTTGGTTCTGCCGTCATTGTGGTAGCCCAGTTGCCTATGATGCCAAGCAGGACTCAGACAATATACATTTCTATTTGTCAGCCCTGGAAGACCCGGAGAAGTATCGGCCTTCGGCTCATTTGTTCACTGACGAGCAACTAAGCTGGGTACACTTAGATGATGGCTTGGTAAAACACCGAAAATTACCCAAGTAACCTAAACTTTGCCCGTCGTCATTGCG
>CALKFY010000005.1 GCA_938084925.1 uncultured Pseudomonadales bacterium
GCCAGTCCCCGTTAGCGATTTTTTTCGGTATAATACGGCCTTTTCCAATCAGCTGATTCTGACCATGACTATCCGCACCCGTATCGCGCCATCTCCAACTGGCGATCCGCACCTAGGTACCGCCTACATTGCTCTATTTAACTTGGCCTTTGCCAAGCAGCAGGGCGGTGAGTTTATCCTGCGTATCGAAGACACAGACCAAGAACGTAGCACGCCGGAATCTGAAGCGGCTATTCTTGAGTCGCTACGTTGGTTGGGTATCGAATGGGCAGAAGGTCCAGACGTGGGTGGCCCTCACGGTCCATACCGCCAAAGTGAGCGTGGTGACATCTACAAGCAACATGCTCAGCAGTTGGTACGTGATGGCCATGCCTTCTATTGCTTTGCCACCTCCGAAGAACTGGACGAGCTACGCCGCCACCAGACCGAAAACAAACTACCTATTGGTTACGATGGCCGCGGCTTAAACTTGCCTCAGGAAGAAGTACAGGCGCGCTTAGATGCAGGTGAACCGCATGTGATTCGCATGAAGATCCCCGCAGAGGGCAGCTGCAAGTTCAACGACATGCTACGTGGCGAAGTAGAAATCGCTTGGACCCAAGTAGACATGCAAGTATTGCTAAAGAACGATGGCATGCCAACTTATCACTTAGCTAACGTAGTTGATGACCATCTAATGGGCATTACCCATGTACTGCGTGGCGAAGAATGGATCAACTCCGCACCTAAGCACCAGTTGTTGTACAAGTACTTTGGCTGGGACATGCCAGAGCTTTGCCATTTGCCATTGCTACGTAACCCAGACAAGAGCAAGCTAAGTAAGCGTAAGAACCCCACTAGTATTTTGTACTACCAGCGCATGGGTTATATGGCCGAAGCCATGTTGAACTACCTGGCGCGTATGGGTTGGTCTATGCCAGATGAACGTGAAAAATTCACCCGTCAGGAAATGTTCGATAACTTTGATATTCAGCGTGTGTCCCTAGGTGGACCTATCTTTGACCAAGAAAAGCTATCTTGGTTGAACGGCCTGTGGTTGCGTGAAGACCTAAACGATGCAGAATTTATCCAGCGTATGCAAGACTGGGCCGTAAACAGCGATTATTTGGCACCAATCATTCCCTTGATTAAGCCACGTATTGAGAAGTTTAGTGACATAGTCCCCTTAGCTGGCTTCTTTTTATCGGGCATGCCAGAGATTACTGAAGCAGACTTAGCCAACGCCAAGGTCGATAACGATTTAATGCGCAAGACCTTGCAGTTTACCCTGTGGCAGCTAGAAGCCTTACGTCATTGGGAAAAAGACGCTATCTTTGACATCTGTAAAGGCATGGCACAAAGCATGGAAATCAAGCCGAAAGAACTATTCGCCTTGTTGTTCGTGGCCATTACCGGCACTGCCAACTCCGTGTCCGTATTTGATGCCATGGTTATTCTCGGCCCCGACATGAGTCGTGCACGCTTGCGCCATGCCCTAAACGTCATGGGTGGCCCATCCAAGAAAGAAGCCAAGCGCTGGGACAAAGAATACCGCGTACTGTAGCTTCGCTTGAGAATAGGAGCCTGGCTTTTTCCCGCAGGGAAAGTGCCTGGCTCCTATTCCTTATTCTAGCGCTTACCCTGTCGAGTCAGGTACCCATGCCAATGGCATGAGAGCCAGACACCTAGGCCTATAGTGCTCAGGGACTGGCTTTTCCCGTAGGGAAGTGCCTGTCCTGTTCACTTTATATCCACACAAGTCCTTGATTAAAAAAGTAATTCGTTTTGCCAAAAAGCACTTGCAATCCTACCTAAGCTCTTTATAATACGCCTCCATCAAGTCGCAACAAACACCATGCAGCGGCCTGATTACAAGGTTTGGGGCCTTAGCTCAGCTGGGAGAGCGCAACACTGGCAGTGTTGAGGTCAGCGGTTCGATCCCGCTAGGCTCCACCAATTATTCTAAAACGGTTGATTCGAAAGAGTCAGCCGTTTTTTTATGCCTGGGATTTAACAAATCCCTCTTTGTTCAAGCCTTTAGGAAGTATGTGGTTTAGTCATTTGTAATCCCATACCCATTGCCCTAAGAACACGTAATATTGTGTCAAATTTAGGGGCTGCAGTGCCGTTGAGTGCTTTGTATAGGCTATTCTTCCCAAGACCCGTTTCAATTGCAATTTGGCTTATGCCTTTGGCTCGAGCGATATGGCCTAATGCTCTCACTATCTCTTCGCTATCACCGTCTTGCAGTACTGAGTTTAGGTATAGAGATATCGCTTCATCATCCTCTAGATAATCAGCCATATCGAAAGGAATATCATTAATTGGGTTTGGTTTAGTTGCTCTTTGGCTATTGCTAGACATACATACTCCTTCCATTTTCATGTGTTCTTCATATATCGGCCAGCTTTTTGGCTTTCAGAATATCTTTAGATTGGCTACCTTTAGTACCGCCCCAAAGCAGCCTCATTCCGTTAGTAGCTTCGTAAGTATAATAGATACGCCAACCTGGACTTTTGTGTTCACGCAGTTCGTAAATATCATTACCTATTGGCTTGGTATCCCCAAAATTGCCAGTGGCAGCAATACGCTCCAATCTTCTAGCAAGTATTTGCCGTGTTGGCTTATCTTTAATATTTTTGAGCCAGTGAGAAAACTCCACTGTTTGGTTGATAGTAATAATGCCCATATATTATCCTATAGGATACGATTTATCCATAAATCCCTATAAATGTGTTTAATAAGTATAGACCGTGTTTATTAGTAGGCTGATATCACCAAAACTAGCATTCAAGTCGCAATATGAGTTACCGTAACCCTAATGTTTTGAGCTTCAAATCTGAGGATGTTTTGGCTATGGATACCGTGAAAGATTTAGGATCATTTGATTATGTCATCGTTGGTGCCGGTTCTGCGGGATGTGTGCTGGCTAATCGTTTGAGTGCCGATCCTGCCAACAAGGTGTTGTTGCTGGAGGCGGGTGGTTCTGACAATAAGTTTTGGGTACATGTGCCGGTGGGTTATTTGTATTGTATGGGCAATCCCAATATGGATTGGTGTTTAAAGACGGAAGCCGAGCCAGGCCTTAATGGCCGCGCCTTGAATTACCCAAGGGGCAAGATGCTGGGGGGGTGTTCGTCGATCAACGGTATGTTGTATTTACGTGGTCAAGCACAGGATTATGATGCTTGGTCGCAGCTGGGTAATGCTGGCTGGAGCTGGGATGAGGTACTGCCTTATTTCAAAAAGTCAGAAAGGCATTATGCCCGTGATGATGAGTTTCACGGGGCACGCGGGGAGTTGCATGTACAACCTCAGCGTTTGTCGTGGCCTATTTTAGACGCTGTAGTAGAAGCTGCCGAAGAGATTGGCGTCGCTAAAACTGACGACTTTAACCGCGGTGATAACGAGGGTGTTGGCTACTTTGAGGTAAACCAAAACAAAGGTGTGCGCTGGAATTCGCGCAAGGCTTTTTTGGAGTCTGTTAAGGGCCGGTCAAATCTGTACATTATGACCGGCGCGCAGGTTAAAAAACTGCGTATGCAAGACACAAAAGCAGTTGGTTTGGACGTGGACTTTAAGGGTAGCGCAGCTACGGTATCTGTGAATAAAGAAGTGCTTTTGTCGGCAGGCTCTATTGGTTCACCGCAAATACTGCAGTTGTCTGGTATCGGGCCAAAATCTGTACTTGAGGCTCAGGGTATTCCGGTGTTGCATGAGTTGCCAGGCGTTGGCGAAAATCTACAAGACCATCTGCAAATACGTACCATCTTTAAGGTGTCCAACACACAAACCTTGAATGAAAAAAGCCATAGTTTACTAGGTAAGTTATCTATCGCCGCTGAATATGCTTTTACGCAGTCTGGCCCTATGTCTATGGCTCCGAGTCAGTTGGGGGCTTTTTCTAGATCCTCCAATGAATATGATTGCGCCAATATTGAATACCATGTGCAGCCTTTGTCTCTAGATGCATTTGGGCAGCCCTTGCACAAATATCCTGGTATTACTGTATCCGTATGTAATTTACGACCGACAAGCCGCGGTACCTGCCATATTGTGAGTAATGATTACCGTGTGCCACCGGCTATTAAGCCTTGTTATTTGTCGACAGATAAAGATCGTAAGGTGGCGGCCGATAGCATTCGCCATGCGCGTAAACTTATGGCGACCCAGCGGTTAGCGGAATTTAGTCCGCAAGAAATGAAACCAGGTACTGGTTTTGCTAGTGATGACGAACTGGCCACGGCGGCCGGTGACATAGCCACCACTATTTTTCATCCCGTCGGCACGGCCAAGATGGGCCATGATGCTATGGCGGTAGTAGATGAGCGGCTTAAGGTGCATGGCCTGCAAGGCGTACGGGTGGTGGATGCTTCCATCATGCCCAACATAGTATCTGGCAATACCCATGCGCCTATTACTATGATCGCCGAGAAGGCGGCGGACATGATTTTGCAGGATAATCTAGCTTAGAAATAAGCTAGCGTTTCTAGTTATCACCATCCAATAGGTCTCCCAAACCACCCAGTACAGAACCTTCACCGGTACGGCTGCCACCAGATCTAGGTGCGTTGGCCAGTATACGGTCTGCTAGGCGAGAAAAGGGTAGGCTTTGCATCCACACTTCACCGGTACCACTAAGGGTGGCTAGGGCTAGGCCTTCGCCGCCAAAGAGCATGGATTTGATGCCTTTTACCATTTCTATGTCGTAGTTGATGCCAGGGCCAAAGGCTACTAAACAACCTGTGTCTAGGCGTAGGGTTTCGTTGTTTAGCTCACGTTTGATTAAGGTGCCGCCAGCTTGAATAAATGCCATGCCATCACCTTCTAGACTCTGCAGAATAAAACCTTCGCCGCCAAAGAAACCAGCGCCCAGTTTTTTGTTAAAGGCAATGTCTATTTTGGTGCCCCGTGCGGCTGCAAGAAAGGCATCTTTTTGGCATAAAATACGGCCGCCATGTTGGGCTAGGTCCAATGCCATGATGTTGCCAGGGTAGGGTGCTGCAAAAGCCACACGGCGTTTACCTGTGCCTTGGTTGGTGAAGTGAGTCATAAACAAAGACTCCCCCGTAAGCATGCGTTTGCCTGCCGAGAACATCTTGCTCATAAAGCCTTGGTCAGTTTGCGAGCCGTCACCCATACGCGTTTCAAAGCTAATGTCTTGTTCCATGTAGTTCATCATGCCAGCTTCGGCAATGACCGTTTCCTGTGGGTCTAGTTCTACTTCTAATATGGGCATACTAGAACCAATGATTTCGTAGTCTACTTCGTCGCAGTGCATAGTCATGGTGTTTCCTTTAGTCGTTGTCGATTTAAGCTAAGGGTATGTAGCCTTCAGGCCGCGTCCGCTAAGTATAAGTGCAAAACGGTGTTCTTCAACTAAGCTTAGCAGCAGATGTTGATAACTAGTGGAAATTTCGAAGGAATTGTTATGTTGAAAGTGGTTAAAAGTTGTTTGTTGTCGTGCGCTTTGTTGGCTGGATCGGCGCATGCCGATGGTAGCGAAACAGCCAGCCTTGGTGTGGCTTCCATGCTCATGGGGTCTGCTATGATTGTGGGTGGTTCCGTAGAAGTTATTGCAGATTCCGTCGCCGCGTCTGCAGAGCTAGTAGTGGCAAGTGTGGAGGTGGCGGGAGAGGTGGTGATTATCACTTTGGAAGCAGGGGCTGAAAGTGCAGAACAAATCATTATCCACGCATCGGCAGCAGGCCATGCCTCGGCAGCATTAGCAGTGGGTACTGTGATAACGGCCAGTGCCGTTACTATTACCAGTGCCGCCGGTGCAAGTATTTTGCTAGGCCATATACTTTTGCATGGTGCCGAAGTGCTGTTGTTTATTCCTCATGGTGACCTAGCAGTGGGTTTGCATAGTCATAAGCTGTAACAGGTAAATAAGATGAAAAAAATACTTATTGCATGTTTGTTGTTGGTTGCCGGTGTAGTCCAGGCTGCTGGTAGCGGTACCGGTTGTGAAACGAGCCTGCCTACGCAAGAAGAATATAGTAAAGCGATACAATTGGGCTACAAAACCCAATTAAAACTAGAAGAACTCCATGCCCTCAATGGCGATACTGTGGTGTTGATATCGCGAGCGGGTTCAAATACGCCCGACAAACGCTTTAAAAACCGAGTTGGTGAGTTCTGGCGCTATACCCATGCTGGCCTTGCTTTTCGTGACCATCCCAATGGTCAATGGAGTATTGTGCACCTATTGAATACATGCAATGAGAGCTCTGATATTTTTGTGCAGGGGCTCATGCGTTTTTCTTTGGATAAACCGGTTATGTATAGCAATGCCATTGGTTTATTACACCCGTTGCTGCAAGTTAGGCTCAATGAAGTGGTTTTGCAGCGTCAGCTCAGCAAGCCAATGCACGAAGGTGATGATCAGTACAGCTCTATCTCGTCACCCTACAATTTGATTTATCAAAATTCCAATGAATATATTCTGACCTTATTAGGTGCCGCTATCGCGCCCGCGGAGCAGCAACCACTGAATGCCGACCAAAGTAAGCAGTTCTTTTTAAGTTCTGATATGCATAAGGCTTTTACACCGGAAATCGTGAAGGTGGGGTTCTTGGAGCGAGTCGGTAAAGCGGTAGGAGTGGGCCCTGGTAATGCGCGCTTGGATGACCACACCAAAAAAGAGCGTCGCAAAGGCCGCTTTGAAATGGTGTCGGCTGGCAGTCTTTATGTCATGTTGGCCAAGATGGGCTTGCTCACAGATAGTTTTGAAATTTCTTTGTAGGTGTTGTTCTAAAATCAATAGCAAGGTTATGATGAGGTTGTTGATAGGGAAGCTAGAGAAGAAGAGCCCCTATAGTCGAAAACCTTAGCTTTCTTTTTAAGCCCTCTTTTGGAGGGCTTTTTAATGGCTGGCTTAAAGCCATTGGCCATTGAGAACGGACTGGTTTTTCATTACCTCCAAACCAGCGTCAGCGTCGTCTACGGTAATCATCATAGTGCCTGGTTGATTAAGTAGTGCATTTAGCTGTGGGTTGTTTTTGAGATCTAAAACAATATTACCCTCTACAGGCATTTGGGCTATCCCAACTACAGTGTCACCCGTTTTAAACCAAAGATTGCATACCTTACCGGCAGGTACACTCATGGGGTTTTGGGCGGCAATGGTGAGCAAGTTAGGGCCTTCGCTAACTTGGACTAACCATTGATTGTCTAAGTTAATACTAGT
>CALKFY010000006.1 GCA_938084925.1 uncultured Pseudomonadales bacterium
ATTAACCTGCTTCCATAAGGCCACCAAGTCATCCATATCTTTGCCACGCATGGCCTCATCACGAATAGACATACCCCAGCGAATTTTCAAACGATCTGCGGCTAAAGGCTGAATCGTCATATACACTAGTAAATGTGGTGATTGAGAGGCGATGTGAGATGGATAAACACAAAACAAGGTAGAACGATTAGCCTCTTCTTCAGTCAAATCTTCATGCTTAAAGCGCTTGGCTTCGTAACCTTGATCGTAATTGGCAGCATAAGCCGTATAGCCTTCACCATCAGGTAATTTTTTGGCACCAGACGTTGGCGTCACGGGACGCAGCGTTTCTGGGTGCACATAGTTTAAATGGTAGCCTTCCATGAAGTTTTCCACCAAGGCTTTCCAATTACACTGCCACACATCTTCTTCGGCAAAATAGTGCAACATTTGATCCGTGTGGTAGTTAGCAAGCAGCTCATCTAAGCCCGTTAGGCGTGGCGCCAGTGGCGCGGCCTTACCATCTAAGTTAACGTAAACAAAACCTTGCCAAGTTTCAAAATTCACCTTAGCTAAGTTATGGTCACCCATTACAAAACCGTCTTCCTTCATGCGCGGGGCTGACACCAACTTACCTTGTAAATCATAACTCCAAGCGTGATAAGGGCAGGCAAAACCCCTGGCTTTTTTACCACTACCGCTAGCCACCTTCATGCAACGGTGACGGCAAACATTGGACAATACTTGAATGTCACCTTGCTCATCACGCAACAAGATTAAAGGCTCACTCAACACCTGCGTTGTCAGATAATCACCGACCTCTGCTACTTCAGCCTCACGCCCTATGCATATCCACTCTTTGTCAAAAATAGCTTGCAGTTCATATTGTAGAACATCGCTATCCGTGTAGAAGTCAGATGGCAGGGTCACCTGTCCTTGACGGGGACCAGAAGCACGCTCTTGCAAGCGTTCAGAAATGTAATCTGCAGATGCAGATTGCGAAGAGGAAGCAAAAACCATGACAGAAACCTAGTTGAATTATTATTTCCGCATTGTCGTCTAGGAAGTATTAGTCTGTAAATTGACTTTGCACAATTTAAAACAAGGCGTGGGTAACGTTTTTGTAATGGGTACTTAATCGAGGTAGTAATTCCAGCACGAGGAGTCTAATCCCGATTTGTCTACCAGGTGCTTGCTGGTAGCTGCCGATTATCTATCTAAGAACCGGGGTCTGATCCCAGTGTGCTATTCCACCTACTATGCACCACCAACAAATTTCAGGCGAAAAAAAACCAGACTAAATAGTCTGGTTTCTTCAAAGTGGTAGCGGGGGCCGGATTTGAACCGACGACCTTCGGGTTATGAGCCCGACGAGCTACCATGCTGCTCCACCCCGCATCAATGAGGTGCGTATATTATTGATTTACTAGCTTTTTGTCAATCATTATTTACCTTTTCTAGAAAATAAAAAACCACCTGTAAGGGTGGTTTTTTATGGATCTAAAAGCGTTGGTTAGCTTACTACAGAAACATCTTCTGCCTGCATACCTTTATCACTTTCTGTAACCGTGAATCTAACACGTTGCCCTTCCAACAAAGAGCGGTGCCCTTTACCACGGATAGAACGGAAGTGAACAAATACATCATCACCCTGATCGCGAGTAATAAACCCAAAACCCTTAGTAACGTTAAACCATTTTACCGTACCGGCTTCACGGCTAGTATCGTCTTCGTCTTCGATCCAAGGCTCTTCGTCAGCGTCACCTTGAGGTACAAATTTAACACCAACGACTAGGGTAGCTACCCAGAACAGTACGAACAAGACGCCGATAACTACAGGGAACTGATCGGAACTAGTCAAACTAGAACCAGCAATGACATTATCTAAAACATAGGGGGCCGCTATTGCCGCCAAAAGGCTGACAATAAAGCTATATGACAACAGCAATTTTCTCATTTTGACTCAGAATCTCTTATAATTTGTTATTGATTAATTATTGCACTTGGCTTGGCAGTAAAACACACTAAATAACAGTGTAAAAAGACAATGACATAAAACCACCTAATGCGAAGTTTCCCTGCCAGAACAATAGCCTGTACAATCGATGTAGATTAGCGAAAAACGTCACTGTTATCAAACTTTAGTCATAAATCTCTCAATTTCTTTTTTTAGGTATACTCAACCATGTCACAAGAGTCAGCCATTGCTGAATTGCAGGAACAAATCGCCTTCCAAGAACTAACTATCGATAGCCTAAACGAGAGCCTTGGCCAACAGCAATTAGATATAGCTCGTTTACAACGCACGGTAGAGCTATTGGCACAACAGGTGAAAAACATTCGCGACGTCGCGTCAACAGGACAAGCGGCGCCACCAGCCAACGAAAAGCCACCGCACTACTAGAATTTATGCAACACCTAGTAAGCAACTAGGCGCTTTTGAAAGAAGCATTGACGTAGATATCAAAGCGATTGGCTTTACCCGTCAAACTATACGTAGGCTTCTGCCCAGCCAAATCTGGCGCCAGACGTGGCCTTTTGACCACGACCCTGTGACTCGCCAAGGCTAAAGCTGGTGCCAACAGCAGGTCAGCATCTTCATCAGCACCCACGAGATCACGAAACAACGCCATTTCTTTTTTCACTTGCGCAGACTTGCGGGAATGGGGAAACATGGGATCCAAATACACCACTTGCGGTGATTCCGGCTGCTGCCAGTTTTGCAAAGCATGTACGCCATCACCGGGTAGCAATTGCATACGCTGACCAAATTCAGCTACTTCGGCATCTGCCTGCAAGCGCTCTAGACCATCGGCCAACAAGGCACGCACTACTGGCTGACGTTCTGCCAAGTACATAGAGCAGCCAAGGCTAGCTAGCACAAAAGCATCACCGCCAAGGCCCGCCGTAGCGTCAAGCACACTCGGCCTAATACTGCTCTGCACACCGACGGCTTTGGCAATCTGCTGGCCTTTACCGCCCCCGTATAAACGCCTATGGCGACTCTTGCCGGAAACATAGTCCACACGTACGTCACCACTACGACCATCCACAGGTAATATATGCAGACCCAATTCGTCATAGGCCAACACCAAGCCAGTGGCAGGTAAGCTTTTAACCAACTCAAGTCCTAACGCCTGAGCCAATACTTCAGCCTGGGGATCACCTTGCGGGCTAAATACAGCTAGACCCTTTAGCTGTTCAACAACCATACCAACCCTATACCTAACAGCAAACGATAAGCGACAAATGGCCACATACCAAGGCTGCTAATGAGCTTCATAAATAACACGATGCACAGCCATGCGCTCAAGGCGGCTAGCACAAAGGCCAAAAGCATCGGCTGCCACACTATCGCTTGCGCTTGTTGGTCCGCACCCAGAAACAGATCTAAAACCATTAGTAAGGATGCCGCTAGTATCACAGGGATAGACATCAAAAAAGAAAAGCGTGCAGCAGCTTGGCGCTCATAACCTAAAGCTAAGGCAGCCGTCATGGTAATACCGGACCGCGAAGTACCAGGGATCAGAGCAATAGCTTGAGCCACACCGATAAACAAAGCGTGTTGCCAGCTCATTTGCTGCATCTGACGCTCACAGCGGGCGCGCCAATCAACCCAGCCTAATAACAAACCAAAGGCGATGGTTGTAGCAGCAACAACCCACAGGGCCCTTGCATTAACTTCTATCCAACCCTTAAAGGCCAAGCCTGCAATAACCGCAGGAATGGTAGCCAATACTAGCAGCAAGGCCATATGGGCCTGACTATTCCAACCACCACCAAACAGCCATTGCCAGGTACCAACAATCAGCCCTCGTATATCTTCTCTAAGATATACCAACACAGCCAATAAGCTACCCAAATGTACAGCAACATCAAAGGCCAAACCTTGATCAGGCCAACCGAACAAAAGACTAGGGAATAACAAGTGAGCAGAACTAGAGATAGGTAGAAATTCAGTGATCCCTTGAATAAGGGCAATAATCGAGGCTTGTATCCAATCCATATTTTACTCGATAAGGTCTAAACCAGTGCCAAACACTAGATTAATAAATAGCGATGCCGAAGGCACACAAGTATAAAACAAGTTATGGATTATTGATAACGCGGTAGCTTTTGCCAAGTCACTTCGTCACGCAGATAAACCGGCAAGGCGTCTTCTGGCAAACAGCCTTTGCCTTGTTGCAATTGTGCCGCACCTAGAGCCAACATTTGCTCAGCCTTTGGTTCCAAGCTAGGTAAGCAAGCTACAGCCTGCTCAATGATATATGATGGAAAGTTAGCTACTTCTAGGCCGCCACCACAAACCACGTAAGCGCTAGTGGTATCTAAATTAGGCAGCGCCACATGATCAGGTGCAATCACTTGCTCTGGACTAAGGGCTTGCGCCACATCCGCATCGAGATCATCAACACGATAAGCGCCAACATAAACTTCGTTCATGCGCGCATCCAAACTGCACAAATATGCGCTATTTGGGTATTGTTCATTGGCTTGCAGCGCCATGGCCGCCAAGGTAGAAACAGGAATCAAAGGAATATCAAGACCAAAGGAGAGGCCTTGAGCAACGCCTGCAGCAATACGAATACCAGTAAAAGAACCGGGTCCGCGGCCGTAGATGACGGCATCAAGCTGACGCTGATTAATACCAGCCATAGCTAGTACTTCTGCAATCATAGGCAACAAGCGCTGAGTATGAGAACGCTCAGCGGCTTCATGCAAAGAGAATACCTGATCCACCTGCCCAGCTTGTTGGCATAGCACGGCTACACTACAGGCTGTACCGGAGGTATCTAAGGCAAGTAGATTAGGCATACTGTGATTAGCTACTCAGTTATTACAGAGCAGCAAATACAGCGTTTTTAATATCGTCTACGCTACCAACACCGGCAACATAGTGATAAGCAGGAGCACCGGCCTCTTCAGCAGCCAACAGACCCTTGTAGAAATCAACCAAAGGCGCAGTCTGTTGATGGTAAATATCCAAACGCTGACGCACTGTGTCTTCTTGGTCGTCTGGACGTTGTACTAGGTCTTCACCAGTTACATCGTCTTTGCCTTCTACCTTTGGTGCGTTAAACACAAGGTGGTAAGTACGGCCAGAACCTGGGTGTACACGACGACCACTCATACGCTTAATGATTTCTTCGTCAGCCACGTCAATTTCAACCACGGCATCGATAGGTACGCCAGAATCCTTGAGCGCTTCAGCTTGTGGAATAGTGCGAGGGAAGCCATCAAACAAGAAACCGTTAGCACAGTCATCTTCTTCGATACGTTCTTTTACTAGGTTAATGATTAGCTCATCAGAAACCAAGCCACCTTCGTCCATGATCTGCTTGGCCATAACCCCTAGTTCAGTACCGGCTTTTACCGCTGCACGCAGCATGTCACCAGTAGAAATCTGAGGAATACCATACTTTTCACAAATGAATTGAGCTTGTGTGCCCTTACCAGCGCCAGGGGCGCCCAAAAGGATTAGTCGCATTATTTTTACTCCAATATTTTTACAAAACTGTTGGCTCATGCTCAAGATGTAGCCAATAACCTAAGCTACTGAGGTGCCTTCACTAACAACCTAACATCCTGTTATCGGTAGAAAAATTCAAACTTGTTAGTGAAGAAACCCTGCTTATCCCCAGCTACCAACTATTAACTGGGCCGCGTAGTGTACCCAAATTTAAAAGACAGCGCCATTCGACCTAGGTATTCCCATTATTGGGAAGCTTCATGTCCAGGCAAACCCAGCCATTACTGATTATTTAACTGCTGTTTGGCTGATTGCCAAGCGGCTTCTTTAACGTCCAGACTCAAGTCCGACAAATCATGGCCTTGATCATGCAAACTTGCTTCCATATGACGAAATCGAGATTCAAATTTTTCGTTGGCCGCACGTATCACCTGCTCGGGATTAGCACCCAAATGACGTGATATGTTAGCCGTCATAAACATTAGATCACCCAACTCGTCAAGCACATGATCCATATCACCTTCAGCAAAGGCTTCATGAATTTCGGCTACCTCTTCATCTAACTTGGCCAGTACACCTTTAATTTCGGGCCAATCAAAACCCACATTAGCGGCACGCTTTTGTAGCTTTGCCGCCCTTTGCAAACCGGGTAAGGCTCGAGGCACATCATCCAATACAGAAAACTG
>CALKFY010000007.1 GCA_938084925.1 uncultured Pseudomonadales bacterium
AAGACCACCAAATACCAATTCAAAACCTTGGATGGCTCACCCTTGCCCAGGGCCGATGCGGGTGCCCATGTGGACGTGGTGGTGGCACCGGAATTTTTCCGCCAATACTCCTTGTCATCTGCCCCAAGTAATCAAGACCACTACGAAATAGCTGTGCTGCGCGAAGATGAAGGCCGCGGTGGTTCTCTGTTGATGCACCGAATATTTGCCGCAGGCCGCAAGGTGTTTATCTCCAAGCCCATTAATCACTTCCCTTTAGATGAAACCGCGGATTTCACCTACCTGATGGGCGGTGGTATTGGCGTCACCGCCATGATCGCCATGGCCCACCGACTACATGAACTGGGCAAAGATTTTGTCATGCACTATTCCTGCAGCTTGGCAACCGATGCCGCCTTTGCCAAAGACTTGCAGGCCATGCCCTGGGCTGACAAGGTGCAGCTGCACTATTCTGATCAAGGTGGCCGTGCCGATCTTAACAGTATTTTGCAGCAAACTGGCAACGCTCATGTGTATACCTGTGGCCCCGAAGTCTATATGCAAGCGGTATTAGATACTGCCGCAGCTAACGGCTTTGATGATGAGCAACGCCATATGGAATACTTTAGCGTGCCAGAGCAGCCAGAGTATGAAAACCACGAATTCACCTTGAAGTTAGCGAAGTCTGGCCGAGAGTTTGTTATCCCAGCCGATAAAACACCGACAGAAGTCATTGTGGCTGCTGGGGTAAACATTGAGGTGAAGTGCGCCGATGGTATTTGCGGCGTGTGTAAGTGCGGCATTGTTGCTGGCGAGGTGGAACACCGGGATTTTGTGCTATCCAATAAGCAGCGCGAGACGCAAGTGATCTTGTGCCAAAGCCGAGCCGCACAGGCTGGAGGGGTGTTGGTGGTGGATTTGTAGGTCGGACTTCAGTCCGACGCTTCGATCCGGTTTGTCGGACTAAAGTCCGACCTACAAACCAACCTACAAAAATCACAAAGCCTATTCATCTATACCACGTTCATCCTGCACATGCTGCAGCAAGGCATCGGCCTGTTGTTTGGATAAGCCAAAGTCTTTACGCAGTTGGTCCAGTGAGCGATGTTCTATGGCATCGACAATGCCATCGGCCATGGCGGTACGTACCTGATCCTTGTAGATAAGTTTGCGCTTTTCCATTTGGTTGCTAAAGGCATGGGCAATGATACCCGTCATCAAGGCCACCACGGACACTCCCATTATGGAGGTGAGCACAGCGACAAATTTACCCGCATGGGTCACGGGAGTCACATCACCAAAGCCCACTGTAGTTAGCGTAATGATGGCCCAATACATGGCTTCTGGAATAGAACCAAACACGTCTGGTTGCGTTTCGTGTTCGGCGTAATAGATCAAGGATGAGGCAACGATAAATACCAGCACAAACAGATAGAAGGCGGCATAAAAAGACTTCTTTTCCTGCTCAATGGCACTAAACAAGTCTTCCAAGGCGGAGTTGTAATTGGACAGCTTAAAGATGCGGAACAAACGCAAGGTACGTAGTACGCGCAGGTCTAAACCAGGGAAGAAAGCCTGCAGATAGAACGGCAAAATAGAAAATAGATCTATTAAACCACTAAAGCTAAATACATAGCCCCGGCGCGGCCGGTGTGCCCCCTCTTCGTCCGCTACTTGCTCCTTGGCCTTGGCAGACCAAAACCGTAGTAGGTACTCAAGGGTGAATATCACCACGCTCACTAGTTCAATAACAGAGAACACACTAGCAAACTGCAAGCCAATGGATTCCACGGACTCCAATGCTACAGCCGCAATATTAACAATAACTAAGGTAGCTAAGAAAACGTCTACCCGCTTACTGGTTTTATCATCCACCGTACCGGGTTCTAGTATTTCATTAACGCGCTTTTGAATATGATGAACTGCCATAAAAATCCAAGCATGAAATAACAACAGCTCTACGTTATCACGCTATGGCAAGCAAACCCAGTATTCAGGTCAGGCTAACAGCATTCCATCTTCATTCTGCCAGCCTTTATAGGCCCGAAAAAACGAATTAGGGTCGCTAAAGCCTAGCAGGAAGGCAATTTCCGTTTTCGACACGTTACCTTGCTTTAAATAGTGCTGGGTTAGCTTGGCGCGTGTAGCTGACAGTAGCTGGTTAAAACTCTTGCCCTCGTCTTGAAGCTTGCGCTGCAATGTGCGCCGGCTCATGGCCAAACGCCCTGCTGCTTCATCGACATTGGCCAAACCTGCGGGCAACAATTCCATCAATACCGACTCCACTCGTTCATCCAAAGACTCAGCCCCGGAGGCCGCAGCGAGACGGCCCTTGAAGTCTTGTTCAAATACCTGCCACAAGCGTTCATCGGCCTGCAGAAACGGCAATTGTGAATCCTTCTGCGAATACACAATGCGGCAACAATCGCCCTTATGTACAGGCACGCCTAAAAAGGCCTCTAAGTCCTGCACATGGTCAGGCACAATATCTAGCTCAACCCTAAGTGGGCGAATTTCATGGCGCGTGCTAAGGCGAGCCATATGGGTCAAAAACACAAAGTCCATGGCGATTAAATCCGTAGGAATGGTTTCCAAGCCATCATCTATGCGCGACACCAGCTGCAAGTCAGCACCGTCATAGGACACCTGAAATACACAGGGCCCCATGATACGTTTGTAGTCCGCCAAACGCTGGGTAGCTACGGCTAAATTGGGACTACAACGGGCGGCAAACAACAACGGATGAAAAGGTGAGTCCACCATGGCCTTGCCCAGCACCACGGCCAGATTTTCTACTTGGCATTCTTCTACAAAGGCCCGATAAATGCGGATCATTTCGTCACGGGTTAGATAAGCTTCTTCGCGCACCAACAAATCTGCTGGCAACTGTGCTTTGCGCAGCACAACCTCCGCATCCACGCCCATATCATGAAATAACGTACTGGTATTGGGCGGCAGTGCGAATCGATTAACTTTGGGCATGACGGTTTCCTGCAAAAACATAATAGCCCTATAATGCCACATACAAGCACACAATCACTTGCAAAACGCGCCATATAAAATCATTTAATGCCAAGCTGGCACCTTTTGCTAGTTAAGATATCCCACATAGGCTCTATACTGAACGCTATTGTTATCATTCGAATGCGCAAATCATGTTCAAGAAAATACTCCTTAGCCTGCTCAGCATCGTCGCTGCCTTAGTCATCAGTGGCTATGCCTTTTACGAAACTAGCGACCAGTTTGGTGCAGAGCTAAGCGACCAGCAGATGATGGCTTATGGTGATTCTGACAATTGGGGCGGTGAGGTGTTCCTCAACCAAATCCCCACACCCAACGTTGCCAGCTTTGCTAACATGCTGGAAACCTTAGATGAGTTCATCAACAACCCCATCAGCACAGAGCCAGACAAGCCTGTAGAAGTGATTAAAGTAAGCCGCGAAGAATTGCTAGCCAATCAAAACCAAACCCAAGTCCTGTGGTTTGGTCACTCGTCGTTTCTATTACAAATTGATGGCTTGAACTTGCTGTTTGACCCGATGCTGGGTGACACACCGGCTCCCCACCCTATGTTGGGAAGCCGCCGTTACAGTGATGAACTGCCGATAGACATTGCCCAGCTACCCTATGCTGATGCGGTGTTTATTTCCCACGATCATTTTGACCATCTTGACCTACCCAGTATCCAGCAGCTAGATGCAAAAGTAGGCCATTTCTTTGTACCTTTAGGGGTGGGGCTGCACCTGCAACAATGGGGAATTAGCGCAGACCGCATTACCGAGATGGATTGGTGGCAACACGCGCAACTTAATGGTGTAGATTTCACCTTTACCCCATCACGACATTTTTCTGGTCGCCGTCTAGACACCCACAACCGCACCCTTTGGGGTGGCTGGGTAGTGGAAGGTAGCGAGCACAAGGTATTGTTTACGGGAGACACCGGTTACGGCCCGCATTTTAAAGAGATCGGCCAGCGCTTTGGAGAATTTGACCTAGCCTTGGTGGAATGCGGCCAGTACAACGAGCGCTGGGCCAATATTCATTTGATGCCAGAACAAACCATACAAGCCGGGATGGAAGCCAACGCCAAGGTGATAATGCCCGTACATTGGGGAGCTTTCACTCTGTCGTTACATGCTTGGGATGACCCAGTGGAACGGGCTGTTGCCGAAGCGCGAAAGCAAAATCAGGAAATTATTGCACCACAAATCGGCGAAATAGTGAGGATAAATCAACCACCTACTGTTAACTGGTGGTGGAGAAAATACTAAAGCTAATAGAACAACAAAGTAGCTCTAAAAGACGAAGTATCTAAGATTGCTGCTTGCCACAGGTGGCATCAGGTAACCACTGAGAAAAGACACGTTGCACCATATCTTCTGTATAAGGCTTGATTAAGACATCATCAAAACCTGCCGCCTTAAGCTGATCATGGCCCTTACGAGTAATAATAGCGTTACCAGTAGATGCGACTATCTTTGGTTGCTTGTCAACATTAAGATTTTTACGTAGATAACGAGTAGCATCAATGCCGTTCATATCAGGCATGACAATGTCCATAAAGATGACATCATAGTCATTCTTCAAAGCCTGAGTACAGGCTTCAACACCGGTCTCTGCAAAATCAATATTTACGTCCATGTCTTCCAAGAAATCCGCCAGGATTTCCTTGCTAAGATCATCGTCTACCAATAAAACATGAACTGTCATCATTCACCTAGCTTGCGCACTCACTATTCTTATAATTAAATTAAACAAAGTAAAAAACTTCAATCTGTTTATTTCATGGCACATAATACCAGAACTTCTAAATGCATATCAAATGGCTTATTGCACACAATTAATAACCAAGATGATCACTATACTAGTATCATGCACTACTTTGCTTTACGTGGCTAATTACTTTAATAAATCAAAGAACACCTTAATTATCGCAAAGGGCTAGTTGCAGCGAGCATTCCGGCTATCATGGCATCCCGCTGAGCAGACATTTCATCTAAATCAGAACCAGCAGCCTCGTCCTGTACACCTTGCATAAGAGACATGGCCGTTGCCATATCCAATTGCGCATCGCCAAGGTCATCCCACCAACGATGGAAGCTATCACCATAACGATTACAGAATTCTTGCAAACCACCTGCACCGGCACCCAGATGAAATAACATATGTGGCCCCATAGCAGCCCAACGCAAGCCAGGGCCGGCCCACACAGCCTTATCAACATCTTCGACACTGGCAACGCCCGACTGTACTAAATATATAGCTTCGCGCCACAAGGCAGCTTGCAGGCGGTTGGCAACATGAGCCGGCACTTCTCTTTGCACACGAATAGTCACCTTGCCGACCTGCTTATAGAAAGCTTCCGCTAGTTCTAGCACGCCGTCTGCGGTTTTATCATTACCTAGCAGTTCTACCAAAGGAATAAGATGGGGAGGATTAAACGGATGACCCAAAATAAAGCGTGAAGGATCTTGCCAGCCAGCTTGCATTTCGTGCACCATCAAACCCGATGCCGAAGAAGCCACCACCGCCTCTGGCTGGAGATGCGCCTCAATCTTGGCATAAAGCTCATGTTTGATAGTTAGCCGTTCTGGCACACTTTCTTGAATAAACTGCGCACCTTGCACTGCCGTAGCAGGGTCAACGTGAAAACTGAGGCCATCAATGCCTCCTTGGTCAGTCATACCTAGCTGTGTTAGTACAGGCCATGCCTTGGCAATATAATCCCGCACCTTTGCTTCTGCATCCGGCATAGGATCATACACGCGTACCTTTAAGCCAGCGGCTAAAAACAAAGCTGCCCAACTGGCCCCTATTACGCCGGCACCCAAGATAGCGGCGGTAGTGAATTGCTTATCACTCATTGTCGTTTCCTACTTATCATTATGGCAAACGCGACGTGGCGAGCCTAATGACGGTTTAAAGTTTGTTAGAAATTAACGTTATCGGCGCCCTTCAAAGCGAGCCGCTGCCGAGCTTCTGCAGGTGTTGCTACCGTCATCCCCAACTCTTCGATAATGGTTCTAATCTTCGTCACCTGCTGGGCGTTGGATTCGGCCAACTGACCTTTACCAATGTACAGACTATCCTCCAAGCCGACGCGTACGTTGCCACCTAACATGGCCGACTGGGTAGCGAAAGGCATTTGGTTTTTGCCTGCGGCCAGTACCGAAAACTCATACTCATCTCCAAATAGCTTTTGCGCTATGGTGTGCATATGCATAAAGTTATCAAGATCAGCACCCGCACCGCCCAAGATGCCGTAGATCATCTGGACAAAGAAGGGGCCTTTGATCAGACCCTTATCCAAAAAATAGGCCAAGTTATATAAATGGCCAAGGTCATAACACTCAAACTCAAAGCGAGTACCGTGTTCTTCACCAAGGTTACGCAAGGCATATTCGATGGTTTTAAAGGTGTTGGGAAAGATAAAATCCTTGGTCATTGCTAAGAATTCTGGCTCCCAAGCATGCTGCCAGTTGTCGTACTTCTCGGCCATGGGGAAAATGCCAAAATTTAACGAACCCATGTTTAACGATGACATTTCGGGGCTGGCCACTAATGCCGCTTTTAAACGCTCGTCGATAGACATGCCTAGACCACCGCCAGTGGACACATTGATAACCGCATCACAGCGGTCTTTGATCTCTGGCAAAAACTGCATAAAGGTTTCTGGTCGATAATCCGGACGGCCATTTTCTGGATCACGGGCATGCAAGTGAATAATTGACGCCCCTGCCTCTGCCGCCCCGACAGCGGCTTCGGTGATCTGTTGTGGGGTAATCGGTAGATGCGGTGACATGGTAGGTGTATGGATACCACCGGTGACCGCACACGTTATGATTACTGGCTTGCTCATTATGATATTCTCCTAATGCAGGACTATTCTTCTACTGCGCCCTGGTAGGCGTCTAGCAACAAACCGTGGAAATGATGCACTGCATGCTCGCTCATGCCATGTTGGCCATCTGGGTCGGACATAAAGCGGCCCGAATTAAAAGCTGGAGTACGCATACCGCGCTGCACATTTTCAACCAAATTAATGTCTTCCACCTGCAACACATCATCAATAAATGCCAAGGCTTGTTTTTCAGCTTCCGTAACGTCAGCCGTTTCAAAGAAGAAATCAAATTCCTCGTAGGTTTCTTCTGGGCCATCGGGGTAGAACTTCCATACCATAAAGTTGCCCCGCCCTGGATAACGCATCAGCGTGGTATTGGGCCATAGGTACCATACGGCGTGATCAGTCACGCTGGCATCCTCGATACTGTAGGCGGCATTATCAAGCACACGGGCCTTGGCCATATGGCTAGAATAGATGCCGTGGGTTTTCACCTTATAGGTATCTAGCTCCACCAAAGACACAAAATCCTTGTGCGCCACCGCACAGTGATAACATTCGAGGAAATTGTCCGTTACGGACTTCCAATTGGCCTTAATGCGGTAAGTAAGGCGCGTAGCGTAAGTGAGGTCGGCCAAATCAGGCGCGTAAGCCTTGATTTCCTTTGCTAGATCGCCACTTTGCTGGGCCAATGGTGCCGCTTCTAGGTCAAGGTTAACAAATACCAGGTGGCAAAAATTTTCTACTTGAACAGCATCTAGGCAGTGCTCCTTTTTATCAAAATTATCGACTAACTTGGCCCTTGGTGCCATTTCTAGATCACCATCAAGGCTATACACCCAGGAATGATAAGGACAAGTAAGCTGGGGACTGTTGCCTTCACCCTGCTTGATTAAATGCCCACGGTGCTTACAGACGTTATAAAAGGCATGCAACTGGCCATTTATATTGCGTGTTACAACAATCGGTTGGCCCGCCACTTCTACAGCCACATAGTCACCTGGGTTACGCAGCTTTTCTTCATGGCAAACAAACTGCCAGGTCTTACTAAAGATTTGCTCACGCTCTATGGCTTGATACTTAGGATCTATATAACTGGTTGTGTTAATAGACCAGGACTTGCAAGGATCTGGATCACGACCAGCACTGAGCATTTGAAATTCTTGTGGGGACAGTTTGGTGGGCATATTAGCTCCGTTTGTATTGGCTTGCTAAGGGCCGTTATACGGCAGGAAAGCGTGCCTTTTTTTCTAGTTGGTATATGGGCATGCTATTGCGAATGTAATCTTTACTGGCATCTTGTTTAGGGTTGTAGTCCCAAGCTAGCTCTTGATGGGCCATCACACCCTTCAAAAACGCACGACGATGCTGACTTTCTAGCACCCGCTGTTTTAAGGCGACCTGGTCATAGCGCGCGTCAATTTCTTGCTGCAGGCTAGCCACCAATTCGGCATAGGCGGGATCATTTGCTAGATTATTAAGCTCTTCTGGGTCTACTGCCAAGTCAAACAGTTGGCAGATACCGGCACCTTGAGTAATAAATTTTATGGCACCACGACGTATCATATACATGGGAAAACCGGAGCCTTCGGCATAATATTCGCCAATCGCTTCATCGTGCCCCTGCTCACCTAAAAGATGAGGATACAAAGAGCGCCCATCTAGTGGTGTGGCATATTGGAAAGCTTCACCAGCTATATTCTCCCGTGCCATATCGACACAGGTAGGCAAGATATCAGCAAGTGATACCGCATTGCTGACTCGCTTAGCAGCAAACTTGCTTGGTGCGTGCACAATCAAAGGAATACGGCTGGAGTATTCCAAGAAGCTCATCTTGAACCACATACCCCGCTCACCCAGCATGTCACCGTGATCGGCCAAAATGATCACAATAGTGTCGTCTGCTAGCTGTGCTTCCTGCAAGGTGTTCATCAGCTCCCCCACCTTGTCGTCGACATCGCTAATGGCACCGTAATAGGCGCGGCGCGCGTTACGAATAGACTGTTCATCTAGGTCTATTTGCGAAGCACCATAGCCAGTACGTAAAAGGCTTGAATGATGATCTTCTGGTACTGCACCATGGGGAGTTTTAGGCAAATCAATTTCATCATTGCTGTACAGATCCCACTTCTCTTGGCGGCATAGGTAAGGATCATGGGGCTGGATGAGGGATACCGTTAAAAAGAACGGCTGCTCAGCACCTTCACGGGCGTGATCAAACAAATAGCGCTTAGCTTTGAAGACCGCCTCATCGTCATAATCTAGATACATGGAACGCATGCAAGGGCCGGCTTTGGTGACCACTTCCATATTGTGATACCAGTCCAGCTTTTTCTCTGGCTCATCCCAATCTGGGTGCCAAGTATAGTCAGCCGGATAAACATCGGTGGTCAAACGTTCTGCATAACCGTGCAGCTGGTCTGGCCCAATAAAATGCATCTTTCCTGACAAGCAAGTACGGTAGTTTTGAGCAGACAAGTAATGTGCCACCGTAGGGATTTCTGGCGAGAAATCCACCGCATTGTCCCATGCCGCAATGGGTGTGGGTAAGCGCCCACTCATCATGACAAAACGGCTGGGCGCACACAAAGGCGAATTGGTATAGGCAGCATCAAACACCACACCTTCCTCTGCTAGTTTATCGATATTGGGGGACTTCACCACCGGATGCCCATAGCAACCCAAAAATTGCGGTGCCAGCTGGTCAGCCATGATGATTAATATGTTGGGTGCCTTATAGGTAGAATTCGCCATAACCAACTCCTAGAACAAACCGGGATTTAATGGCGAAGCCGCCGTCAAACCACCATCGATGGTAAACAATTGCCCCGTAGCAAATTGAGATTCGTCACTAGCCAACCACAAGGCCATATTGGCAATATCTGTAGGCTGCCCAAAACGGCCCGCAGCGTGACGCGCCAAGGCATCGGTTTTTGCTGCCTGTTCATCCTTAGCTACAGCAAAGGCACTATCAGCCATATCGGTCATAATCCAACCGGGGCAGATAGCATTGCATCGAATAGCAGGACCATGGTCAACGGCGACAGAACGGGTAAGACCATGCACAAAGGCTTTTGAGGCGTTGTACAAGGCCAAACCTGGATCTGCCGTAGTGCCGGAAATAGACCCAATATTAATCACTGAGGCACCCGCACTAAACACTGGCATAAAAGCACGTATAGTATTGAAGGTACCCCGGGCATTGACGCCCATTAGCAAATCCCAGTCAGCATCTGTGGTACTCACAAGGTCCTTTTCAATTTGCACACCAGCGTTGTTTACTAGCACGTCTAAGTGGCCAAATTCACGGCTAATGAGCTCTGCTAGCTGGGCCACTTCGGTTGCCTGGCTAACATCGGTTTGCTTCCATATGACGTTTTCAGATAAACCTTGTGGACGTATACCACGGCCACAGGTAACTACCTGCGCGCCTTCAGCAACAAAACGTTCCACCATGGCGCGGCCAATACCTTGCCGACCACCTGTCACCAATGCCACTTTATTCGCTAATCTCATGTGCAGCTCCTATAGTCGCATCTGTTGTACTTGAGCTGACAAGCCACCGTCTAGCACCCACAACTGTCCAGTGGCATAACGCGCCTCGTCACCGGCCAACCAGTTCACAAGGTTGGCCATATCATCAGCGGTGCCATAACGACGTATAGGGTGCACATTGCGTACTTCTTGCTTTAAAGTTTCAATGTCGCCACTGTCACCAAAGAAGCTTTGCAACATAGGCGTATCCACATAGCCAGGACAGATAGCATTGACGCGAATGCCTTCGGGGCCATAGTCACAAGCCATGGCTTTGGTAAGAGCATGTACCGCGCCCTTGGTGGCGCAATAAGCAGCCAAACCTGGGTCGGCAATAAAGCCATCGTAAGAGCCAAAGTTAATAATGGAACCTACATCGGTACCACGCATTAACGGTAATAGGTGCTTGCTGGTTAAAAATGTACCCGTAACATTGATGGCAAAGATTTTGTTCCATTCATCTAAGGTGGTTTCTTCGATGGTTTTTTCTATTTCGATACCGGCTGCATTAACAAGCACATGGGCAGCGCCAAACTCTGCTTGCACAAATGCGGCCAAATCAATAGCACTTTGCTCACTGGTAACGTCATGTTGAAAGTAATGAATGTCGGTATGCATTGCTGCCGGTCTAGGGGCCAAATCTGCGGCTACCACGATGGCGCCTTCAGCATGAAAGCGGCGGCACATAGCCTGACCAATACCACCGCAACCACCCGTGACAACAGCAACTCGATTCTCTAAATGACCCGTTATACGACTCTTTGTCATGCTTTACCTCTTACAGCGTCCAGGCGTCTTCAGCCAAAACATCTTGTGGTTATATTCAATCAGCCATTTTTGATCTAAACTGCCCAAAACAACTGTTATTTTTCGCCCTTTTTATGTCTTTTATAGTAAACGAGAAACATTCATGGCTGTAACCAACATTGCCATCATTATTCTGCCTAATTTCAATTTGCTAGCGACCACGGCTTTTATTGATCCCTTTCGGGCATTGAATTATTTGCAAGGCAATGCTGTTTACGAATGGCAATTTGTTGGTCTAACTAAACAAGCAGTTACTGCGAGCAACGGTATGCAGGTAACGCCTAGCCTAAGTTTAGAAGACCTAGGCCATGCCTTTGACTTGGTCATGGTTAGCGCTAGCTGGTTACCTGAAGATCACAATAATCGTACTTTGAATCGATACCTGAAAGTACAGCATAGCCGCGGTGGCATTGTTGGCGGGTTGGATACGGGGGCGCAAATACTGGCCTATGCGGGTCTGTTAAAACAACGCCGCGCTAGTATTCACTATGAACACATTGCCAGTATGCGTGAGTTATTTCCTAGCACCACGACTTGCGAAGAACTGTTTGTCAAAGATGACCGCATAATGACTTGTTGCGGTGGCCAAGCCTCTTGTGACCTGGCCTTATCACTGATATGGGATTGGCAGGGTGTAGACCTAGCCAATAGCGTGGCACGGTTTATCTTTCACGACCGTTTGCGCAGCGCCACCGACTCACAAATACCCGGTCATTACGAACCCGTAGGCCACTCAGTACCAGATAAACTACGCCAAGCCATTGTGATCATGGAAAGCCATTTGGAGCACACAATGAAAATGGCGGACATAGCCAATAAAGTGGGCCTATCACAACGTCAGCTAGCACGCTTGTTTAAAATCAATACGGGCATATCACCTATACAATACTACGTAGAAGTACGCCTCGACCGGGCTCACGGCATGGTTACCCAAACCCAGTTGCCCATACTGTCCATTGCCGTGGCTTGTGGCTTCAATTCACAGGAACATTTCAGCAAAGCTTATCATCGTCGCTTTGCTTGTTCACCAAGCCAAGACCGCCGCCAAGGACGCACGCCTTTTCACTTTCGGTCGTTCCCTGCGCCTCATGTAGAAAAATAAACAACGATTGTTGACTAGGTTTAAATGCACTAAGCTAGCGTTACCTGCCTCAAGCTATTAGGAGTTATTTATGTCAACCCAAGCTCTTGCTTTGCAAACCTGTGCACCCTGCCATACGGCAAGTTCATCCATGCCTACGGAAGAGGTACAAAAACTGCTGCCGCAGATAGCCAATTGGACCTTGCATCCTAGTGGCCAAAAAATACAGCGCAAGCTGACCTTTAAAGGATTCGCCAAGGCCGTCTACTGCGTCAATCTCAGTACCTACGTGTCCGATCTAACTGGCCACCACGCCGATGTACGTTTTGGCTGGGGGTATTGTGAAATTGACTACACCACCCATGACGTTGATGGCTTAACCCTCAATGATTTTATATGCGCTGCAAAACTGGATCTGTTATTGGATCAGTGAGAGGCTTTTTGCTTAGCAAAGAAGCTGCCTACAGCCACGCCACCAACAATCAATAGCGCGGCCAATAGAGTACGGAAATCAACCGTCTCGTTGAGCAGCAATACCCCTAACACTAATGCAATTACCGGCACTAACAACTGTGACAAAGCCCCCATTGAGACATCCAGTTGCGGCAGAACACGATACCAGAGTGCATAACCCAAACCGGACATGATGGCACCAGAAGCCACCGCGAGTAAGGCACCGTCGGTTGTTACAAACCAAGCTTGATGGCCTAAAGATGGCACTAACAACTGGACTATAACTGGCGCCGGTAAAGCATATATAAAATTCCACGCCGTGGCGGATAGTGGATCAGACACCTTACGCCCTTGCAGGGAGTATAGCGCCCAGCCTAATGCGGCCACCAACATCAGCAGCACACCCAACCAAGGTAAGGCAAAACTACTATTGGGCCAAACTAAAACACCTAGCCCACACAAAGCGACAAGCGCACCAAAACGACGGCTAACGGGTAGCGACTCTCCCGCTTTAAGGGCGGCAGCAAACATCGCTACCTGCACCGTGCCAAACAAGATCAAGGCACCTAAGCCGGCATCCAAACGCACATAAGCAAAAGAGAACCCCACCATATAGGCCGCTAGCCCTAGCACGGCTTTGATATCGATGGTTGGTGGTCTGGGCCAGCTTTGACGGCTGACTGCCAAAAGCACAAATAAAGTCAATGCACCCGCCGCCACACGCAAGGTAGCAAATTCACCGGGGCCGATAAGGTCATTGACCAGGGCGACACGATTGAGCAAAGAATTAGCGGCAAAAGCCGTTAAGGTGAGTAGTGTAAGAACAAACAATTGCATATAGGTAATTATACCAAGATAGGTAAAGTGAAGTTGCAATAACTCTGCCACAGAACAAGGTAGTGTGCAGGTTCGCAAGCTACCCGAAGCGGCAAATCAAAACAGGCTGTGGCGCGCCCAGTACAATAAAACGCATTGTAGTATGATGGTAGGCACTATTCTAGTAAAAGTGGCTTCGCTGGTTTTACCAGAATAATAGTTTTATGAATTAACTAACACTATTAGCCGTCAAGTCAGGGCTTTTCTAACTCTCTTTTCTTTCTCAAACACAATCCACTCAAGGCAAGAAAAGTTAGTATCGGTAGGACAAACACTGGCCCTGGCAAATCTCTAAATACCACCAATATTAGGAATGCAGCCGCTAGAAAAACGTATAGAGAAGCAAAGCCCAAGAGGATGATTTTTTGATTCTCTGTACCGGTAATACGGCTTGCTTGAAAGGCGACTATAGCCATACCAAACAGCAGAGATACGATCATATACCTCAAGGTTACCCCAACTTCCAAGACCTAACCTTCGGCATTAGGAAAAGTCGTTTGAGTAACAAATTCTGGGGCCGAAAATTCGACTAAGCGCTGGTCCAACATCACCTGCCAAGGGTTTTCAGCATAACCATGACGGACGATTCCCATTTGAATCGTTAGCACTGTTTGTTCTCAAGTCTTGGGGCAGCTGCCGGGCTATCCATCACCGTATTTCACGACGCTTGAACTGGTGGGCAGGGCACCGAACCATAGCTACAAAACACGCAACAATCCTCGCCTTCAGGCTTCAAAACAGTGTCGCAATTTGGGCATTGAAAGAAAAACTGACAACTGTCGTCTGGCATTACTTGCTGGGTATGCTCGCCACATTCAGGGCAATTAATAACGGATTCATATTTTATCAGATGACTCATTTGGGGAACTCCTTTAAACAGCACCGACCCGATGGATTCCTTACATCACAAGCACAGTTTTTTAGTTGTGTTTGCTCTATGACGAACGCTTTGCTGGCACTACGCCCCTTCTTTGCGATCTCATTTACTACTTGGCTATAGGTGATTCCGTAGCAATAACATATTGTGCGTTCTTCACAAGCCGACTTTTCACTAACTGCATAGCGCATGTCACTAGTTTCTACTACAAATCCAGAAGGCGAAAAATATACAACAGGGCAACTAATTTCGGAACAAAAGAAAAAAGTCTCAACCGGAATCGACTGATTTAACGGTGAGGTCACTTGATGTATTAAGACATTCCTATGAATAGGCTTCATTAATCCTTGGCACTGCCGGCACTCCAGTACAGGTAATTTTTCCTGCCTACTATCCTCAGCCTTTTCCAAACAACAATCACCCATTTCAACCTACTCGATAACCGTTGACGGATAACCCGCGTTGGTTGTCGCCGCTACTAGTATAAATACTGTTGTTTGCTCATCATCAAATCGAACAGTGGCCGTTTTTTGTTCAAAATCCACAATGACCTCTGCAACCCCTTTTACGCCTGAGAGTGTTTTCTCCACGATGTACGGGCAGGAAACACAGGTCATATTGTCCACTTTTAAGACCGCTGTTTTTATTTCAGCCATCACGCCATTGGCAACCAATAACAGCCATAGGCATACCATTGCAATTAGTTTTCTCATCATTTCTCTCCGTTAATACAGCAGCATTGGAACTAAGAAAGGGAAGGCGACGGCGATCGCAACTAACGCTGTTGAAAGCCATAGCACGCTTTTTAGCACACGCCCCGATTTTGGTTGCGAACAATAGGAGCCATCCACACATTGCTCTTTGGGCTTAAAATAAACCAACCAAAATCCAGCACCGATAAAGCCAATGGACATTGCAATAAACAATGGTTGGTATGGTTCCAAAACAGTTAGGTTGCCAATCCAAGCACCGCTTATGCCCATAAAGAAGAGGACTAAGGGCACTATACAACAGGAAGAAGCCAATATTGCTCCGAGCAAACCGCCAGCAGTAAACCACCGGTTCTTTTGTTCAGTCTCGCGTTCACTTACCATGTTATTCCCTCCGCTTATAATGTTACTATTGAGTATAAAACCTGTAGTAACTACAGGTTCAAGCACAATGGAGATTACTTGAACGCTAATGAATATAAAACGCTAAGCATTGGTGGACTGTCTAAGTTAACAGGCTGTCACATAGAAACCATTCGTTATTACGAAAAGATTAATTTACTACCTGCTCCATTGCGGTCGGCCGGCGGGCATCGTGTGTATCCAAGTAACTTACAAAGCCGGCTTGTATTCATTCGCAAAGCCCGCAACCTAGGCTTTACCTTGGAAGAAGTGCGCAACCTATTGGAGCTAGTAAATGGCGACTACACCTGCGACGAGGTGAAGCAGGTTGTGATTGAGCACATTGGTGTTGTCACAACCAAGATAAAAGAACTTTCTCAAATGAAGAAGAGCCTTAAAGTGATGACAACGCAGTGCTCGGGGGGCGGGCTTCACGACTGCGCAGCCATTGACAGTCTTTTTGAAATTGACTAAAAAAGCCTCAGTTCAACACTCTACATGTATTGGTTTGAATAGACTGTATTCCAAATTTTAACTTATTTTGTATCTAGTTTTTCTTCTACGTAACCACCACAATAACAGTCCACTCATGCCAAATCCCAAACATAGAACGCCAACAAACACATACCCCAAACGCCCTGCAACACTGAAGTAAGAGCCATTATGCAACGCAACTATGACTTCTGTTAAGGTGGCTGATAACGTCAGATCGAGCCCATTTATTCTGCTCACAGGTAGAGCACATTTCGAATCCAAGTACACTTTTGTTAACCCTAGGGCAGAGTTCACTTCGCCTTCTTGCCACAAGGTTACTTGCACTGGGCGATGCTTACTTTTGGGTATTTTGATATAGGTAACAAGCGCACCCAAAAACTGATACTCAGCCTGCCTGACATAATCGTCTAATGTTGGGGAAACTATACATTCGCTAGTTCTCACGTCATTTGGTAAATCGAATGCCCGAGTTTGTGTCTCGAAAGGTGATATTAGCCATGGCCTAAAAACCAACATTATGCCAGTTACAATAACCAATATTAAAATTGGGAAAAGAATGATCCCTGTCGTTTTATGCAACGAAGAAATAATCTGAGGCATACTTTTTGTCACTGGTATTAAGGCCGATTTTTTGACTCTTATCCTTGTTTTCCACCAGAGGCATACGCCAAAAATTGTTAAAAACAATGTCCCTATACCAACGAGACCCACCGCCCATGTACCCCTATTAGTATATAAAAAACTGCTATGAATTCGGTATACGACAGTGTCAAAAGTGCTTTGATAATTCTCAGCATAAACATAACTTGCATTGGTCGGATCTACCAACAAATTACTAGCAGTTTGCATATCGTCGTCAAGATAGGAGACAGAAAAGTGATAGAAACCTTGCGGATTCAAGGGTAGAACGACTGACTTAACACGTAAACTATCAAAGTCACCTGCTAGTTTGGCCTCAATACTCGCCAAACTTAATTGTTGCGAATCAATGTAGTCCTCATCAAGCATCGGCAAGGATAGTTGTTGTATCTCTGAACGGAATACCAGCCCTGAACCTGTGACTCCTAAGACAACAAATAAAATGCCAAACAACATAGCTAACATTAGGTGCAATTTTCTCAAAACTCATCGCCTTTTCAAAATTAAAGTTACTGTCACCGCATCACTACTGGCTTTTTTAGTGTGGTTAAGCGTGAGATTTTCATAGTAGATGATGCCTTTATAAGTAGTGTGTTTATTGCACTATGCGGTCAATGGCCAATTCAATGGCAACTATCTGTTCAGCATTGCCTTGTAAACTTTTTTGCAGATTCAACCCTAATTCTTCACCTAAAAAGTCACCTGCTTTGTTACCCGGAACACCGGCAAAAGCGACATGTGCCACAATATCTAGGATAGGGTATTTCTCTAGGTCCGTGTCGGGATTAATCGCGGATGTTTTGTCGAGAAATATTTGAGTTGGTATATCAGATAGGTTTATTTTTTTTGCCAGCAAAGGCATACGTTGACCAGGTTCTCTGGCGTAAATAAATACAACTGGATCAGTACTGTTACGATTGGCACCAGCTTCTAGCCCCTTTGCGAGGCGAATACTAACCTTCAACTGCGGGCCCATTTTGAAAGATGGATCAGCTGCAAGTTTTAACCTTGCACTATCAATCCCCGATTGGAGAGCACCAGCTTCTTGCTTATCAACATTCTTCAGTGCTTGGCTCCAGTGCTCTATCGCTTGCTGGTACTTTTCGCTTTCAAAGGCCTGGATGCCCAATAAGCTCAAGGCAGCTGGATTCGTTGGATTAATTTTCCTAGCATTGTCTATAGCGGTTACTACTCTAGTGGTAAAGGAACCGTCAGTAAAAAACAATGCTTGCGCAAAGGTCCCTGCAATAATGTTGTTTAAAGGCGAGTATTCGGCGACATGAAGCTGCGCTCTCTGAAACGAATCGATCGCCTTGTCTAGCTCATTATTTTGCATTTGCACGTTCGCTAGCATGTACCAACCTTCCGCATTTTGGGGTTTATCTGCTAACAACACGCTGAGGTCTTTTGCCAGCTCAATAGGGTCAGTCGATGTTCTTAAAACTTCTCTTGTTGCATCTCGCGCTTGTAGCTCCGCAAGTTGTTTGGTGGCACCTAAATCGAAGTAAAGATAACCTGCCGCAAAAGGCAGAACCAGCACTAATGCATACAGAACACTTCTACCTCCGTTATTGAATTGAGCTGTGGAATCCAACCCCTCTAAATCGGTTGATAACTTGTAATCCAATTCGTTTTTTTGCTCTTCAAATTGCGCTAAGGTTAAGTCGTTGGCCTCTAGTAAAACCAACAACTCAGCTAACGATTGATCGTACAGTTTGATGTTCAAGTCACCTTGCTGGCGTTGAGCGCGATAATTTTTGGGTAACGGCCTAAAGGCCGCAATGAAAATGAACATCGCAGCCAGCAGAATTAAAATGGACACCATAATCCAAGTGTTCGATACATCGCTAGTCATTTGATTTATCCCCTGATGTGGTGGCGTTAATTAGATCCTGGAGTTGCTTAGCATTTACAGTGAAATCTTCTCTTTGGCTATTCACTCTAGTCCTCAATATTAAAATCACTAACATACCTAGTATCCCGGCAATGATTGGGCTGAACCATAAAAACCACGTTGAGGGTTTAAAAGGAGGGTCATATAGAACGAAATCCCCATAACGTTCCACCAGGTAGGCCCTAATTTCATCATCTGACAGTTCATCTTCAAGCAGTTTTTTTACTAGTTTTCTCAAGTCTTTTGCGATCAATGCATCAGAACTAGCTAAGGTTTGGTTTTGGCATTTAGGACACCTGAACTCTTCGCTCAAACTAGCGAATCGTTGTTTCAATTCGCGGTCGCTAAAATCGTAAACTTCAATTGCCGAAAATGCCTGAGTGCTAAATCCCATGGCCACTAGCATCATTAACACTTTTCGAAGCAAGCATTTGAAACCATGCATTAGTTAGCCCCCTCTCTCAAAGCCAGCAACTGTTCACGCAGAGGTAGCCAGTTGCGAGCGTTAAGCTCCCCTATATGCTTGGCAATAATGGTGCCCTTACTATCAATGAGGTAGGTTTCTGGGGCTCCTACGACCCCTAGATCAATACCTAGTACACCATCTGGATCGTAAACGGAATGTTTGTATGGGTCACCTAATTCTTCCAGCCACCTTAACGCTGCTTCACGATCATCATGGTAATTAATACCAAAAATGCTGACCTGATCTTGCTGGCTAACTTGCTTCAAGAATTCATGCTCAGCCTTACAGGTTGGGCACCAGGTGGCCCATACGTTAACTAGAGCTGGTTCACCTAAGAAGTGATCTTTAGTGATAGTCACTTTGGGATCGTACAAACTTTCCGCGGCAAAGCTTGGCCATTGCTTGCCTAATAAAGTAGATGGTAAGTAAGAGGGATCTTGACCTAGCCCTTTGTATAAAAAACCGCCAATGGCCAAAATAAGTAATACTGGTAGGGCAAACCAACGTCTTTTAATTATCTGGCTCACAGCGTAGCCCCCTCTATTTGAGTTTCTGTATTACGCTTGTGCCTCCGATAACGTTTGTCCCATACAGCCATTAACCCACCCAGTGCCATCATCAGACCACCCAGCCAGATCCAGCGGACCAATGGCTTTACATGAATTCTCATGGCCCAAACTCCCGGTTCTAGTTCTTCTCCCATGGCGACATAAATGTCGCGCCCAAAACTGGCAATAATTGCGGCTTCAGTCATCACTTGCCTTGAGGGAAAGTAAGTTCGCTTTTCGGGACGCAAATAGGCTATTTCAGAACCATCTTCCAGCATCTGGATGCTCGCCATCTTCGACTGATAGTTAGGCCCCTCTTTGTCTTCAATGCTTTTGAATTTGAATTGTAAACCACTGACTTGGACTTGTTCACCGATACTCATGCGCAAATCCTTGTCTATTGAAAGGTTACTAACGACACCTATTCCAAGCGCCGTTACACCAATTCCAATATGGGCTATGGTCATACCGTAGTAGCTAAGTGATAACTTGCGTAAGCCTTTGCGCCATCCGCTATGCTGACATTTACGACTTATATCCGTAAAACTACTGATAACAAGCCATGCGAACAAGGTCGATGCTAGGAACACCGACCAGCTAAATACTGTGCCGTAGACAAGAGTAAATAAAACGCCAAAAAAGAGGGCGTTTATCCATGGATACTTAATTGCATTGAGTACCCTAGAAAAACTGTTGTGCTTCCACCGTAAGGCCGTACCGATACCTTGGACGATCATTAAAATGACCGCAATGGGTACAAACACCGCGTTGAAATACGGAGGGCCAATACTAATGGGTCCCTTATCAAACACCTCAAGAATGAGAGGATAAAGTGTGCCTAGCAGCACCACGAATGTCGCTACCATCAAGATTATGTTATTAATCAAAAGAAAGTTCTCTTTTGACAAAAAACTGTACTTGATAGGGCTACGCACTGTAGAAGCTCTAAAAGCGAATAATGTGCAGGAACCCCCAATGGTTATACCCAACAGCCATAGTATAAAATAACCCCGCTCTGGGTCCGCAGCAAAAGCGTGCACGGACGTTAGTACCCCTGAACGCACCAGGAATGTACCCAGTAGGCTTAAACTAAAAGTCAAAATTGCCAGCAGCAGCGTCCAGTTTTTAAACAATCCTCGCTTTTCTGAAACCGAGAGCGAATGAAGTAAGGCAGTACCAGCCAACCATGGTAGAAATGACGCATTCTCTACTGGGTCCCAAAACCACCACCCCCCCCAGCCTAGCTCGTAATAGGCCCACCAACTGCCTAACACAATACCTAGTGTTAAAAATAGCCAAGCAACAGTGGTCCATGGGCGGCACCATCTAACCCATGCGGAATCTAGCTTACCATCGAGTAACGCTCCAATGGCGAAAGCGAAGGCCACAGAAAACCCCACATACCCCATATACAAAAGAGGTGGATGTAATATTAGCCCAACATCTTGAAGTAGCGGGTTAAGCGAGGCACCTTCTAATGGCGCATCTGGTAAAAAACGCACAAAAGGATTTGACGTAAACAGCGAAAACGCAATAAATCCGACAGCAATAATCCCCATCACCGACAATATCCGTGCATGCAATGTCATCGGCAACTGACGTGCAAACGCTGCTACAGCCACAGTCCACAAGCTTAATATGAGTATCCACAACAGCAAAGAGCCTTCGTGAGCACTCCAGCTAGCGCTAACCTTATAAAAAAGTGGCAGCATGCTGTTGGAGTTGTTTGCAACGTATTGAACGCTAAAATCATCCCCGATAAAGGCTATTACTAGCATTGCAAAAGAGATAAAAAGCATAGTTCCCATGCCATACACCAAAGGCTGGGAAGACCACATCCATCTTACGTGACCAGTATAACTACCAATTAACGGTATCGTGCCAAGCAAGGCCGCAAAGCAGAGCGCCAGTATTAACGCTATATGCCCGAGTTCTGGAATCATGAAGTTTCTCCATAGCCTACATACTTTGCGGGCCGGTTTATTTGATACGCTTTTAGGGCGTTATTGTTCACTAAGGGTTAAAAGGTAATTCGCTAAGGCACTTCTATCGGCATCCGTTAATTTTGAAGTACTATTGTCGATTACATGGCCCATACTGCCGCCAGCAAAATCTCCTGAAGGTGACATGCCCATTTCTAGGAATATTTCCAAATCATCTAATGACCAACTGTTAAATTGTTCTGCCTTGGGTCCAGTTAAGGCGGGGACTGATTCCCCTTCTGGCCCATTGGCATTGCCAATCATTCCTACATTACGTAAACCACCTAGTAGGTGCCTTGGTGTATGGCACTCCGAGCAGTGCCCTAGTGCGTTTGCGATGTATGCCCCCCGATCTAACTGAGGGGTACTGGCTGTTTTGATAGCATTTCTTTCTCCTTGTAAAGGATCTAGGAATAACCACTTCCATACGCCAAGCAACTCTCGTTGGTCAAACGGAAAGCTTACATCGTGCTTTAAATTGGCTTGCTCTATGGCTGGCTGACTGTCCAAATACACTTTTAGAACACGTAAATCTTCGTTCGTCATAGCCTGATACGAGGTGTAAGGAAACGCTGGATAATAGTGTTCTCCGTCAGGACTAATGCCATTACGAAGCGCCTGATTGAACTCATACTGAGACCAACCACCTATACCATTAGCTGCAGATGGTGTGATGTTGGGCGTATAGAAAGTGCCAAAATCCGAATCCATAGCAAGACCTCCCGCTAATGGTTGATCTTTGGTATGGCAGGATGCGCAACCACTTAGATCAAAAATATATTGGCCTTTTTCGTAGTCCGATTCGGTATCCGTTTGAGCGACAGCTACGCCAACTGGAATACTGCTTGCGAAAATAAAAGGGATAACATATTTCATAGTTAGTCCTTGGCTATACGGTAATCGGTATGACAGCCCTTACACGTTTTGCCAACTGCCGCAAATTGTTTCATCAGCTGCTTTTTATCTGCACCCTCATTAGCCAAACCACCTAGCTTTTCCGCTTCGTCTTGGGTCTTAACAGCCAAAGCAGAGAAGTCATCCCACTGCACCCATATTTTTGGTAATGCTTCACTTGGACCTTCTATTGATTCTTCCTTGAACATCTTAGGTATCATGCTGCTATGCTTAACAACAATCTGACTGGACTGGTAAATTGCGGCAGTATCCAACTCACTACGGGATTTAATTTCTTTGACTATGCTTTTCATGGCTTTGCCCATCGCCGACATTCCGTCCATACGCGCTTTCACCACCCCTTCCGCTCCTCCGTGAGCGAGTGCTAAAGACGTAACAACGAGACCCGTTACAAATAAGAAAGGCTTTACTAGGATGTACTTTTGAATGTTCATAACTTACTCCCAAGGATTATTTTAGGTTTTTAGTGCCCTACAGGGCGTTTGCTGCAGCATGGGCGGGGTGGAGTGCGTGCGTTGTCATAGGCATTCTTATCGGTAAATCGATAATTTGCCCAACGCATACGATTAAAAAAAGTATTGGCTAAACGTAAATTCAACGTTTTCATTAGTATCTCGATGTCACAACACTGCATAGTGGCCGCATTGTATTCAACGATGTACACATAAACGTTTTTTTGAACTACAGATATACATCCAGGTAACGCCAACAACTCTTCAGAAAAACAATTGGCTTGTTCTGAATTCGGATCCAGATAGACCTTTCGTTTTAAAACTGCCCCTGGATTGTCATATTGGATATTAGGTTCCATCATTTCGCCCTCGAAAATTTGACAATTACAGCTAAAGCTACAAGTGAGATTGCTAAGTTGCCGCAGTAACATGCCGCGAGCAAAAGCAATCTCTGGTAGAAATTAAAGATGAGTAGCTGCTGAAATTGCCACCTATTTTGTGACAAAAATTCATGACATCAATGAGAGGTTCGTATTTTCAACGAATCAGTAATGAGACAACCTCAAGCCGCTACTCCAACAGAAGTTAGGCCGTTATAGGAGGACGTTTATGAATACTTGGCTGATGGGCAAGAGTGGAGAAACGATATTCCGTTTCCCCTAGATTGACGGCGATATTATCTAGTAATGAATTTGAAGTTAACAGATATACGATGCTGGTATGACAGTGAGAAGACAAAGTTGAAGAATGATCTGAATTTTGATCGCAAGCGCTACCATCTGCATGACAATCATCACAACTTTCAAATACACTAACGACAGGCACACTAGTATCGACACTTATTGCTGTATCAGCGTAAGCATTGCTCATCGATAGGACTAGTACCAGTAGCATGGTTAATAGTGATGTTGTTGGTTTCAAAATCATTCTCTTTAAAGCCTGTCCACTCGGATCATACTTTGAATTAGATAGTGTGGCTATTTGATTTACACAAAATTACGACACTTCTACCGTTGCCATCATGCCAGAAGCTTGATGACTAAGAACATGACAATGCAACATCCAAGTACCCGGATTGTCAGCAACGAAAGCTATTTCAGTTTCTTTTCCAGGTAACAGGAGTGCCGTGTCTGTCCAATATGGCTCTTCGTTGAGCACTTTAAAAGTATGCCCATGTAAATGCATAGGGTGGGCAAAGTTGGTATTGTTTTTTATCTTAATTCGATAGCTTTGATTCAATTCTAGATTCATGAGCGGTTTGGTATCTGAATGCACCGTTTTAAGAGCACGCCCATTTAACGACCAAAACATTCCGGTGGCCATGCCTTTCATCATACTCATGGACATTGCCCCACCTTCTAACGAAAGATTTAAGGACTTGGCACGTCTCAAGTCTGGCTGTGCTAATGGATTACGGGGTAACTGTTGCGGCATAGTGGTTAATGAGGAGCTACGTACAGGTTGACCGTCAACCTGTATCTGCATAAGACGAACCGGTTTATAAGCACTATCAGCGATTTGCACAGCATCGCCTTTAGCTCCCGCTCCCATGTCAACAACGACATCGCAGCGCATCCCTGGTGCTAGTGTCAGGCCTTTATATGGCCGAGGGGCTACTGGTTGGCCATCGATTGCAATTAAATTAGCCGTCATTATGTTCAAAAAATCAGGCCTGAAAAACCGCCCACTAGCGGCATTGATAAATCTCAACCGCACTCTTTCATAAGGCCGAAAACGTAATAGTGGGTTGTAGCGACCATTCACTGTAGACACGTTCCCAAAGCGCCCATCATGCGACATATTCATGCGTGAGTAGAAGTTATCGGAGAGAGACATATCATCATTTAGTAGCCAGTCGTTAAGAACCAGAACAACGTCACGGTCCACAGGATAATCCTGCTGTTCATGTACAACTAGGGGCCCAACTAGCCCTCTACTTACTTGCTCGGTACTATTGATATGTGGGTGATACCAGTATGTACCAGCATCTTGTGGTAGGTAGGAATAAGTAAACGAATCTCCTTGCTCAATTGCTGGCTGTGAAGCAGTGGGTACACCATCCATTTCGTTGGGTACTCGTATGCCATGCCAGTGAACAGTGGTACTTTCAGGAAGGTTGTTATCAACTTTGACTGAAAGCTCTTCTCCTTGCTTGGCATGGATGATAGGGGCAAAACTATCTTGTTTATAGCTCCATATGGACGAACTTGGCAAATCATCAAATAAGTGCCAGTTCGTCACCTGAGGCGCAAGCTTTTGAACGCCAAGTGAATCATCTGAATTCCTTAACCAAGGCGTTGCAACAACATCCGCCTTGCTATTCAGCGACCAAGGTGCCAAAAGTGATAATGTGCCATATTGAAGCATTTTTCTACGACTTGTCATGGCCAATTGCCTTCTTAAGCGTTTGGTATTCTTGTTGCTCAATTTCCCCTTTTGCCAAACGCTGATCGAGAATTTCCTGAGCTGAAAGATCAGCTCCAATACGGTTTTTTGTAAATAGTGACCACGCAATTGCCGCAACAAATGCGAATAAAAACAAGCTACCTATCATCATAAAACATACTCCTACATTGGGTGCTGGAAAATTAGCATACATACTCTTCCCCCTTTTATACTGCTTGATTGCATTACATGTTGTGGGTTTTGGTTTTAATTCCGTTTGCCTGTTGAACTTCACGTATAAACTTAACAACAAACATCATGTCACTTAGGCCCATCTGTTTCTGTGCTGGCATATCCCCAAACCGCCAATGATGGCTGCGGGTACCTTTTTGCATTGCCTGGATGAAAGCACTGTTAGCATGGTGGCCAGGATTATAAATATCGTGGATAAGTGGCGGACCACCACTCCCCCCTTCACCGTTATTACCATGACAACCAGCGCAATTAACACCGAATATCTGTCCTCCCTTTACAGCTTTCACTGTAAGTTCAGGTACTTTCACATCAACGTGTGCAGACTTGTGATCAGCCCAGATAAAACTAGACAGCATCATTGAAACCATGAACATCAAAGAGCTCTTTTCTATTTGTCTCATAATCTATAATCCGTATATTTTACTTCGCAACTTCAGCCTTTAGGGCTTCGAGTGCAGCATTGAGCGCTACTAGTGGTCTTGCGCCAGTAATCTCTATTGTGGCGCCAGTTTCGTTATGGCGTAGATAGTTGGCTGGCGTACCGGAAATTGACGCGGCTCCGCCAGAGATAACGTCGCTATTTAGTCTGTCTGCGGTAGCATGCGTATCCGTGCATATTTTAAACTCATTCATATCCAAATTAAGCTGGTCTGCAAAATCACTCAAATCTTTGGTTGTGAGCCCGTTGCCGTTGGATGTTGTATTGGCATAAATTAAATCGGAGTAAGCCCAAAACGCATCTTCACCACCTTGCAGAGCAGCGCATTCAGCCGCCTCCGCCTCTAAAGCCGCCAATGGGTTATGGGATTCCAAGGGGTAATGACGATAGACCCAGTTCACGTCGTCATGTTGTTGCTCAAATTCAGTAGCAGTTGGATGAAAACGCTTACAATAAGGGCATTCGTAATCTGAGTACTCGATTAGGCTATATTCAGCATTAACATCCCCACGAATATGATCGACGTCCACATCGACCTTGGGTATCCGTGCTGCATTAGCTTGTTGTGAACGCTGCTCAACAGCTTGGCGCATTCGGTTTTGCTTCTCAACAAAATCCACAATAATGTGCTCTATACGTTCAACAAACTCTGGCGAATTGAGCATTTCATCAAATGACTGTTCGTGGGCATAGGTGGCACTAGATACAGCCCATGCAATTACTATAGAGAGCCCTATTTGCAAGAGATTCTGTTTTAATTCTCTTATGGTATTAATAACTTTTTTCATCTATTTGCTTCCATTTAGTGTAGATTTCTTCTGGCCAAAAGCTTTGCACGGTGGCCAGAATCTGTAGTATTTCTTGTTCTGATAACTTCCCTTCAAATGCTGGCATAGTTCCACCTAAGCGGATGCCTCCTGAAGTTATTTACCTTATCAGCGCGGCTTTGGAGTGATGCCATGAATGAGCACTACCATCCAAAGGATGGCGCTGGATAACTACAGTTTTCATCTGCTTGTTTCCATTTCTTGGTGCTTCAACCAGTCAGACCATGACAACTAGCACACTTAGCCTGATAGACTATGAATCGCCACTAGTTCACTAGACTCTTTCTAGTCTCTGTATCGGCCACTAAGACCATAGAAATGAACATTAACGCTATGGAACGCTTCCAATTGAACAGTGGTTTCTTACTCAAATCATTGAGTCCATTCTGGCTTGCCTGCTAGAGGCAATATTTAGCTTAGATAGCGTTTGGGAGGTTTGGATTGTAGGGGAGGGAAAATACTTTGATAAGTACGTAAATAGAAAAACTGTGAGGACAACATTTCTTGTTGCAGATCCCAATTGTGATTAGGGATTGTAGATATTAACTGGACCTGGAAACCAGCTGTTGAAATATTGCAGCTGTCGCTCATCTGCATATCAGAGCAAACAACATCCGCACCTTCAACACACATTTCATTGTGCAACATTTTTTGAGATATGCCTGCGTTCATTTTACTTGTGGCATCAGCTGTTACTGCAAAGCTCATAGAAGAGAGCAGTATTAGCAATGTTGCACAAATGGCAGTAAAACGATTCATAGCATAGACGAACGTAGGTTGAAGTTATACTAAGGATACTACATGATTAGTTAAGCTTATCGCTATTTCTTTACACAAAGTTACATAGACACCACTAATTGCCCACACTTTTCACCTTTTGCACCATATACTGTGTGGTGGCAATGCTGTTAGCTGTTACTGACTCTAACTATAAATCCCTGTCTAGACTAAAAAAATGCTGAATAGTTAAGGTTATGAGCACACAAATTAAAATGGCGCTGCCTATACCAACTGAAAGTTCTGACAAGGGTGAGGGAAACAGAATAAAATTGGTAGCGATTGATGAAATGAGTGCTGAAACAACGCCGGCAATCAAATACTTTAGAGTACAAGTTGAGCCTTTTTGCCAAGGCGATATTTCAATAGCTAGGCAAATGTGAGTAGTTATCAAAAAGTAAAATAAGAAATGCCCACCTACATTATAAAAGCTGTTTGGATCAATTGTGTCAATCATTTGCATTCTCTTGATTTGATTGGTAAATGGCCTTTTCTCGGAAAGACGAGCCTAGGTATAAGGTCTATTCGATCAAGTTATGGGCGCGGACATTTAAGTTCGGAGTAATACCGCGAGATGTCGTCAATATCACTAAGAGATAGCCCTTTGACGCGTTCATCAATGTCGTGATCCTTTTCGCGCCTCAGGAACAACAATCTGGAATACAAGTATCCTCGATTCTGGCATGCGAGGTTAGGCCAGCTCTCAACCTTGGCTTTACCATCAATACCATGACAACCAGCACAATTTTCCCGAAGTGTTTTTTCTACCCCAGTAAACGCAAAGCTGCCCATTGAAAAACCAATCATTAGCATTGTGGCAAGTGCTTGCTTAGTAAAAATCGTGCATTTAGAAGAGTGGCGTAAATGCAAGACAAGTTTTACCGGGCAGCTTATAAGAGCGTCATTCGTCTTCATTAAATACCTTGTCATGCCAGTCTGGGCCTATCTTCTGTTCAATATATTCCCGCATGAACTGCCTAATCTTTTGGGATGGCGTAACATCTTCAGCATCACAAAGCTGCTCAAAAATCGTCTTTTTCTTGGGATCTACTAGTACGGTCAAGCGCGCTGTTCTATTTTCCATTAGGTGAATCCTGATAAATAGTGAAGTTGATAGAGCGTAAAAAACATTAATATTTGATTGTAATCTTTTCATTCAATCAATGGTTAGCGCTATTTGTGGCCGTAGTGACTTCGCACTCCACTTCTAGCACAGACACCCCATCCACTAGGCCTCCCGGTACGCTCAAAGCTCTAGATCAAGAACGGCCTGCACTGTATTCATTCTAAAAATGACACGAACCACCTTTCTCTTTCTCAATCATTGGTAATCCAGTCATCACTAATACATATACTTCCAATACTACTACAATTCTAATGACATTATAATAAAAATATAATAAAATTCCCCTTAAATATTATACAACGTTACTAAATACTGACAGGTGGATAGTGTTACTGAGCTGTAAGCGGCCGGTATTCTCCAAGACTTACCTCTACAGAAGCCGCTGCTAGTAGTCTTTCAGTCAAGCTAGAAGCATATTTGTTGCGGGTAATTTCTCAAAGAATTCAAAATTTACATAGGAGTTAAATCAATGAGGTGGTGTTTTACCTTGATAATAGGAATATTAATATCGGCAACAGCGCAGGCGTCAGAAAGCTCGGGCTCGACGCTAGACTTGACCAATCACTGGGTTGGCTGGGCATCAATCAGCGTTTTTTTTGCAGCCTATGTATTGGTCATCTTTGAAGAACAATTGCATTTAAGGAAATCTAAACCTGTACTACTTGCAGCAGGACTTATCTGGATACTGATAGCACTCGTTTATAACTCTCAAGGTATGCCTCATAATGTTGAACAGGCAATACGCCATAACTTTCTTGAATATGCAGAGCTCTTTTTCTTTTTACTAGTAGCTATGACCTATATAAATGCAATGCTGGAACGCGGCGTGTTTGAGGCATTGCGCAATTGGCTGGTAGCAAAAGGATTTAGCTATCGAACTCTGTTTTGGTTGACTGGCATCCTAGCGTTCTTTATCTCGCCCATTGCAGATAACCTAACCACAGCTTTAATCATGTGCGCAGTTGTACTGGCTGTCGGGGACGGAAAACCACAATTCATTGGCATTGCCTGCATTAACATTGTCGTTGGTGCCAACGCTGGCGGCGCTTTCAGCCCCTTTGGTGACATTACAACATTGATGGTATGGCAGAAAGGCATCATTGAATTTTCTGAGTTCTTCGCCCTATTTATTCCTTCGGTAGTGAATTTTGTAGTTCCTGCATTCATCATGCAGTTTGCACTTCCTAACGGCAAGCCACCAGCAACTGAGACAGGAGGAAGAACAATGAAATTTGGTGGCTTGGTCATCGTAGGTCTCTTCTTGATAACCATTGTCACCGCCGTTAGTTTTCACACCTTCCTGCACATACCACCAGTCTTTGGCATGATGACAGGGCTGGCCTATCTGAAGTTTTATGGATATTTCTTGCGCTGGAAATCCAAGACTTGGAGCCATGGCACAGAAAACCCGCCAGGCTCGACGGATGACCCATATAATTTTGATGTGTTTAGCAAAATCGCCCACGCAGAGTGGGATACCCTGTTCTTCTTCTACGGCGTCATTCTTGCCGTTGGCGGCCTTGGCTTTATCGGCTATTTAGGTATGGCCTCTAGCTTTATCTATGGTGAACTAGGTGCAACCGGCGCCAACATTTTGGTGGGTGTTATGTCTGCGATTGTCGACAATATCCCTGTGATGTTTGCTGTACTGACCATGAATCCTGAAATGTCGCACGTCCAATGGCTATTGGTAACGTTGACAGCAGGCGTGGGAGGCAGTTTGTTGTCGATTGGTTCGGCAGCAGGTGTTGCACTTATGGGGCAGGCACGTGGTCAATACACCTTTTTCAGTCATCTAAAGTGGACGCCGGTAATTGCCCTAGGCTATGGTGCAAGCATCTGGGTACACTTAACGCTAAATGGATAGTTTTCAAAACGGTAATTTATGACCACTCAGCTTCCTGTTCAGATAAAAGTCGCCAATAACCTAGAACGAATCAACAGAACTAAGTTGATCGCATCTTGGTTGTTGGCCTGCGCTTTTCTCATCTTTGTCATGATTGTACTCGGCGGCATAACCCGCCTAACTCATTCAGGATTATCTATGGTGGAATGGGAGCCCTTAGTGGGCATCATTCCTCCTCTAGATCAACAAACGTGGCTGGAAGCATTTAGAAAGTATCAGCAATTTCCTGAGTATCAGCAGGTTTACAGCTCAATGAGCCTGATTGAATTCAAGCGAATTTTTTACTTTGAATATACCCACCGGTTGCTAGGTCGATTCGTTGGATTGGTGTTTTTCGTACCTTTGATAATCTTTTGGCTCAAAGGACTTTTAACACGGCAATTGCTAATTAAGCTTATTGTCGTTTTAATTTTGGGAGGCACCCAAGGCCTGATTGGTTGGTACATGGTGCGTAGTGGTTTAATCGATGAACCGAGAGTGAGCCAATATCGTTTAACTGCACACCTAGGAATGGCCGTCGCGCTTTACGGATACATTGTCTGGTTGTCATGTGGTCTCTTTTTAAAGACCAATCCAAAGCGTGGATTCAGCACATTGCCAAAGGGCTACATCTTGATGTTGATCGCCGCCATTTACCTAATGATTCTGTCTGGCGGTATGGTTGCAGGAATGAGGGCTGGCTTGATTTGGAATACCTTTCCATTAATGGGGGTTACGTTTTTTCCACCTGGTCTTTATGGAATGAACCCGAATTGGCTATCAATATTCGAGGATATGACGACAGTACAGTTTAACCACAGAATCTTGGCTTATTCGATCTTTATAGCTGTATCTACACTATTACTTGCGGTCATAAAGGGAAACAATAGCTTATTACTAAAACGTGCAGTTATTTGCTTATTTATTGCGATATGCTGTCAGATTGCCCTTGGTATTGCGACACTTTTGCTTTTTGTGCCAGTCACTATTGCTGTGCTTCACCAGGCCTGCGCAGTAGTGGTATTTACCTTTGCTATAATTAGTGGCCAGGTGGCAATTAATAGCGAGAGATCGCCAATGATCTAGGTTTTCCTTCGGGACTAAGTAGTCTTCCAAGGTTCACCTTCTAATGCAAACAACGTAAAAGGAATAATGGATTGGATGGGCTCTAACATTGGTGTTTACCTTTAATGAGCGAAGTGTTCTTCCTAGGTTTCAAACACCCTTAAAACGGTATTGATCGCTAAAGGACTACTGCTCTCAGCTACGGAAGGACGTGCCCTTGTGCAGCATGAATTCTGAGTACATATGGTCACCACATTAAACAGCAGCAACCAGCGCCTTAAAGTATTCTGCCTCGGATTGCCAGGCAACACCCTTACCCAAGAAGGCTTATCTATACTGGCAACGTCACCTTGAAGTGCTTGCAAAGTTTGGCCCTTAGAGTGGTGGCTGCACGGGAAATGTTTAATCACAGAGATTTTCGCCATACTTATAGCTATTTATTAGAAGAGCATGGGTTAGTTTCCTAGGAGGCGTTTAAGTCAGCTGTGCGAGTGTATCGCAGTGGAGACTTTACTAAAGGCGATTTGTGTCTAAATGGGGTTAGTGTTAGATTGCATCCAATTATGACCCAGCATTTGCACTGAATTTTGACCCGCCTGTTGGCCTTATTATGGCCTAGTTTACTTTCTTTTTGCCAGTTTTATCCTCTCGCTGATGGGTCGTTGAATTTTTGCATCATCCCCAACCAGTAGCCCCTGTAGTAAGCTATTTAATGGACAGTATTCAGCCTCACAACCATCTAAACCTGTAGCAATCATTGGCTGTGCACGATCATTGCCAATGCCTTATCGAATTGCCAGATTACTCTTCAATTGAGCTATTGCTGAGGCAGTAGATAGTATGGTGTATATCACCATAGTTGTGGGCAATGTTCACCGCGCCGCCCCAAGCACTGAGTTTGTGATTGGTGGCTTGAGTGTATAGGCAGCGACAAAATCTGGTGTAGCTTTCTGCTTCTTGGTGTGCCCCATGAGGCCAGCTTTTGACTGCATAAGTATACAGATCTGGCAAGCTAAAGCACAAGCCACTGGCATTGATGTAGAGACCAGAGCCTGCAAATTTTGGCTGCATCTTGTCGGGGGTCGCTAGGTAACTCCTAAAGACCCCCTGTAGCATCCAGTTGTAAATCGGGTTGCTTTCGATTGGTGATGCCTATTTTATGACTGTGTGAGGGGGAAGCGCTGCAATAGCCAACCAGCCATGCCACCTAATAACAACCAGAATATGCCATTGGCAACCATGGTTGCGGTGACAAAGTCGGCAGCCAGTTGGTTCAAAGCGGCTACGGCAGTAGCATCCGGATGGCCAAAACCGTGTATCTCGGGTTGCGGGGCGCCAACTACCCAAGGTAACGCTAGTAGCACTAACGCAGCCATCTTGAGGTTGCCTTTGACAAAGGCTAGGGTTGCTAGGCCAGAAATGCTGCAGATCACCGCCAGCAGCCACCAAGACTGGCGACCCTCAAGGACGGCTGCTTCCATACCTGGGATTTCAGGTGGCAGACCCAAACTAGGGATAACGAACAGGGCTAAATAGCCAGAGGCACCCCAAAGCAAGCCTCGTTCCCAGCCAAGTTTTTGATGTAGTTTTTCTCTACTCCAAGTCATCGCCGCTAAGGTGATCAGTGCCAAGCCAAAAGTTGCCAAGATGTTGGATAGTACCGTGGAACCAATGCGTTCTTTGCCCTCATTAGGGCTCCATGAATCGTGCGTATGCTCGTCACTGTGATCTTCTGAGAGGGTTGCAGCCGCAACGGGCGTGGTTATCTCGTATTCTTCAGCGGCATAAATAATGGGAATCACCTGCCAGCTTTGTAAAGCCGATAAAACCAAACCTGCGGCCAAGGCTAGGCCTAGCGCCATGAGCACCAAATGTTTAAACATGAGAAATCCTTGTTTGCTTAGTGGCAGGGAAAGGCGAATGCGTGACGAGCATCATGGGCGGCATTGTGAGCCACACCCATGGGCGCAAAGCCGACTGCCAACACAACAACTAGGCCCACCAAAACGGCGGCCATTAAGTCTCGGTTGGTACTGCTGAGTATTTTTGCAACAACAGAAGTGTTGCTAGTAATGCTATTGTTCATAATTTTCTCCACGTGCACACCCGCACGGTAAGTGGATTGTAGGGATGGTTCCCAAGGTATGTGGGCCGGTGTCCGGACTCGTTCAGGCGCAGAACGCCAACTTACCGTTGCGGGGGCAGCACAGGCATTGCGCCCTGAAAGGGTACGCGCACCTGTTTCCCGAGATAGCCGCTTATCACGCAGCTACCCACAGATCGGATTATCAAGCAAAGTTGAATGTAAATATTTATCCAAAGCCCTTTATGCTAACTTGACTTGCCCCTATCCCGTTAATTAGCGCAATATTTCATACACTGATCACTAAATTGAGGCCGCCCTATTACTCAGTTTGTATGTGAGAATACCGCGCTCACAACGTCAGGAAAAGGCACGCATAAACAAGCTCTTATGCGCCAACTGTTCGCACAACGTCAACCCAATTTGAGCTAACTGCTAGGGTCATCACGTCATCAACTAATTTAACATCGCTCACAAGTAAACCAGCAACTTCGCTCAAACGCATCAATGAGCAAGACATCACAGCTATAAGCAAACGATAATCGTCATCAATAAATAGACACTCGTACTGAGGCGATCGGAATCGGAAGTCTTTTAGACTGACGTATTTTGATATCAATATAGATAGTCACGCATAGCGAGAGCATCTTCACGCTTATAGTCGCTGATTCACTTATCACCGGCTACTGTATAAAGATATGAGCACGAGAGTTTGGCGCTTTGAAAAAAGTTTTTAGAACGATTAACTCCTTTATGCTCCAAATAATAATCAAGCATTTAGATAGCAACGTAGAATCTAGTACAGTGTCACCTGTCGTTTTTAAACCGATATGCTGAACACGACTACTGATATCAAGTTGAAACCAAAAATTGTCCAATTTATCTGTAGTAACTGCAGCACGACGAGCAGCAACAGGGCACGACTTAGTTCGCAGTGAGAAACTAATATTTTTAGTTCTGTAGTGATGCTAGAGACGCTTAGGAACGCGTCTTAGATAATAATAGTATTTATCTTTAATAAATGTTCATGGAACAGGCATAAAATTAACATAACAAATTTGTGAATTATTACGACAAGTAGTTAGTTACGATGTCAGAACAATAAACAGCACAACAAAGTTATACGACATGCTCTACGATGTACGCAAGGTTACGCTAACTTACTGATATAAAAGATAAATAGTATGAGAAGTGGCGCGCCCGACACGATTCGAACGTGTGACCGCCTGGTTCGTAGTTAGCTAGTCAGTACTACGAACCCTGTAATATCAACACTCTCAGACTAGGGCGCTCGTTGCACATCGCCTCACTGAGCATAACGGAGCACAACTCATTCCGACAAAAGTCCGGCAACACAACTAGGCAAGTTTACCGCTCCAACAATTAAAATAGATCTAATTGGTTTTCATTTAAGCACTTTGACTACATAATTAATTTATTAACCTTTAGGATTAATCGACCATGGAGGATATATGAACTTTCAATTTATGGAAGAAGATCACCACGCAATTCAAATTGCTATTGATATAGCCTTAAAATCAATCATAAGGGCAGATATTTTGGCTGAAGAGCGGACTGGGTTGGCAAACGCGATATATGCTTTATCTAGGCTTCCTACATATACAGATTCTATCGAGTGTGAGTTTGGCATCTCGTTTGAACGGGGTAAAAAAGGAGATGACATCCAAGAAAACGTTTATGTCGAAATCATCGTTTTTCCAGATTTATTTGAGATTCAAACCGGTGAAAGCTCTAACTATATGTCAGGAGGCTGGGATCACATCAGTGGTCCAAAATGGTCTATAGAAAGAGGGGGGCCATGTGAAAGAGATTGCGATCTCGATGAGCTTAAATCGACCATAGATTTTATACTCGAACATGATGTAGAAGTAACTGTTTACGATAAAACCATAAAAAGCCCTCTAGTTGGTCCTTAGTTCAAATCTGAGCAGGCCCACAATTTTCACATCAGATAGAGCTATGATTGGCGCTGTTCGATGCTTTTATTAAAATTCGGTGTTGAAAACAAAAGATATGACCTACGGACTGGCTATAATGGCGAATCCGTTGAGCCTAGATGATGACCACGCCTTCGTCAGATTTGTTGATAGAATACCTGACTGCCAACAGGGCTACTCAACCGTAACCCTACAACTGATACAAATACTGCTGAAAGCCCACAAATGTTTCTCGAATAGTTTTAGTGGAACCAAGCACCGCTGTAGCATCATTTATGGTGTTGTACTTCAACTCGACCAAGCTTTTCATATTTTTGGGAGACAGTTCACTCACGCCATCTTCTACATATTTCCCTAGGATAAATTCAATAAATTCAAGCTGCTTTTCATCAGAAAAAGCACTAGTGATGGCTTGCTGTGATTCAACCACTCGTTCGGCACGAGTGCGAGTTTCTGATGCATAGGCCACAAAGGCCAACACATCGTATACATCGCTATGCTTGGCATCGATGAGGTCCTTCATACCTTCTAGTTTTTCTTCATCGTAGCCAGCTTCAGCAAGGTTCGATAGCAACTTTTCTCGAGTCTTTGGGTTGCCCCATATACTTCGTAGCTGGTCTTCATCTTCAAAGAACAGAGGCAAATCATCATACATTCGTTCGATAAATTCTTTAGCCGTTATAGGGGTACCAGATTCATCCCAATACATAACTGATGATATGTGCTGTATTGAACGAGTCTTCCCATCACTAAGGGTGATAACAACCTTTTCACCACAGGAGCAAGGCGTATTACCACAGTCTCCACACGGCTCAGCCTCACATATGCATGGGTTAGATTCACAAACCGTACACACGGGTTTTTCGCATACACAGGGAGCACTTTCACATACACCACATGTCTTCTTACATACGCAAGGGTAAAAGCCACACACTTCGCACGGATCAGCTTGGCATGTGCAAGGAGTGTTACCGCAGACTTTGCAGTCATCTTGGGGCAATGGTTCGCCATCCCATTCAGGGTCGGAAAAATTGTGGTGAGCTTTAACAAAGTCATAAACAGTGAAGAAGTCCTTGCCTTCGTACATGCGCGTACCACGGCCAATGATCTGCTTAAACTCAATCATATTGTTACAGGGGCGCATTAACACAATATTACGTACATTGCGTGCATCTACGCCAGTTGACAGTTTACGAGAGGTCGTAAGAATGGTGGGGATAGTTTTTTCGTTGTCTTGGAATATTTTAAGATCAGTTTCTCCAGCTTTGCCATCATTTGCGGTAACTCGAACACAATAGCTACTATTTGTGGTCCAGCCGCGTTTGGTAGCATATTGGTTAATGTAGTCCCTAACCATGCCCGCATGTTCTTGTGTTGCACAAAATACAATGGTCTTCTCTTTTGGATTAAATTTATCCATCCAATACCGAACACGCATTTCTTCGCGCTGAGGAATGGTGATAATCCTATTGAAGTCGCCTTCTTTGTATAACTTGCCAGCCTCTGGGTCGCCCCTAACTACAGTACCATCGCCCGGTGTATAGATATACTCATCCATTGTTCCAACTATGGGAAGGATCTTAAATGGGGTTAGGAAGCCATCGTTCACACCTTCTCTAAGCGTGTAGCTGTAAACAGGCTCACCAAAGTAGCTATAAGTGTCTACGTTGTCTTTACGCTTTGGCGTTGCTGTAAGGCCTAACTGAACAGCTGGGGAAAAATGCTCAAGTACATCCCGCCAACTGCTTTCATCGTTAGCTCCACCACGGTGGCACTCGTCGATGATGATTAAATCAAAAAAGTCTTCAGGATACTCACCAAAGTAAGGTGCATCATTGCCATCATCGTCTTTACCACTCATAAACGTTTGGAAGATGGTGAAGAACACGCTAGCGTTTTTGGGTACTCGGCCTTTCTTTTTGATATCGCTGGGCTCTATGCGAACTAGGGCACTGTCACCAAACGCACCAAAATCGTTAAATGCTTGGTCAGCTAATATGTTGCGGTCAGCAAGGAACAGAATGCGGGGCCTTCTACCTCCCTCATCAGGTGTCTTTTGTGAACTCAGACTCCAGCGGCTGTTGAATAGCTTCCAAGCTATTTGAAATGATATAGCGGTTTTGCCAGTACCGGTGGCAAGAGTTAACAAGATTCTCTGCCCCCCCTGGGCAACCACTTCTAATGCTGCATTAATGGCGTTTTCTTGGTAGTAACGCGGCGCCCAACTACCACTCTTAGTGTCGAAAGGAATGCCCGCAAAACGCTTCCTCCACTCACTGGCAAAGACTGGCTCTTGAGCGCTTTCAGAGCAACCAAAGGTGTATTCCCAAAGTTGTTCAGGCGCCATATAGTCATCGACTAAAGACTGCTCTCCAGTCACCATGTCTATCTGGTAAATCTCATGGCCGTTGGTAGCATAGGCAATGCGGCACTTAAGACGAGTAGCGTAATCTTTAGCTTGTCTCACACCCTCTGTGTAGGACAGCTCTTCTTTTTTGGCTTCTACTACGGCTAACTTACGGCCTTGATAAATTAGCACATAGTCACTGTATACGGTTGCTCCACGCTTACCGCCAGACATAATGCGCCCAGGGCAAATCTCTTCTCGGCGGATATAGCTTTTATCAAACACGCCCCAGCCATTTTGCTTTAGCTTGGGGTCGATGAGGTCGGCACGTGTATCCGCTTCGTTTCTATTCATGCAGCAATTCCTTTGCTTTTGGTGAGCTCACCAGAGAAGGCTTTTTGGAGTAGGGATTTCTTGAGTTCGTCTAGGGATTCCAGTTTAGCCTCGTAAATCGCCTCAAGTAGATTGGACTGCTTTTTAAGCCATGAGAGATGGCCAGCTATTTCCTGCTGCTTACTCAAATCAACGGGGTATGGAACGTCATTGGACAAAATTCTTTTTGGCGCAGTATGACGAACCATTGTTCCTGTTGATGTTGCGCGTATATGCCTTAAGGATAAATCTGAAAGGAAGAAATAATAGAGATAATACTTATCGACTTTTCCAGAAAGAAAGTTGAAACGACCTATTCGTTGATTATGTAAGACGCCCTCTCTATCAATAATCGCAGGTTTTCCTAATATAATCATCTTGGGGGATAGGTCAGTCATGACAATCACTAAATCACCTTCATTGAAAAGTAGATTTTCATAACTTGATACCTTCAGTCGTTTAGTATTTTTGGCATTAAAATAAAGAGTTCCTTCCGACGTAAAATTTCCCGGAGTGAGAACTATGGGCTTTGTGCCATCGAAATCAGTTTGAAACTCAGGGCTTTTGAAAGAATATCCATGGCTTATTGAGACCAGCTTCGACGCCTCTATCGAACTCCACCCCTCACCACGCTGGCTAAACACCTGATTCAAATAGCTATGAAACAACTCACGGGCATTCTTTAGATTCTGCTCGGCATTAGCACGGGCTTTCTCAATATCGGAAAAGGCTTGGTCGAGGATGGCGACGATGCGTTGTTGTTCAGCGAGTGAAGGTGTATAAATTGGTAAATCTCTAACGACAGCTATCCGTACCCTTGGACGAGTTGTCCCTTTTTGCTGTGAGTTAATATACGCACTAGTGACAGGAGAATTAAGGTGATAGCAAAGATATTGTGTATTAATTTTCTTTGCGCGAATTCTTACCAAATCAGCAACGATTAGTCCTTCACCTAGCCCTTCTACAATTGCTGATTCACCTAGAGGGTTACCCAATTTGGTCATGACTATATCGCCATCAACGTAGTTATGCCGACGAAGTTCATCAAACTTAGTTTGCTCAACATAGTCCATTTTCTTCAATGTAATATTGAATGACTTGATATTCTGTATTTTTAATACAGGGATTCCCTTTTCTCTATAATGCTCCCTTTTTAAATTAGCACCGAACGGACCATCAACAATATCCCGTTTGTAGTCATCGCAAAGATCTTTGAGTAGAGTTATATTCATGCTCATCCCAACAAACTCCGAATACTACCCAGAATTACTTCACTCTCTTTATCCAGCGCCATTATCTCTTCAATAATCACTGAAGGCTCTCTGAGCACTACTTCATCATTCTTGTTAGGGTTCTTAACCGACAAGTCCCAGGTAATTTGGTCAATGTCGGCAACATCAATAGACCAAGATTGCTCAGTATCTGCAAATGTCTTTTGCTGACTAATAAAGTCTTTAAGGTCTTTGTCATTTAGTGGGTTGGTCTTACCCATATTGCGACCTACATCCAGCTGGTAGAACCAGACCTTCTCTGTAGGAGCACCCTTTTCAAAGAACAGAACTACAGTCTTAACACCCGCACCAACGAACGTACCACCAGGGCAATCTAATATACTGTGCAAGTTACAGTTTTCTAATAGCTCTTTTCGTAGGGCAACCGCAGCGTTGTCTGTGTTAGACAAAAAGGTATTTTTAATAACAACCGCAGCTCTGCCACCAGGCTTGAGCATTTTGATAAAGTGTTGCAAGAACAGAAAAGCAGTCTCACCCGTTTTAATAGGGAAGTTCTGTTGTATCTCTTTGCGTTCTTTGCCACCAAAAGGAGGGTTAGCCAAGATAATGTCATGACGATGGTTAGGCTGAATGTCAGCTAAGTTTTCGCCCAAGGTGTTGGTGTGAATGACATTGGGTGCTTCAATGCCATGCAGAATCATATTCATGATAGCGATAACGTAAGCTAGAGACTTCTTTTCCTTGGCAAAAAAGGTGTTCTCTTGGAGTGTCTTAAGGTCACTACTGGACAAACCCTCTCGCTGACGAAGATAGTCATAGGCCTCACATAGAAAGCCCGCAGAGCCTGCAGCACCGTCATAAATAGTTTCACCTATCTTTGGGTTCACGACATCAATCATGGCTCTGATAAGTGGCCTAGGCGTATAGTACTCGCCACCATTGCGGCCTGCGTTACCCATGTTCTTAATCTTGGCTTCATAGAGGTGCGACAACTCATGCTTTTGCTCTTGGGTGTTAAATTGCAGCTCATCAACCTTCTCTAGGGCATTTCTAAGACTGTAACCATCCTGTACCCTGTTTTTAATTTCACCAAAAATCTCACCTATCTTGTATTCAATGGTGTTTGGGCCTTCTGCACGTTCCTTAAAAGACTTTAAGTAAGGAAACAACTCACCATTCACATAGTCCATTAAGTCATCGCCCGTGAGAGCATTGTTATGATCAAAACTACCACTGGCATCTTTTGGGGCTGCCCACGCTCCCCAGCGGTGTTCAGGGCTAATGATGAAGTTGTAATCCTGTTCTACTAGCTCAGCTTCGAGGGATTTCTGATGTTCAAGGTCCTCTAAATACTTGAGGAACAGCATCCATGAAGTTTGTTCTGTGTAATCCAACTCGCTAGAACAGCCAGCGTCTTTGTGAAGTATGTCGTCAATGTTTTTGAAGGATTGCTCAAACATTAGGGGAAATCTTCCTTGAATAGTTAAAAAGTGAAATCAAGCTATATTCGTATAATCTTAGCTGACTAAAAGGTGTCTAGGAAA
>CALKFY010000008.1 GCA_938084925.1 uncultured Pseudomonadales bacterium
CTAAGCGGCTTCTTTATATGGAATGGCTCCTCGAGCTGGACTCGAACCAGCGACCAATAGATTAACAGTCTACTGCTCTACCAACTGAGCTATCGAGGAATCATGGACCATATTACATTAAGTTGGCTCCTCGAGCTGGACTCGAACCAGCGACCAATAGATTAACAGTCTACTGCTCTACCAACTGAGCTATCGAGGAATCACTTAATGTGGGTGCGAATATTAATGATGAAGCGGGCGTTCGTCAAGTGGAATTTTCCATTTTATCTGAATAACTTAGGATTTTTTTGGTTGGCATTTGGGTTGCTGTTTTTTTGTTCAATTTAGCAGCACTTTATGGACAAAATATTGCTGTTGGATGGGTGGCCGGTTTACCGGAATTGGCTACTTTTTACATTTTGTAACGTAACTAGCTTCATATTTAACCTTCATCTACTTTTTTACTACTGAATCTGTGTCTCTCTAACAAGTGCTAAACAGTGTTGTTGCTTTGTCATTGGTAACTTGGCCTTAAGCATTGAGAGGCGCAGGAGTTACAGATGAAAAAGTGGATGTTAGTAGTGTTGATGATGTTGGCTATGCCAGTCACTCCAGCTATAGCGGGTATGTCTTCGGTTGCACCATTGGGTGAGGTAGTGGCTGAGAAAGATGAACCAGAGGTTATGTTTCGTAAGTGGCAAGCAATGCTAACGCGGGATGCCAAAAGTGGTACCTGTGTCGCGGCTTTGCATGAACAATGTTTGCCGATAGACGTTTTAATGTTTATCGATAGAGTGCAGGGGTTAAGTGAGGCTCAAAAGCTAAAGAAGGTGAATGCTTTTGTGAATCGAGTGCGTTACCGCAGTGACAGTGCGCTATATGGCACCAATGATCATTGGGCGTCACCGGGTGAGTTCTTTAGCCGTGGTAAAGGCGATTGCGAAGATTTTGGTATTGCCAAGTATTCTTTGTTAATGGCTTTGGGTTTTGCTTCTGAGTCTATGCGTTTGATAATTGTTAAGGATGTTCGAGCCCGTGATTACCATGCCGTGTTGGCTGTACATCTTGGTGAAAATGATTACATTTTGGATAACCGTACCAATCGGTTGTTGGTGGCTAAGAAACAGACCTATTTGAAGCCTATTTATGCTTTGAACATTGAGCATTGGTGGTTGTATGCGGGGGCACAGGAATTGTTGAAGGGGTAGGCATTGGTTTGGGTTTGTCGGTAGAATAGGGTATTACAATTTAGGGGGCAGGCAATTTTTGCTGGGCCATTATAGGGGACAGGCACTTTTTGCTGCGCAAATAAGAGCCAGTCCCCGATAGTTATGTATAAAGGGATATTACCTTGTCTATTGAGCAGCAGTTGTTAGAGGCCGTGTTAGGGCCGTTGGAAGTAAGTCATCATGAGGTGACCAATGATAGCCACATGCATAGTGGGCCGGCTCAGGATAGCCATTTTAGCTTGTTGTTGGTGTCGGAGCAGTTTGTTGGCTTGATGCCGGTAAAGCGTCACCAGCTAGTGTATGGGCAGGTAGGGGCTTTGATGAACAATCCTATCCATGCTTTGGCATTGCATTGTTATACGCCACAGCAGTGGGCTAAGAAGAGCGGTATGCCTGCGGCACCAGATTGTTTGGGTGGAGGTTAACAGAATAACAGGGGATAGGCACTTTTTGCAGCGTAAATAGGTGAAGGGACAGGCACTTTTTGCTGCGCAAATAAGAGCCAGTCCCCTTGTAGCGAAAGGCGGCTTAGAAGTCGCCTGTACCGCTTAGTTCGCTCTTACGCTTGGCGATGAAGGCTTGTAGCGCTTCGTCAATAGCTGGGTCTAGTTCTGGAGCTTGGTATTCACCTAGCTTTTTCTTCCATTGCAGGTTGGCACGCTGACGCATGTCCATGCTGCCGTCTTCTTCCCATTGTTCAAAGCTGTTGTTATCAGCTAGGTCAGACATGTAGAAAGCTGTCTGGAAGTTGGCTTGGGTGTGGGCACAACCTAGGTAGTGATTGCCCGGGCCTACTTCGCGGATAGCATCCATGGCCTGGCCATTTTCGCTCATGTCTACGCCCTGAGTAAGAGTGTGTTGCATACCTAGTTGGTCTAGGTCCATCATGAACTTTTCGTAGTCCATTACTAGGCCGCCTTCCATCCAACCCGCAGAGTGCAAGACAAAGTTAACACCAGCCATCACGGTGGAGTTGAGGGTGTTGGCACTTTCGTAGGCGGCTTGAGCGTCAGGGATCTTAGAGCCAGGCAAAGAACCACCAGAGCGGAATGGTACACCTAAGCGGCGTGCTAGTTGTGCGGCGCCGTAGGTCACCAAAGAAGGCTCTGGAGTACCAAAGGTTGGTGCACCAGATTGCATAGAAATAGAGCTAGCAAAGGTACCAAAGATACATGGTGCACCTGGTGCGTATAGCTGTACAAAGCACATGCCTGCTAATACTTCGGCTAGGATCTGCGCTAGGGTACCAGCAGAGGTCACAGGGGACATGGCACCGGCCAAGATAAATGGCGCAATGATACAAGCTTGGTTGTTACGCGAATAAACCTTGGCAGCACCTAGCATGGTGTCGTCAAAGGTCATGGGCGAGTTGGCATTGATCAAGCTGGTGGTAACTGTGTTGTTTTTAACAAAGTCTTCACCAAATACAATCTTGGCCATGTCTACGGTGTCTTGGGCACGCTCTGGTGCAGTTACCGAACCCATAAAGGCTTTATCGCTGTATTTCATATGTGAATACAGCATGTCTAGGTGGCGCACTTCTACGGGGACGTCCACTGGCTCACAGATAGTGCCGCCAGAGTGATGCATGTAAGGCGACATGTAGGCGAGCTTAACGAAATTTTGAAAATCTTCAATAGTGGCATAGCGGCGGCCGCCGTCTAGGTCACGTACAAATGGGCAGCCGTAGCCAGGTACAAATACGGTGTTGTTGCCACCGATTTGTAGGTTTTTAGCTGGATTGCGAGCGTGCTGGGTGTATTCAGCAGGGGCGCTCTTCTGGATGATTTCGCGGCACATGCCACGTGGGAACTTAACTAGCTCGCCTTCAACCGTGGCACCTGCTTTTTGCAGGATCTCTAGGGCTTCAGGGTCATCACGAAATTCGATGCCCATTTCGGACAAGATAGTTTCGGCATTAGCTTCGATCTGTTCTAGAGCCGCTTCGTCCAATACTTCAAATGGCTTAAGCTTGCGGGTGATATAAGCTGGTGTGCTCGCTACCGGGTTTACTCGGCTGCTTTGGCGACCAGCGCGGCCACCACCGCTACGACGACGTCCACGGGCTTCACTCATAGTATGCTCCTGACTGAGTTGTGCTCCTGCCTAGAGTTTGGATTACGGCAGGTAACAAGATGTAATGATGGGGGCATTGTGCCGCTATGGCCGTTTAACTGCTGACGGGCTGGCGACTCGCATCTGCTTTAAAACGGCATGGGGGTGGTTTTATTGCGACATGAGGGTAGATGGGCTTACAGGGATTGGCTCTTGTTTATGCGCGTAGCGGATAAAAAAGTGCCTGTCCTCATAGGCGGTGTAGAGGTTGTGTAAAGGAACAGGCTCTTCCCTTTGGGAAATCCTGTCCCCAAGGCAGGAGGTTAACATGAGGTGGATTCATGTTGGTCTGAAAATATCTCGCGCTTTTAGGGGGTTTAGTTGTTGGTTAATTGGCAGCAAAGGCTTTAAAATAGCGTCAATCATCAATTTCATTGGAATTCGTCATTATGAGCGAGAATGCATTACAAAAAGCCTTGGCTGAAAAAGGCTACCTTTTAGCTGACGGCGCGACAGGTACCAATCTGTTTGCTTTGGGGCTACAAACTGGTGATGCACCAGAGTTGTGGAACGTGGATCATCCTGATCGTATCAAGTCTCATTACAAGAGCTTTGTGGATGCTGGCTCCGATATTATTTTGAGCAACACCTTTGGTGGGACGCACTTCCGTATGGCTTTGCACAATGCTCAAGACCGAGTGGCAGAGCTAAACATGGCTGGAGTGCGTTTGGCTAAAGAAGTTGCCGATGCGGCCGAAGGCCGTAAAGTATTAGTAGGTGCTTCTATTGGCCCAACTGGCGAATTGCCTGTGCCTATGGGTGCTTTGACCAAAGAAGCGGCTGTTGAAGCTTTTGCTGAGCAAGCCTTGGCCGTGAAAGAAGCCGGTGCTGATATAGCGTGGATTGAAACCATGTCTTCTTTAGAAGAAGCGCAGTGGGCTATTGAAGGCGCTAGCCAGTCTGGTTTGCCTATTGTTTGTACCTTTAGTTTTGATACTAACGGCCGTTCTATGATGGGTGTTACCCCTGCGGACATGGTGCATGCTTGTGATCACGACGAACATCACCCTTATGCTTGTGGTTCCAACTGTGGTGTTGGTGCTTCTGAGCTAGTTTTGGCTGTACGTAATATGCGTAAGGCGCCAGGTGGGGACAAAGCCGTGATTGTCGCTAAGGCTAACTGCGGTATTCCTGAATATGTAGACGGTGCTATCCATTACAACGGTACGCCAGAACTAATGGCCAAGTACGCCACTATGGCTGTTGATGCCGGTGCCGATATTGTTGGTGGTTGCTGTGGTACTTCGCCAGGTCACGTTGCAGCTATGCGTCAAGCTTTGGATGCGCATACTAAGGGCGAAGCGCCTAGCCTAGAAGCTATTGTGGCTGAATTGGGTGATGTGTCTAAAGGTGGTGCAGCCCAGTTTGATGGTGATCTGAGCGTGGAAGGTGGTTCTGCTAGTGGTGAAGCCACTAAGCAACGTCGTTCGCGTCGTCGTTAGGATTTGATATAGGGGACAGGCACTTTTTGCTGCGCAAATAAGAGCCAGTCCTCGTTTTTTTACTTCTTCTTTAAAGCAATGCCTTTGCCCGCACAAGCTGGCATTGGCAATTGGCTGTGTTCTGCAGCCAATTTTTCTAGGCTTTCGGCAAATACCTGGTGAAAGTTAGTCACTTTTTCTTGTTGCAGATTGTAGCCAATCAAAAAAGTCTCTGCCGTGGCTAGTAGTTCGTCTTGCGCATTGTACATGTTGTGGAATATACGTACGCGCTTGGTATCGTGTTCTAGCAACTGGCTGGTGACGTACACGTCAGCGCCTAAGCCAATTTCTTTTATATACGCCAGATGTGTTTCTAGGGTAAACAAGGTGTTGCCATCAGTTTTGATGGTGTCAGGTGTCATGCCGTTTAGGGTTTGGAAGGCATCCGTGGCCTTGCTAAAGATAACCAGGTAGTAGGCTTCGTTTAGATGGCCGTTGTAATCAATCCAATCTTCAATAACTTTGCTTTCAAGGGTACGAAGTGCTGCGCTCATGATGGTTTTCCAGTATCAAATTTAGATGCTATTTTGCGTTTGCTATGGCAAGCAAGAATGACTAATATCGCATAATAGTTGTTATATATCGACAGTTAGGTGCTTTCTTGTCTGCCATGTTTTCACCATTACCGCCAAGCAAACAAATCAAAATAGCTTTTTTGCTAATCCCTGGTTTCTCTATGATTGGCTTCTCGGCCCTAGTGGACCCGTTGCGTCAGGCCAATTCTTTGTCTGGAGAAAATCTCTATGCTTGGCATGTATTGTCAGCTCAAGGTGAGCCCGTATTAGCTAGTAACGGCATGGCTCTGGTACCACATGCAGGCATAAGAGATGCCGAGCCTTTTGATGTGCTGTTGGTGTGTGCCGGATTTGAGCCAGAGTTGGGTTACACACCAGAGCTAGGTAAATGGCTGCAGCAGGTTTCGCGCAAAGGGCTATGGTTGGGGAGTCAGGACACAGGTAGCCTATTACTGGCTAAGGCCGGCTTGTTAAATGGCTTTCGTGCCACTATCCACTGGGAAAACCTAGTGGCCTTTAAGGAGGTGTTTCGTCAGGTAGAGGTGGTAGATGAACTTTATGAGGTAGACGGCAAACGCATGACCTGCTCTGGTGGTATGTCAGGCTTGGATATGATGTTGTATTTGATAGAGAGTCAGCGTGGTCATGATTTGGCCTTGGCCGTATCCGATGAACTAATTTATGGTCACGTGCGAGAGGGTAAATCGCCTCAGCGCTTACATGATGGTTTGCGTCATGGCACCAACAATACCAAGGTGTTGACGGTGATTCATACCATGGAAGAAAACCTAGAAGATCCACTAAGTATTCCTGAGCTGGCGCAGGTGGTGAATATATCAGAGCGCGAGTTAGAGCGCTTGTTCAATCGTCATATACAGCAGTCCCCTGGGCGCTTTTATCGTCATAAACGCTTACAGCGTGCACGGGCCTTGTTGCAGCAAACTGACCAGCAGGTGGTAGAAATTGCCGTGGCCTGTGGCTTTGCATCGGCAGCACATTTTACGCGGGCGTATAAGCAGTTCTTTAGCGTGGCTCCAAGTCGGGACCGGGTGCAGCAGGTGCGTTTGGACGGGGCGGGGACAGGCACTTTTGCTACGCAAAAAAGCCAGTCCCTATAATGTCTAAATTAAGCCACTGGCGAACTAAAGGCGCTGGCGTAGTCTAGTTTGCGGTCTCGACTAGGTGGGTGGCCAAACATAGTCTTGTATTGGCGGCAAAAGTTTTCGTTGCTGCCAAAGCCGCAAGCAATGCCTGCTTGCATTACCGTAAGGTTGCTTTCGTGCAATAACTGCCGTGCTCTTTGTAGGCGCATTTGCAAATACCAAGAGCGTGCAGGCATACCAAAGGCTAGTTTAAATTGGCGTTGCAGAGTGCGTTCGGACACCTTTTGTATAGTTGCCAACTCTGCACCTTCTAAAGGGTTCTCTATGTTGGCAGCCATGGCTTCTATCACGGGCTTTAAGGCCATCTGTTGTGGGCTGTGTAGAATCAAAGAGCGTTGGCCAACTTCTTCTTGTTGATAGCGCTGGTGCACCAAAGAGCTAGCCACACGATCCGCCAATTGTTCATTTTGATCTTCACTGATTTGGTGCAACACCAGATCCATGGAGGCAGAACCACCCGCGCAGGTAAAGCGCTTGCCATCGTCATTGAAAATACTGTTACACAAGCTGAGGTTGGGGTAGGTTTCGTTAAAGGCGGCTTGGCTTTCCCAGTGCATAGCCGTGTTGTGATTGTTGATTAGGTCCGCAGCAGCGAGGGCGTAACAGCCTGTTTCCAAGGCCCCTATGTGCGTACCTTGGCGGGCACGATGCTTGAGCCAGTTAGTAATGGCTGGGCTTAGGTGCTCTTGCGGTGCATAGCTGGCACACACAAATAGACGATCTAGCTTGTTAACATCAGACATTGGCGTGACAGATACAGGAATGCCGTTACTAGCCGGTATAGCATCGCCTAGGTCCCCGTCCGTAGGGGAGCCGATAAACGACCACTCATATAACTCACCAGCAAAGCGGTTGGCCACACGCAACGGTTCTAGTGCGCTCATTAAAGAGAGCATAGAAAAGCGGGGCAGTAGTAAGAAGCCAACTTTGCGGGTCATGATGGTATCCAGCAAGCGTTATGGGGTCAGACCAGAGGTCAGACCCCGATAGAGATGGCTGCATTGTAGCGGATGGTGTTTGCTTGAGGGAAGTCCGGGGACTGGCTTTTCCCGTAGGGAAGTACCTGTCCCTTTGTTGGTATTTGAGTGGTATTTGAGGACAGGCACTTTTTATTCGCTACGCAAATAAACAAGAGCCAGTCCCCTATCGGGCTCTATTGGACTATGTCCGAATCAATGCGTCCACGGCAACACAACCATCAGCCTTAGCCAATAGCGGGTTAATATCCATCTCGGCTACTGGACTTTGTTGTACATAGCTAGCCACGCTCATGATGGCATTCACAATGGCTTGTTGGTCACAGGCAGGTTTACCGCGGTATCCGTCTAATAAAGGTTTGATAGCTAAGCTTTGTAGGGCTTGGTGCACGTCGTCTTGGTTAAAAGGCATGAGCAATAGCTGGCTGTCTTTTAGTAGCTCTACCAATATGCCACCGGCACCGACCACTAGATAGTTGCCAAATAACGGGTCGTTGTTGACGCCAATGATTAGCTCCGTCAGTACATCTTGCTCCATGCTTTCTACTAGCATAGTGTCGGCCAGTCCTAATAGGTGCTGTGCCGCTTGGGCTACTTGTTCGTCACTTTGGATATTGAGGCGTACCGCATCCATTTCTGTTTTATGGGCGAGGGTGTCACTAACAGCCTTTATGGTCACTGGATAGCCAATGCTTTGGGCGAGAGCAATGGCAGTCTGCTCGTTATTGGCTAAGCCACCTTGTGGAATAGCAAGCCCATGTGCTGCTAATGCTTGTTTGGCATTGTATTCGTTGAGCATCATGCTGCTTTGTGTAGTGTTAGCTTGCGTTACCAGCAAGGGGGCCGGAATAGGACGTTGGAAGGCTTGGTAGATACTGTGTGCTTGGTCCAAGGCCTGTAGGCAAGTATCTAGCCCAATCATCGGTGTCACACCATATTCTTCGCACAAGCTAATAGCATGAGCAGGTAAGCATTCAGCCATGGATGATAAAAGTATGGCCTTGTGGCCACCAGTTTTAGCCGCATTAGCCAAGGCTAGAAGGGCATCGTCCCATTCTTGTGGGTCTGCATTGGGATAGTTGGGCCAATCTAATAGCAACATGGTGGCACTAAACTGCGCAGCCATCATGGCACTAAACGTCGCTGTCATGGCTTTCACGTCGCCCCAAATAAAGGTGTGGTAATCCAAAGGGTTGGAGACGTCAACATAGTCATTGAGTGTGGCTTGAACGGCCTGTGTTTGTGGTTTTGTGAGACTGGTAAATTCTAAGTTGGTGTTGGCAATAAGGTCGGCCATCATGCCGGCTTCGCCACCAGAGCAGCTCATGGAAGCTATGCGTGGGGTGGCAATAGGCCCTAGAAGGCTCAATAGTTTTAAGGTTTCCAAAAATTCCGGCACGGTGTTAACGCGGGCGATACCAAGGCGCTTGAAGAGGGCATCAAACAGCTGGTCGGCACCTGTTAGCGAGCTAGTGTGAGACATGGCTATTTTGGCGGCAGCTTCTGTACGGCCCGATTTTATAGCCACAATAGGCACGCGCTTTTTTAGGGCGCGACGAGCGGCGGCATCAAAGGCGGTTAGGTCGTTAATGCCTTCTATGTGTAGACCAATGGCGGTGACCCTTGGGTCGTCTAGCATAGCGTCAATAATGGCAGCGATGTCGACTTGAGCTTGGTTGCCCATGGTGAACATATAGGCTACTGGTAAACCAACTTGTTGCATGGTCATGTTTAAACCAATGTTGCCACTTTGGGTAATGATACCTACGCCTCGATCAACATGGGCGAGACCGTGTTGATCAGGCCAGAGCACGGCCTTATCCAAAGCATTTACCACGCCATAGCAATTGGGGCCAATAATGGGCATGTCGCCTGCGGCATCTAATAAGCGCTGCTGGCGCTCAATTCCATCAGCCCCTACTTCGCTAAAACCAGAGGCATAAAGTACAGCACCCCCTGCGCCCATAGCACTAAGCTGGCCAACGATGTCGATGGCAGCTTCAGCATTTACGGCTACGTATGCCGCATCGGGTGCTTCTGGTAAATCCGCTGGGGTATTTAGACAGGGTAGGCCTGCTAGCTCGTCACGTTTAGGGTGTACGGCGTAGATAGGCCCCTCAAAGCCAAGCTTCTGGCTTTCACGGATGGCGAAGTCGGCACCACGAGCACCAAATACAGCAATGCTCTTGGGGGCTAGTAAGCGTTGTAGGCGTTGTTTGTTCATCGTTGCTTAACCCTCATGCGGACGCAACATGGCGCGGGAGATAATATGGCGTTGGATCTCGCTAGTACCATCCCAAATGCGTTCTACACGATGATCACGCCAGATGCGTTCTAGCGGCAATTCGTCCATGAGGCCCATGCCGCCCAAAATCTGAATGGCCTCATCAGACACCATAGCTAGCATTTCTGTGGCTTTAAGCTTGGCCATGGCGGCGTCTGTGTCGGTCATTTCGCCCGTGTTGTCTTTCCAAGCGGCATACATGGTAAGTAGTTCGGCGGCTTTGAGTTCCAAGGCCATGTCGGCTAGTTTGAAAGATACACCTTGGAACTTGCCTACTGTCTGGCCAAATTGCTTGCGCGTGGCAGCCCATTCGGTGGCAATTTCTAGAGCACGTTCGGCGCGGCCTAGGCACATGGCAGCAACGGACAAGCGAGTGGCGCCAAGCCATTCGTTAGCAACATCAAAGCCGTGGTGCTCAATACCTAGAATTTGCGATTCGTGTACACGGCAGTTATCAAAATTAAGAATACAGTTGTGATAGCCACGATGGGATACGCTGTTGTAGCCTGGTTCTACGGTAAAGCCAGGCGTCCCCATGTCCACTAAAAAGCTGGTTATTTTTTTCTTTGGCCCGCGCGGTGTGTCTTCTACACCGGAGGCGGCGAATAGAATGACAAAATCAGCTACATCAGCATGGCTTATAAAGTGTTTAGTGCCGTTAAGTACATAGTGGTCGCCATCACGTTCGGCGCGGCACTGCATGGAGCGCACGTCTGAACCAGCATTAGGCTCAGTAAGCGCTAGGCAGTCAATCTTCTCGCCTCGAATAGAAGGTAGCAGGTAGTCGTCTATTTGCTGGCCTTCACAAGCCAAAAGAATGTTAGAAGGGCGGCCCACGATATATTGCAAACCAAAGTTAGCACGGCCTAGTTCGCGTTCCATTAGGCAGAGGGTAAGGGAATCTAAACCGGCACCGCCATGTTGTTCTGGCATGTTGGCAGCATACAACCCCATCTCGATAGCTTTGGCTTTGATGCTGGCGTAAAGCTCTGGACGAATTTGCCCCGTCTTTTCTACCTCATCTTCATGGGGATACAGTTCTTCTTCGACAAAGGTTTTTACCGTGTCGATAATCATCTGTTGTTCACTGGTTAGGCTAAAGTCCATGGCAAGCTACTCGCTGGTGTTGGGTTAATTATTTACATTTTGCTAACTATGCCTGAAGCTGGATTCTTGGGACTTGATAATAGCCGACATTAATATGATTGTTTTGTGATGTTAAAGAAATGTTAACGGCAAGTAGACGAATTAAACATGGCCTGGTTTTGGTGACATTTGGCTCCCAATATTTATCTTTATAGCAATTGGTTTATTAAAGGAAACCATATGGGGCGGTGTTTCCCGTAGAGATAATAAATTATCTGACAAGGCTAAACTTGTGTCGCTTTTGGGTATGTAGTGAAATTACAAGGGCGTATAGTGCCTTCCGTAAATATGCAGAACTGTACGCCTATTGTCGTATGGTTTATTTGAGAGCCAGTGTTTTAAACACCAAACCCACAAGGTACAAACATGTCTAAGACTTACCTTTCCGACATTGATATTGCTCGCGCCGCTGAGAAGCGCCCCATTGTTGAAGTAGCTCAGAAGCTGAACATCAGCCCTGATGACTTGGAACAGTACGGTAAAATCAAGGCCAAAATCAGCCCTGAATTTATCAAGAGCGTTAAAGACCGCAAAGACGGCAAGCTGATTTTGGTTACGGCCATCAACCCAACACCTGCTGGTGAAGGTAAGACTACTACTACCATCGGTTTGGGCGATGCCTTGAATAAGATCGGTAAACAAGCCACTGTTTGTTTGCGTGAGCCTTCTTTGGGCCCATGTTTTGGTGTTAAAGGTGGTGCAGCAGGTGGCGGTTACGCTCAGGTTGTACCAATGGAAGACATCAACTTGCACTTCACTGGTGACTTTCACGCTATCGGCCTAGCACACAACTTGTTGTCTGCCGCTATCGACAACCACCTACAGCAAGGCAACCCACTAGATATCGACCCACGTCGTATCGAATGGAAGCGTGTAATGGACATGAACGATCGTGCCCTACGTAACGTTACCATCGGTTTGGGCGGCCCAGCTCACGGTGTACCACGCGAAACTGGTTTTGACATCACCGTAGCTTCTGAAGTTATGGCCATCTTCTGCTTGGCCAACACACTAGCCGAATTGAAAGAGAAGCTAGGTTCTATCGTAATTGGTTACACACGTGCACAAACTCCTGTGACTGCAGCTGACCTAAACGTACACGGCGCCATGACTGTATTGCTGAAAGATGCATTCAGCCCTAACTTGGTACAAACTCTTGAGCACACGCCTGCGTTTGTTCACGGTGGTCCATTCGCTAACATCGCCCACGGTTGCAACTCTGTATCCGCTACCAAGCTGTCTATGAAGCTAAGCGACTACACAGTAACTGAAGCTGGCTTTGGTGCTGACCTAGGTGCTGAGAAGTTCTTGGACATCAAGTGCCGTAAAGCTGGTATCGCACCAGATGCCGTAGTTATTGTTGCTACTATTCGTGCCCTTAAGTTGCACGGTGGCGTACCTCTAGCTGAAGTGAACCAGGAAAACACTGATGCCGTTGCAGAAGGTGTTGAAAACCTGAAGAAGCACATCGAAAACATCCACCAGTTTGGCTTGCCAGTAGTGGTTGCGGTTAACAAGTTTGTTACCGACACAGCTGCCGAAGTACAAGTTGTACAAGACAAGTGTGATTACTTGGGTGTTAAAGTTGTTGAAGCACAGCACTGGGAATTTGGTGGTGATGGCGCAACTGAGCTAGCTGAAGCTGTTGTTGACCTAGTAGAAAACACCACCAACGATTTCAACTTCTTGTACGAAGATGACATGCCTCTATGGGACAAGATCAAGACCGTTTGTACCAAGATCTACGGTGCTAACGACATCTTGGCTGACCAGAAGCTACGTAACCGTATTGCTGCTCTAGAAGAAGCAGGCTACGGCAACTTGCCAGTATGTATGGCTAAGACCCAGTACTCCTTCTCTACCGATCCATCGTTGAAGAACCGTCCAACAGGTTTTGACGTACCACTACGTGAAGTACGCCTATCTGCTGGTGCTGGTTTCATCGTGGTATTGGCTGGTGACGTAATGACTATGCCTGGCCTGCCTAAGAAGCCAGCTGCTGAAGTTATCGACATCAACGAAGACGGCGACATCGTCGGCTTGTTCTAAGCGATACAGCTTATTGGGGACTGGCTCCTTCCCGAAGGGAAGTGCCTGTCCCAAATATTCGGGTCCCAAATGTTCGATTCGAAAATGGGGTCAGATGGTAATACATCTGACCCCATTTTTTTGCCCGTTAATAACCTAGGGACTGGCTCCTTCCCGAAGGGAAGTGCCTGTCCCGTAATGCTCTCCGTAAAAACGTCATCCTACGGCACAATCATAAGGGTACAGTCACTTTTCATTTGCTGCGCAAATAAACAAGGGCCAGTCCCCGTTAGCGATTTTTTTCGGTATAATACGGCCTTTTCCAATCAGCTGATTCTGACCATGACTATCCGCACCCGTATCGCGCCATCTCCAACTGGCGATCCGCACCTAGGTACCGCCTACATTGCTCTATTTAA
>CALKFY010000009.1 GCA_938084925.1 uncultured Pseudomonadales bacterium
CCTTTGGCAGCGATAGCTTGCGCCATGGCCAAACCTAGGCCACGAGCAGCACCGGTAACAACAAAAACTTTATCTTGTACTTGCATGCTAGCTTACCCTTTTTGGTAGTGTTGAAAGATACTGGAGAAATCCATACGGCCATTGCCTTCTTCACCGTGAGCGGCAAATAACGCAGCGGCTTGCTTGCCCATCGGTACCATAGATTCACCGGCATCAGCTGCACCTAGTGCTAAACCTAAATCCTTGTTCATTAGGTCAACCATAAAGCCACCTTGGTAGTCGTTGCTAGAGGGCACGCCTTCCATAACACCAGGTACTGGGTTGTAGATTTCTAGGGTCCAGTTACGGCCCGAACTCTTCACCATGATGTCAGACAAAACCTTAGGGTCTAGGCCATTGTCGATGCCTAGTTGTAGGGCTTCGGCAGTACCTGCCATCAATACGCTTAGTAGCATGTTGTTACACATCTTAGCGATCTGACCAGCACCAGCAGCACCAGCATGGAAGATGTTTTTACCCATCGCTTCTAGGAACGGCTTAGCGCGTTCAAAACTAGCCGCTTCACCGCCTACGATAAAGCTCAAAGTACCCGCTGTAGCACCGCTAACACCGCCAGATACTGGCGCATCAACGAATAGGATATCGGCTGCGGCAGCGGCAGCACCCACTTCTTGTGCTGTAGCGACGTCGATAGTACTGGAATCTACTACCAAGGTACCGGCAGGCATTTGTGCTAATAGGCCTTCTGGACCTGTATACAAACCAGCTACATGTTTACCAGCAGGCAACATGCTCACTACCACTTCAGCACCTTGTACGGCAGCCAAAGCGGAATCGGCAGTCTTACCACCAGCTTGCTCGAAGGTAGCCAAGGCTTCTGGCATTAAATCAAATGCGGTGACGCTGTGGCCAGCCTTTACTAGGTTAGCGGCCATTGGGCCACCCATGTTACCAAGGCCAATAAATGCAATATTTGTCATGTTAATTCTCCGTCGCTTAATGGTTATTAAGCATAGTCAGGCAGAGCAATGCCCTGCTGATTATAAAAACTGTCTACCCATTCGGTGGGCACATCTTCCAAAGTCTTGTAGCGCCACTCGGGCTGCCCGTCTTTGTCTATTAGCAAGGCGCGAATGCCTTCTACAAACTCACCCTTTTGCGTAGCGTTTACACCTAGGTAGTATTCTTGCATAAAGGCTTCGTGCCATTCGCTGATAGGGTGCTGTTGTTGACGATAAGTCAGGTGCTGGCTTGTAGGTGAGCCTTTGCTCATAGCCTTTATAGCCTTGTCCATCCATTTACCACGACCTTGCAAAGCAGCAATAGCTGCCACAACGTCTACCAAACTTGGCTCATTCATAGCTGCGCTTAGTTGATCCCAAAATTCGTTGATATCAGAAGCTGGGGCATCGGCTTCAGCTAGTTGCATAGCCTCGGCTTGGGCTTTTACAAAAGCCAAAGCATCGGCAGATGGCGAGCCCGTTTGTAAAGCAGCAATCAAGTCTTCATAGGCGTCTTCAGCTAATAGCACGTCAGCCAACTGTAAACGACAGGAATCCGTACCGTTGACCATGGCCGCCGTTAAGCCCAAAAACAGACCTAGTTTGTTAGGCACCTGCTGCAAAAACAGAGTGGCACCCACATCTGGGTACAAACCTATAGTAATTTCTGGCATGGCCAAACGGCTGCTTGGTGTTACCACACGTACATCGGCTGCTTGATACAAGCCCATACCACCACCCATAACATAGCCATTACCCCAAACTACCAAAGGTGTTTTTAGATTGTGTAGGGCTAAATCTAGGCTATATTCCGCATTGAAAAAGTCACGGCCAAAATCCGTATCGCCACTGGCCATAGCTTTGTATAGGTCGCGAATATCGCCACCGGCACAAAATGCACGATCCCCTGCCCCTTTAAGCACAATGGCCATCACCTGCTCGTCAGCTTCCCAAGTAGGCAACTGGGCAGCAAGCTCTTCAATCATGGCAGCCGATAAGGCATTCAAAGACTTAGGTGAATTTAAAGTTGCTTCGATGATTTTGCCACCACCTTGGGTGGCGTACTCTTTTATTTGTAGAGCGTCAGTCATAGTGTTTTATCTAATAAGTTAGGAGTTAGTCCAGTTCGGCTTACGCTTTTCCAAGAAGGCTTGTACGCCTTCCGTTTGGTCGTTGCTATCAAACAAACGTACAAACTCATCGCGCTCGTAGCCCATACCGGCAAACATGGGTTCTTTGCGTGCCGTTTGGATAAGGCGCTTACAAGCCGCAATACTGGTGGGGCTTTGACGTTCAGACTTAGCGGCCCACTCTTTAGCCAAAGCCAGAGCGTTACCTTGTTCAGTCACTTCTTCAACCAAACCAATTTCTAAGGCTTTTGCAGCATTTACGCGCTCACCACAAAGGATCATGCGCTTTGCCCAACCTTCACCAACCAACCAAGCTAAGTTCTGCGTACCACCAGCACATGGCAACAAGCCTACTGCGGCTTCTGGTAGCGCCATTTGCGCTTGTTCTTCAACAATACGCAGGTCGCAGGCCAAGGCTACTTCTAAACCACCACCCATGGAATAACCATTGATAGCAGCAATGCTCAAACCACGGAACTGACTCAAGGTTTCAAAAGCACGGCCAAAGGCCGTAGACATGTCGGCAGCGACCTGCTTGTTGCCATCGGCAAACAACTTAAGGTCAGCACCAGCCGAGAAAAACTTGTCGCCTTGACCAGTAATGATCAGGCTATATACGTCCTTGTTGGCGTTTAGCTCATGTACCAAGTCCGTTAGGGCTTCTAGGCTGTCACGAGTCCAGGTATTCGCTGGTGGGTTGTTCATGGTCACAATCGCAACGTGACCTTCAATTACAACTTGTACTGCATCACTCATATGTTGCTTCTCCTAATTACAATATGGCAGCGCTATCGGCCGCTAAAATGCGACGTGAAATAATCACCTTCATGATCTCGTTGGTACCTTCCAAGATACGATGTACACGCGTATCACGCAGGTAGCGCTCCATAGGGAATTCTTTGATATAACCGTTACCGCCAAAGCACTGTAGTGCTTCATCACAGATGCCATAGCATAAGTCAGTTGCTAGGCGCTTGGCCATTGCACAATAGGTGGTAGCATCTGGGTCTTGGTTATCTAACTTAAAGGCCGCCAAACGTACCATTTGACGGGCCGCGACTAATTCCGTGTTCATGTCGGCTAGCTTAAACTGCAAACCCTGGAAAGCAGACAAGGTTTTACCAAATTGCTTACGCTCGTTGACATAGGCCAAGGCATCTTGCATGGCTTGTTGTGCTGTACCTAGGCTACAGGTCGCGATGTTAATACGTCCGCCGTCCAAACCCTTCATGGCAATTTTAAAGCCTTCGCCTTCAGCACCTAACATCTGATTTGCCGGTACACGTACCTGATCAAAGTTAATCATGCGCGTGGCTTGGGCATTCCAGCCCATCTTGTCTTCTTTGCGACCAAAGCTAATACCGTCGCTATTAGAATCCAAAACAAAAGCTGAGATGCCTTTAGGGCCGTCTTCACCGGTACGGGCCATGACGACCAATACGTCGGTTTCGCCAGCACCAGAGATAAATACCTTGGAGCCAGTGACTACGTAATCATCACCGTCTTTAACTGCCTTGGTTTTCAAAGAAGCCGCATCAGAACCCGCATTAGGCTCAGTTAAGCAGTAGGATGCCAAATATTGACCAGAGGTTAGCTTCTCGCCGTACTTTTCACAAGCAGCTGCCTGCCCGAAGTCGGTCACCATCCAAGTGGCCATGTTATGAATGGTCAACATGGCTGTGGTAGTAGTACAACCCATAGCCAGCTGCTCAAAGATCAAGGATGAATCCAAACGACTCAAGCCCAAACCGCCCCACTGCGGATTTGCATAAAGACCACAAAAGCCTAGTTCGCCAGCTTGCTGCATGGCTGCCAATGGCCAGATAGCTTCTGCATCCCACTTGGCAGCATTAGGTGCCAACTCATTTAGAGAAAACTGTTCCGCTAGGTCAACAAAGGCACGTTGATCTTCGTTTAAATTAAAATCCACAATAGGTTCCTTTAGTCATTTTCTACACTAGCTCAACGGCAATCGCCGTAGCTTCACCGCCACCAATACATAGGCTAGCCATACCGCGCTTTAAGCCTTTGTTTTGTAGTGCTGTAATCAGGGTCAAAATAATACGTGAACCCGTGGAGCCGATAGGATGGCCCTGGGCACAGGCACCGCCATAAACGTTGACCTTATCAGCTGGAATATTAAGCTCTTGTATGGCCAACATAGTCACCATGGCAAAGGCTTCGTTAATTTCAAATAGGTCTACGTCGTCTACGCTCCAATCAAGCTTAGCCAAAAGTTTTTCCATGGCTCCGATTGGCGCAATAGTAAATTCAGCCGGCTTGCGAGCGTGACTGCTAATACCCAAAATCTTGGCAGCTGGCTGCAAACCCTGTGCTTGTACTGTCGCCTCAGAGGCCAAGATCAAAGCTGAAGCACCATCAGAAATTGAACTGGAGTTAGCGGCAGTCAAGGTACCATCTTTTTTGAAGGCTGGGCGTAAACTAGGAATCTTTGCAACATTAGCTTGGCCAGGTTGTTCATCGATGTTAACACTGGACTCACCTTTGCGGCTTTTTACCAAAACAGGACTAATTTCTTTATCTAGGTCACCATTAGCAATGGCGGCATTGGCTTTAGTCAAGGAGCCAATAGCAAAGTCATCCATCTGTTCACGGGTCAAACCATAATCATCAGCGGTGTTTTGTGCAAAGCTGCCCATTAGGCCACCTTCGTAGGCGTCTTCTAAGCCATCCATGAACATATGGTCCATTACTTGGCCGTGACCCATGCGTAAACCCTGACGCACCTTAGGTAGGATATAAGGTGAGTTGGTCATGCTTTCCATGCCACCACACACCATGACTTCTGCAGAACCCGCTTTAATAGCGTTATAACCCATAATGGTGGTTTGCATACCAGAGCCACACATCTTGTTAACGGTGGTACAAGGTACGGACTTATCGAGACCGGCACCCAAAGCGGCTTGGCGTGCTGGTGCTTGACCTTGGCCGGCTGGCAATACACAGCCCATGTAAACTTCATTGACACTCGTTGTATCAATAGCCGCACGAGTTAGGGCCCCTTCTATAGCAACAGCACCCAATTGTGAGGCTGTAAGGCTTGCCAAACTGCCATTCAAACCGCCCATTGGGGTGCGGCTACCAGCAACGATATATACATTGTCAGACATTATAATTTTTTCCTGTGCTACAAATATCTAAGTCATTTTGTGCATTTTTTAAGCGAAACCAATTGACGTTTACGTTAACGTCAACTTAATATACACCCATCGGTCACAAACTGCAGCGATTTTTTCATGCCTGAGACTACTTTTACCATTGGTCAATTGTCGAATGAATTCGACATTACCGCCCGTAGCATCCGCTTTTATGAGGATAAGGGCCTGCTATGCCCTGTGCGTGAAGGCCAAAAACGCATCTATCACAAGCAAGACCGCACCCGCCTCAAACTTATCTTGCGCGGCAAACGCATCGGCCTAGCTTTAGACGAAATTGCGCAGATCATTGATCTGTACGACCCTGCCGCCACCAATAACGATCAACAGCTTCTTGTTTTGTTAAATAAGATCAAGCAGCGCCAAGCTGCCCTTAACCAACAACTACAAGATATTTATGACTTACAGGAAGAGCTATCCTCGGCGGCCCAACGCTGCCAAGAAGCTTTGACTGACCCTACTCTAAAAAAGGAAGAAGCCCATGTTTAGTACCTATAGCAGCCTTAACTTTGGTCATGGTGAAACCATCGATATGTTACGCGATCAAGTGAACCAGTTTGCCGCTCAAGAAATTGCACCACTGGCCGAAGAAATAGATCTGAACAACCAGTTCCCTATGCACCTGTGGGAAAAGATGGGCGAAATGGGTCTACTAGGTGTTACCTGTAAAGAAGAATTCGGTGGCGCCGAGATGGGCTACCTAGCGCACTGTATCGCTATGGAAGAAATTAGCCGCGCTTCTGCCTCCGTTGGCCTAAGCTACGGCGCCCACTCCAACCTATGCGTTAACCAAATCCACCGTCATGGTACGGATGAGCAAAAAGCCAAGTACCTACCTAAGCTAATTACTGGTGAACACGTTGGCGCTTTGGCCATGAGTGAGCCAGGTGCCGGCTCTGACGTAGTAAGCATGCGTCTTAAAGCAGAAAAGCAAGGCGATAAGTACATTCTTAACGGCAACAAGATGTGGATCACCAACGGTCCTGATGCCAGCACTTATGTCATCTATGCCAAGACTGACGTAGATGCAGGCCCTAAAGGCATTACCGCTTTCATCGTAGAACATGACTACCCAGGCTTTAGCCGCGCCCAGAAGCTAGACAAGCTTGGCATGCGTGGCTCTAACACCTGTGAGCTAGTATTTGAAGATTGCGAAGTACCAGCAGAAAACATTCTTGGTCAGCTTAACGGTGGCGTACGCGTACTAATGAGCGGCCTAGACTACGAACGTGTTGTCTTGTCTGGCGGCCCACTAGGTATCATGCAGGCATGTATGGACGTGGTTGTTCCTTATATTCACGATCGTAAGCAATTTGGCCAAAGCATTGGTGAATTCCAACTAGTACAAGGCAAGATTGCTGACATGTATACGCAAATGAACGCTGCCCGCTCCTACGTCTATGCCGTAGCCGCCGCTTGTGACCGTGGTGAAACCACACGTAAGGATTCTGCAGGCGCTATCTTGTTTGCTGCTGAACTGGCTACCAAGATGTCCTTGGACGCTATCCAGCTTCTAGGCGGCACCGGTTACATCAACGAAGCGCCAACAGGTCGCTTGCTACGTGATGCCAAGTTGTATGAGATTGGTGCCGGCACCTCCGAAATCCGTCGCATGTTAATCGGCCGCGAACTATTTAACGAGTCTAATTAATGTAGGTCGGACTTCAGTCCGACAATTCAATGCTTCGTCGGACTGAAGTCCGACCTACACAAGATTAAACAATGGATTTATCCTATGGCAACACTTAACAGTCAAGTAAACAGCCAGTCGGCCGAGTTTAAGGCCAAGGCCGAAGCCATGCAGGCCGTAGTAGCGGATCTGCAATGGCAGATAAGCAAGGTTAACAGCGGCGGCGGTGAAAAATACCAAGCCAAGCACCTAGCCCGTGGCAAATTGCTACCGCGTCAGCGTATTGAGCAGCTTTTGGACTTTGCCTCACCGTTTTTGGAATTGTCCCAGTTGGCAGCCCATGGCATGTACGGCATGGATATTCCTAGCGCCGGCATCATCTGTGGTGTTGGCCTAGTACAAGGTCGCCATTGCATGATCATTGCCAACGATGCCACAGTTAAGGGCGGTACCTACTTCCCCATGACTGTGAAGAAGCATCTGCGGGCCCAAGAAATTGCCCAGCAGAACAACTTGCCTTGTATTTATCTAGTAGACTCCGGGGGTGCCAACCTACCTCAACAAGACGAAGTATTCCCTGACAAGCAGCACTTTGGCCGTATCTTCTTTAACCAAGCTAATATGTCTGCCATGGGTATTCCACAGATTGCCGTGGTAATGGGCTCTTGTACTGCCGGTGGTGCTTACGTACCAGCCATGGCGGACGAAAGTATTATCGTTAAACAGCAAGGTACTATCTTCCTAGCTGGCCCACCATTGGTGAAGGCCGCGACAGGTGAAGAAGTATCTGCCGAAGAACTCGGTGGTGCCGATACTCACTGTCGTACCTCAGGCGTGGCCGATCACTACGCTGAAGACGACGAACACGCTTTGTTGATTGCTCGTCAATGTCTTGCTAACTGCCCACAAACCAGTGGTAATAGCTTAGCCCGTAAAGACAGCCTACCTCCGCGCCACCCTGCCGAAGAAATTTACGGCATTGTTGGTACGGATCTGCGTAAGCCGTTTGATGTGCGTGATGTAATCGCTAGAGTGGTTGACGATTCACAGTTTGACGAATTTAAAGCCTTATACGGTACTACCCTAGTTTGCGGCTTTGCCCATTTAGATGGTTATCCTATCGGTATCGTGGCTAACAACGGCGTTTTGTTTTCTGAGTCAGCACAAAAAGGTGCTCACTTTATCGAGCTATGCTGCCAACGTAATATTCCTTTGGTGTTCTTACAGAACATCACCGGCTTTATGGTGGGCAAGAAATACGAAGCCGAAGGTATCGCCAAGCATGGCGCTAAGATGGTGATGGCTGTGGCGTGCGCCAAGGTACCTAAGTTTACCATTTTGATTGGTGGTAGCTACGGTGCTGGTAACTACGGCATGTGTGGCCGCGCTTACGAACCTAACTTTATGTGGATGTGGCCTAACAGTCGCATCTCTGTCATGGGTGGCGAGCAAGCTGCTGGTGTACTTACCCAAGTTAAGCGCGATCAATTGGCCGCCCGCGGTGAAGCATTCAGCGCCGAAGACGAAGCTGCGATGCGCGACCCAGTTTTGGCCCAGTACGAAGAACAAGGCCACCCCTACTACGCCAGTGCGCGCTTGTGGGATGACGGCATTATCGATCCGGCGCAAACCCGTGACGTACTGAGCATGGCGCTACAAGCTAGCCTCAACAAACCAGAACAAGAAACACGCTTTGGCGTGTTCCGCATGTAAGGAGCGCACCATGTCAGCAACACAACAACGGGTTTTATGTGAAGTAGATAATCGTGGTATCGCCACCATGACCCTTAACCGCCCTGACAAGCACAATGCCTTTGATGATGCCATGATCAACGAAATGGTCGAGCATCTGCAGAACCTAGCGCAGGATGCCTCTATTCGTGCGCTTATTGTGGCAGGTACAGGCAAAAGCTTTTCTGCCGGTGCTGATTTAGCTTGGATGCAACGCATGGCCGAATACGACCGTGACGCTAACCTCGCCGATGCCCAACAACTGGCCCTACTCATGCGCCTGTTGGATGATTTTAATCGTCCAACTCTAGCCTTGGTTAATGGCGCTGCCTTTGGTGGTGCCGTGGGTCTGATGGCCTGCTGCGACAGCGTCATTGCCGTTGACAACGCCAAGTTCTGCCTAAGTGAAGTACGTATTGGCTTGATCCCTGCTGTTATCAGTCCTTTTGTTGCCAACAAGCTAGGTAACTCTTGGGGCCGTCACTTGATGACCAGTGCTGCCGTATTTGATGCCGCACAAGGCCGTGAAGTTGGTCTAGTGCATCAGGTAGTGGCCATTGATGAACTGGCCGCTGCCGGTGAACAATGGATCAAGCAAACGCTAAACAACAGCCCCGAAGCCGTGGCCCATATTAAGCAGCTGTTGCGTGAATTTGATAGCAACGCACCATTAGCTAAGGAAAGCTTAGCCAGCACAGAGGCCGCTACCACTGGGGCTATCGCCGATATTCGTGTGAGTGAAGCAGGCCAAGCTGGCCTGCAAGCCTTCCTTACCAAACAACCTGCACCTTGGCAGCAATCCTAAGAGGAGCCCAAGATGATTAAAAACGATATGTTGAAATCCGTATTAATCGCCAACCGTGGTGAAATCGCCTGTCGTGTCATCAGCACGGCCCGTAAAATGGGTATCCGTACCATTGCCGTGTATTCCGATGCAGACGCGCAAGCGTTACATGTAAAGCAAGCTGACGAAGCCTGGCACCTTGGCGGTGCTGCCGCCGCTGATAGTTATTTGCGCGCCGACAAGATTCTCGCCATTGCCCAACAAGCTGGCGCGGAATCTATTCACCCTGGCTATGGCTTCTTATCTGAGAACGCCGAATTTGTTGCAGCCTGCCAAGCCGCTGGCATCGCCTTTATTGGCCCAGACACTCACGCCATTGAACAAATGGGTAGTAAAAGTGCTGCCAAAATCATTATGACGGATGCCGGTATTCCGTTAGTTCCGGGCTACCATGGTGATAATCAAGATCCAGATTTCTTACAACAGCAAGCAGATAGCATGGGCTATCCCCTACTGATCAAAGCCGTCGCCGGTGGTGGTGGTAAAGGCATGCGTGTAGTAGAAAACAGCGCTGAATTCAAAACTCAGCTAGCGGGTGCCTCACGTGAAGGCAAGGCAAGCTTCTCCAACCCTGATGTATTGCTAGAGCGCTACCTAGTTCAACCACGTCACGTGGAAGTACAGGTATTCTGTGACCGTCATGGTAATGGCGTTTACTTGGGCGACCGTGATTGCTCTGCCCAACGTCGTCACCAAAAGGTTATTGAAGAAGCACCAGCACCGGGCTTGTCGGACCAGCTTCGCAAAGCAATGGGCGAAGCGGCGGTATCTTCAGCCAAAGCCATTCAATACGTTGGCGCAGGTACCGTTGAATTCCTACTCGATAGCGATGGCAGCTTCTTCTTCATGGAGATGAACACCCGCCTACAGGTAGAACACCCAGTGACGGAAATGGTTACCGGCCAAGACCTTGTTGCTTGGCAGCTAAAGGTGGCTTCTGGTCAGCAACTGCCATTGCAGCAGGCCGACATCAAGTTACAAGGCCACTCCTGCGAAGCACGTATTTATGCGGAAGACCCACTACAGGACTTCCAACCTTCTACAGGCACCATTAATTACCTACAACAGCCAGCCACTAGCGAGCATGTACGTGTAGATACTGGTGTTATTGAAGGTGATGCCATTAGTCCTTTCTATGACCCAATGATTGCCAAGCTGATTGTGTTTGCCGAAGACCGCGAACAAGCTCTAGCCAAGCTAGACCGCAGCCTAGCGGACTATCATTTGCAAGGTATCAGCACCAACATCGATTTCCTACGTCGCTTAGCGACCTTGGATGACTTTGCTAAGGCTGACTTGCACACAGGTATCATTGAACAACATCAAGATACCTTGTTGGTACCTGCTAGTTTGGATGCAGCAACTACCTTGGCCCTAACTTGCCTAGCGCAGATTCCGCAAGCAGGCAACGCTGGTATGCGCTTGGGTCAAGCGTCTATGCTTAACCTAACGGCCAATATTGGCGCAGAAGATCTACGTATCAACCTGCAAATGAGCACTAGTTATACAGCCACCGTGACGCAAACTGATGCTGAGGATCAAGTTATCAACTTTACTGGTCAGCGCAATGGCAACCAGCTAAGCCTGCAGTTGGACGGCAAAACTACCTATGCTAGCTTCTACCAGCATGGGCTAGAACTAAGCCTATTTACCGCAGCTGGCAAGGTACAAGTTAACCTTAAGCAAGCCCATGTAGACGACTACGCTCAAGGTGGCGCTGGCACTGAAGGTGACATAGTAGCCCCTATGAACGGTAGTCTGATTGCTTGCATGGTTGAAGCCAATCAGCAAGTACAAGAAGGCGATGCTCTACTTGTGGTGGAAGCCATGAAGATGGAGCATACTATCTACGCCCCAAGTGCTGGTACCGTTACCGAAATCTACTATCAAGTCGGTGATCTAGTGGCAGCTGATGCCCAGTTACTGCACCTAGAAGTTGAGGAAGCCTAATATGTCTTTGCCAAGCTCTTTGCCAAAAAAGGTACGTATCGTTGAAGTAGGCCCCCGTGACGGTCTACAAAACGAACCCGGCCAAATGCTTTCAGCGAATCTGAAAGCTAACCTCATTGATCGCCTTGCCGCCGCAGGCATACGCGACATTGAAGCTGCCGCTTTTGTGCACCCTAAATGGGTGCCACAAATGGCCAACAGTGCTGAGGTACTAAATCTAATCAGCCGCCACAAACACGTTAACTACAGCGCCCTTACGCCGAATTTACAAGGTTTGCAACGTGCCCTAGAAACGGGTGTGGACGAGGTGGCCGTATTTGGTTCCGCCAGTGAAAGCTTTAGCCAACGCAACACCAACTGCAGCATTGCCGAAGGTTTGTCCCGCTTTGAACCCGTTGCCAAAGCAGCGTTAGATGCCGGTTTGCGCGTACGCGGTTATGTTTCCGCTGTTATTGACTGCCCTTATGAGGGTGCCATTGCTCCTACCAAGGTTGCCGAAGTCAGCGATGCTCTCATGCAAATGGGCTGCTACGAAATATCCCTAGGTGACACTATTGGTACTGGCACACCAGGCCGTATGCTCGATATGCTTTCTGCTGTAACGCAATATGTACCTAGCCAAAACCTAGCTGGCCACTGCCATGACACCTATGGTCAAGCTTTGGCTAACATCTACGCCATGATGCAAGCCGGCGTTGCTAGCTTTGACAGTTCCATTGCTGGTTTGGGTGGCTGCCCATACGCCAAAGGTGCCAGTGGCAACGTCGCTACAGAAGATCTAGTGTACATGCTGCACGGCCTAGGTATTCATACAGGCGTACAGTTAGATCGCTTGATTAAAGTTGGCCAAGACATCAGTGCCGACCTAGGCCGCACCAATGGTGCTAAAGTAGGCATTGCCTGTCAGTAAGCTAAGTATTAGCACTAGGCATATTTAGACAAGTATTCGTCGATTAATATCAAAATCCAGGCTCAAATAAAGCGTTTAATAAGCGCTTAACTTAAGCTCTTAAAACATAGTCGGTAAACAGACTCGGTAATAGCATAATGACAACAGCACTTTGGCAACCCAGCGCACAACGCATTAACGACAGTAACATGCAGCAGTTTATGTTGCACATGAATGCTAAGCATCAGCTAAACATGCAATCCTATGCCGACCTGCATGCTTGGAGCGTGGATGATATCGCTATCTTCTGGGATGAAATCTGGCAACTGTCTGGTGTTGTAGCACAGCACAAAGGCGATACGGTTTTGAATCAAGGCAACCGTATGCCTGGAGCGGAGTGGTTCCCCGAAGCCAAGCTTAACTATGCTGAAAACCTACTTAAGCACCGTGATACTGCCACGGCCTTGGTATTTTGTGGTGAAAACGGCAAACGCTTAGAGCTATCCTACGCTGACCTATATCTGCGTGTCGCGCAGCTAAGCAGCGCTTTACGTCAGCACGGTATCCAAGCTGGTGATCGCGTGGCGGGCTTTATGCCTAACGTTATCGACACGGTAGTGGCCATGTTGGCCGCTAGTTCAATAGGCGCTGTGTGGAGCTCTTGCTCACCGGACTTTGGTATCAATGGTGTGCTTGATCGTTTTGGTCAGATCAAACCTCGTATCCTATTCACTACCGATGGCTATTTGTATAACGGCAAAAAGCTTAATTCTCTAGAGCGTGTTGCTGGTATTGCCGCACAACTAAATAGTATCGAACGCATCATCGTATGTGATCACGTTGATACCCGTGCTGACTTATCGGTATTAGAAGCAGCTGTACCTGGCAAGGCTGTTCACCTTAACGCCTTTATTGACGCCGAAGCCACAGAAGTTGAGTTCACACCGATGAACTTCGCCGATCCTTTGTATGTGATGTATTCCTCTGGTACCACGGGCGTACCTAAGTGTATCGTGCACAGTATTGGCGGCACTCTATTACAACACAACAAAGAACACATACTGCACACAGACGTAAAACGCGACGACGTGCTTTTCTACTACACTACTTGTGGTTGGATGATGTGGAACTGGCTAGTTAACGGCTTGTCTGTAGGTTGCACCGTGGTGCTATACGACGGCTCGCCTTTCAAGCAGCCTGCCATCATGATGGACATGGCTGAGCAAGAAAAAGTCAGTATCTTCGGTACCAGTGCCAAGTATATTGCCGCTATCGAAAAAGCCGGCATCAAACCTGCTCAAAGCCATGATCTAAGTAACCTACGTGCCATCTTGTCCACGGGTTCGCCACTGGCTCACGAGAGCTTTGACTACGTTTATACCGACATCAAACAAGACATCTTGCTAGCTTCTATCTCTGGCGGCACCGACATTGTTTCTTGTTTTGCCCTAGGCTGCCCTATTTTGCCCGTATACCGCGGTCAACTACAGTGTGCAGGCCTTGGCATGGCAGTAGAAATATTTAACGATGACGGCCATCCTGTGCAGCAAGAGAAAGGCGAACTAGTGTGTACCAAGCCCTTCCCTTGCATGCCTATCTATTTTTGGGATGATAAGGACGGCCGCAAATACCACGACGCCTATTTTGATCAATTCGAAAACATCTGGGCGCACGGTGACTATGGCGAAATCACTGCCGAAAACGGCATTATCATCCATGGCCGCTCTGATGCCGTACTTAACCCAGGTGGCGTACGCATTGGTACCGCCGAAATCTACCGTCAGGTAGAAGCTGTTGCTGGTGTACAAGAAAGTATTGTCATCGGCCAAAGCTGGCAGGACGACGTACGCGTTATTCTGTTTGTGGTATTGAAGCCCGGCATCCAACTGGATGATGAGCTGGTTAAAACCATCAGACAACAAATCCGCTCCAACACGACACCACGCCATGTACCAGCCAAGGTCATTCAAGTTGCTGATATTCCACGTACCATCAGTGGCAAAATCGTCGAACTAGCGGTACGCAAGGTAGTACACAACGAATTGGTTAAAAACAAGGATGCCCTAGCCAACCCAGAAGCGTTAGACTTGTTTGCCAATTTGCCTGAGCTACAAGATTAACCAATGACGCTATTGAAGAAACTGCCAGACATCCTCGCCCAACCGCCTATAGAAGGCTGGCAAAGCAAGGATTTTGCTGGCATTGATCAGCTACACATTGGCGGTTTAAAGGCCACCCTAAAGCTACTCGACTGGCTACCCATTACGGCCCACAAAGGCTTGGATATGGGTGCAGGACTTGGTGGTTGCGCACGTTTATTAGCTTTAGAACACGGTTGTGATATGACCGCCAGCGATCTAGATGCTGCTTACATCGCTGCCGCACAACAACTAGACCAAGCCCTAGCTAGCAGCCCTAACTGCAATTACCTAGTAGCTGATAGTTTAGCTCTACCCTTTGCACCACAAAGCTTTGACTTTATCATCAGCCAACATGCCATGATGCCCATTGCCGACAAGCAAACCTTGTTGCAAGGTGCCTATGATGTATTAAAGGCCGGCGGTAGCTTATTGCTGCATGAAGTCTATATAGCGGAAGATAAACAAGCCTCCCAAGTCGCCTACCCAACACCTTGGGCTCAAGAAGCCGCCCATAGCCATCTGCAAACTTGGCATGAGTTTGCAGATATGTGTGGGGATATGGGATGGGCAATGACTATGCAAGCTGATAAGACAGCAGAGAGCTTAGCGTGGATCAACGCCGCCCGGGATCAGCATAGCAAAGACAAAGATTCAGGTATCAGGCCTGTACGCAGCCCACTACACGCCGGCCTGGCCCTAGGCAAACAAGCAGCCACCATGAGCGCCAATGTCGCTTATAACCTGCAGAATGGATTTATAGAAGTACGCAGCGCGCTGCTGACACGCTTATCCTGACATCTCGTTCATTGCGTACCCAAAGCACTCCCTACGGTCGCGGGGCAGGCTCAGCGCAACGAAGCAATCTCTGCAACCCTGCACTTCTCCTGATGGAGATTGCCACGTCGCTTCGCTTAGCATGCCCCATGAGCGAAGCGAGTGCTTTGGGTACCTCGCAATGAAGGGAGAATGGCATCTCTCAATGACGGAAAATCTAAGACGCCAAACGCTCGCGGCGTTTGCGCCACACGTCTTGGCCGATCATGTTACCAATGATCATCAAGCCACCACCGAGTACTACCCACCAATCAAATAGCTCACCGTAAAGCAGCATGCCAAGCAAAGCCACTAGCGGCAGACGTAAAAAGTCCATAGCCATCAGTTTGCTCACTTCGGCCGTTTGCATGGCCTTAGAAGCGCAATAGTGAGCAGTAATACCTAGTACACCCACGATGACCACCCATATCCAACCATGGGTGGTTGGCATGGTCCAGTCGCCACCGGTGAGCAGAGCACTAATTGGCAGTTGCATAAGCGTCATGTAAAAGACAATGGTGAGAGGGTGTTCGGTGGACACCAAACGTTTGTTATAGATAATAGCTATAGCAAAGCCAATGGCGCCAAACAACATCACTAGCATACCGCCGGACAAGCCATCCGTATCAGGTTGAACCACAACCAGCACACCTAGCATACCTAAACCCACGGCTGTAGACTTACGCCATGTAATACGCTCAGAGAGAAACACTGCGGCAATAAGCATTACCCATAGAGGCACGGTAAATTCAATAGCGAACACTTCAGCCAAAGGGATCATGCCGATAGCAAAAAACCAGCTTGCCTGACCATAGAAGTGAAACAAGTTACGGGCCAAGTGCGTGTGTGTTCGCTGGGTAACAAATAGGTCTGGCTGGCGGCGCCAGTAGATAATACCCATGACAATAATTAAACCAACAAGGCCACGCAGGGTTAACACCTCAAAGGTATCCAAGGTACCACTGAGTTCGCGTGCCCCCACTGCCATTAAACAAAATGAACAGATGGCACCCAACATCCAAAGAACGGCTGTCATAATGACATACTCATTAACTGAGGTATCTTAAGCGTAACGCGCAAGCCGTTTTCGGTCATATTTTCAAACAACACTTCACCATCCAGTTGATTCATAAAGTTTGCCGTATCATGCAAACCATTGCCGGCATGGGTGCCCACTTTGGTAGAAAAGTTGCGTTGAATAGCTGATTCCATTACATGGGGTTCCATACCCGGACCTTGGTCAGTCATTGAAATATGCAAATGACCATCTGCTTCAACCGCATCAATGATGATATCACCACCTTGTAGCATAGCTTCCATGGCATTCTCTAGCAGTAACTGCCAAACTTTGGCAAATTGGTTGCGCGGTACCATGCTCACCCTGATATGTTCGTCAAAATTGTAACTAACTTCACAGCGGCGCGCTTGCAGTTTGGCGTACATACTTAACCCCACGTCTTCACATACGCCACGCAAGCTAAACTCCATCAGAGATTTTGCTTTGGTTTTGCGGCCGGAGCTAACATGAAATATCTGTGCAATATCTTCGACTACATCGCCTATTACACGCCCCGGTTCGGCCATGCCACACTCTGCAAGCTCTTTCATCAAGTGAGTGCTCTTTTCCAAAACAATAGGTAGTTTGCTTAGATTAGCGGTACTATCTTTAGGCAATATCTCTAGGTCCTGTACGACCTGTTCTATGTATTTATCCAGGCCCTTTTGTAGGCGATTAATAGCCTCGCGCTGCTGCCCCATAGTATGCAACTGAGAACTAATAGACGTCAGTGCATTACCAATATTGTGGGCAACATCGATACGCACTTCTTCGCCACCATCCTTGAATGCACGGTAGCGTTCGGTCTCTTCGGCACGCTTGATATCTCTTAGGTCTTGAATATTGATAACCCAGTGAGTGCCACCGTCTGTGTCTATCGTGGCACTGTTAACTAGTACGGGGATTAATTTATTGGTGCGTGTACGTAGCTGCATCTCATGCTGACTCTGCTCAACATGGGTAATTAAATCCCCTGCGCTGATACGCCCAACACTCGATAATACACTCTGTAGGCTATAGTCAGGAAGCTGCGCTTCCGTTATTGCGGTAAAACGATGAAAAGCAGGATTAGAGCGTAAAATTTGACCTTCTTCATCTACCACCAATAAGGCGTCCGACATGGACTGGATGATATTTTCTAAAGAGCGATTACTATAACGTAAATCAGCTGTCCGCTCCTCAACTAAGCGCTCTAAAGATTGATTCAATTCTTGCAGCTCATTCGTGGTAGCCAACAAACTCGCTGACATATCGTTAAATAGACTGGCTGTTTCAGCTATCTCATCTTTACCACGAACCGGGATTTGCACACCATAATCGCCGGCAGAAATAGCTTTGGATGCTTTGCGCAAATCGGCTAGTTGACGCACTAACCAAGAACCTAAAAGATATGAAAATAAAGCAGATAAGAGTATCTCGGCCAGAGCCAAAGCACTGGTATTGTACAAGGCATTAGCAAGGCGCTCTTTAATATCGGCAACGTTTAAACCAATCTCAATCCGCCCGTAGGGTTCACCATCCACTTCAACAGCAGCAGTCTTAATAAACAGATGTTTGTCATCGACATAGCCTTCGTCTTGCTGCAACTGGGCACGAACTTCGGCACTAGGCAAGCTGCCCCCTGAAGTCAGCAGCTGGCCATAACCCCACACCTGCACGTAAGCCATGCCGTCGGTGGTCATTAGCTCCTGCACCGAAGTTTCTAAGGTAGCTAAATCAAAGGACAGTACAGGATCTTTGATCATACTGACAAAAAGCTGAGAGGTACTCTCCGCCCTTTGTAATAGCAAAGCTTCGTTGGATTCGCGCATCATATTGATGCTACTCCATACCAGAATGATCAACAAACTGGCTTCTATAAGCGCAACACCAAGAATGGTTTTTAAGCGAAATGACATAACGACCGCTACGGTTTAATTACAGATCTTTTAACAGGTCAATACGCAAGGCGCGAACATCATCCCAGTCACTATAGTTGGCAGCTTCAAAACCCTTGAAGTTGATAGCTTTTAGTAATTCTTTGCCTTCTGCTGTGTCGGCCATTTTAAGCATGGCGATTTGCACACTTTCAATATCCGTTTGCGAAAGTCTTGGGTGAGCAGCAATAGTATGTGGCGTGTATTTAGGGCTACGCCAAAAAATTTGCAGTTGGTCGCGAATCTCTGGATCAGTATTGTTAAAGGTCCGCATAACACCACCACCAGCCTGGAAAAGCCCCTTAGCCACAGACATATAAACAGAATCATGTGACTTAACATATTGAGGTGTGAAATCCACGCCATCTTCATGCAAAGCAGAACGCGTCAAAATACTTGCAGCAAAGGCCGCTGGCGCAGGAAATGCAAGAGTACCGCTGAGATCCGCTAGCTTACTAAGGTCGGCATCTTTGCGCGCAACCAAAATCCCCATAATGGCCTTATTGGTTTGTTTAGCCAAAGCAATATAACCAGGCTTATCACCAAAGACTGTGTAGTGATATGGGTTCATATAAGCAAAATCATATTCGCCAACAGCTAGACGACGTTCAAACTCAGGAATATTGGGTGCCGTGGCAAATTTAATTTTAATCCCAGTTTCAGCAGACAAGTGAGCAAATACCGGCCCCCAATTGCGTGCTAACTTAGCAGCGGCTTGTTGAGGTACAACACCAAAGGTTAGTTCTTTTTGCGAATCTGCATAGGCACTGCCTGTCCAAGTTAAAATAAACAGGAAAGATAATACGAGTTTCATCATTTTTGGCAACATCATTCACATCCTTATACAACAACAATTGCTTATGAGTTCAGCAACTTGTATTTATGAAATACCTTCGGAGGCATGCGTAATATGTTTGGGTAGTTCTGGGTCAACCGTTGCTCCAGAAAACAACAACACCTTAATAGCGAATATCAAAGTAGCCGTTGTCCCCCAAAACAGGCCAACCACTACGCCAGCATCAACAATAGCACGCCAAGGGCTTGGTAACACCTCTGCGATCAAGATAAATAGCAATACCATGGCCACTATCATATAACTAATGAGCATTCTCTTACGACTAGCATAAACAAAACCCATAGCAAATGCTGGAGCAAGTAGCACCAAAGCAGGCTTGGGGTTTTCCACCAACCATTGTAAACGCGCAGCCACACGAGGAGCAAAGGCCAACTGAAAGCCCTTGTAGCCTTCGCTATAGGCCATAAATAACACCCAAACGATAAGTGCTAACCAGTGGTAGATTTCAGCAGGATAATCAAAAAAGGTAACGGCAATGTGACTCAAGCGAATGACAGAAAAACCCAATAAGGCAATAACACCACAGGTGCCCCACAGGGCTGCAAGTAAAGACAATAAACGCATTAATATATCGCTAAAATCAGGGTAAAATAAAAGGTGCGTAGTTTAGCAGTTATGCATGTTCATGACTACTTAATAACAAAGTTAGCCAAGCCACCATCCGCTAAGGTAAGTAGATCGAAATCCTCGCACCACCAAGTTCAGCATCATGGCCACAATCAAGTTGACCACCAATAGACAGAACAAAGTTGGCAACCCAATGTAATCCATTGCCTGAATGCGCCTCTTTAGTTGAGTATCCGGCTTGGGTTAGCAGGTGAATATTAGATCCTTCGATACCAGGCCCATTATCAGAAATACAGACACGAATAGAGCCACCTCGATGAGCACCAGGAATACCACCTTGTATATGAATTTGAGCAGGCTTATCAGCACCCTGCATAGCTTCAATACTGTTTGTGAGCAGATTTAGAACAACCTGCATAAACAAATTGCGCGAAACACCAGACACCTGCAAACCTGGTTCACAGGTAATCTGCATAGGCACCTGATGATGGGATAGGTAATCAATACAGTCCTGCACAAGTGTTAGTAATTCAAAACTAGGCATTGTTAGATGCTGCTTTTCAGCCATAGGCCTAGCGCGAACTTCACTTTGTACTTGCGCCACCTGGTGGCGAATAGCTTTCAGCGGCTCCACCAAACCATCATTGGCTGACCTGGTAAGTATTTGGCTAGCCCTACTCAATACAAACTGTAGTTTTACCTTTTGCTTGTCATCCAAAGGTGATTGCAGCATTTCTGCTGAAGAAGCCAACCCCTTGGCCATGCTACGCATGACTTTGACCTGCCGTGCAATAGTATCTGTTTGGTTACTAACACCGGTAAAAGCGTTACCCATACGATGACTGAAATCCTCTTGGGCAGCACTCAAGCCTTGCTCGTAGGCTTTAAAGGCAGATTGTTCGTAGTGATGTACAGCAGTGCCCATACCCTGAGCATAGACAACAAAGCTAAGCACACCCAGCTCTTGCTCTGCATAAATACTCAGCAAACAAGTGAGTGTGTTATCTTCTGGTAACTGTAGGTAAACAACATGTCCTTGTGAAAATTCTAAGACAACTTTCTGCCAAGGCTTAAGGGATTGTGCTGTTTGTAATTGCTGCCAATTTTTATGCAGCCAAAACTCAATTGGTTGCTTAGTCAGCTCCACCCATGCGGCATTGCAAGCCAGTACATTGCCTTCGGCATCTAGGCCAAATGCGGGCATGGGCCCTTGCAATGATGGGTGATCAACAGTCACTTATATCTCCGTTACTAAAATTACTATGACAATAGATTGCCATAGATACGAAAAAGGACAATAATCCAGCCCTATTATTAGTCAAACACAAGAGTAACCATGGTTCGCCGATCTCGCAAGCGTCAATTTGATACAACTATCGCTTCACCTTGCGTTAGTCTATGCCAATTTTACGATGACCAACCTGTATGCAAGGGTTGTGGTCGTGATCAAAACGAAATACGCGACTGGCCGATTCTGACAGCAGAACAAAAACTAGCGGTCTTAGAACAAGTTGCCTTACGTAAGAAAAGCCTACCTGGTCATTAATCCGCTTGTTCGGCACGGCGCTGAACCCGAGCGATGTGTTTCTCTAGCACACGACTCACTGCCACAAAGGCAAAGCTTCCCGTAACAAAGCTCACGGCACCAAAGCCTCGACTACAATCCATCTTCGCGCCAGCCACATTTTCAGTTTTAGCCTGACAGACACTCCCATCTGGATGTGGGTATACCAACTGTTCTAAAGAATACACACAATCCACACCAAACTTACGCTTCTTGTTTTGGCTAAAACCATAATGACGACGTAAAGTGCTTCTAAGTTTAGCCGCCAATGGATCTGCCTCGGTGAAAGCTAAGTCCCCTACTTGGATCTTACTCGGGTCTTTCTGCCCACCGGCCCCACCAATAGTCAGCACAGGCACCTTGTTACGCTTACACCAATAGATCATGGATGCCTTGGCCTTGATACTGTCACAGGCATCAATGACATAGTCGAAACCTTGGTCTAAGTACTCAGCTAAATTGTTGGGGCCAATAAAATCGTCTATCACCCGACACTCACAGTCAGGGTTAATATCAGCAATGCGCGCAGCCATGACATCAACCTTGGCTTCATCTACGGTAGAGTCCAATGCCACTATTTGACGATTAATATTAGTTTCACAAACGTCGTCCATATCAATGAGAGTAATTTTACCTACACCAGTACGTGCTAAAGCCTCGGCAACCCACGTACCTACACCACCAATACCAACCACACAGATATTAGCCTGGGTAATAATTTCAAAGGCTTCGAGCCCATAAAGACGTTGTATGCCGCCAAAGCGGTGTTGTAGATCTACCATAACGAAATAACTAGCTGATTGTTAAGTCATATTGTACGATTAACCCACTCCATATCCTAGCCTTATATGAGCCATGAGCTACCCTATTCCCGACCTGAATGGCCAAGACCTAGAAGTTCGCATTGATGTAAAGAACAGCCTCTTCATTGCCAACCTTAGGCACACCCCCGGTCGCCCAGCTTGCACCGCGCATTTGCACGACATGCGCAATCAATACCCCGACGCCAATCATCATTGCTGGGCCGTAGTAGCCGAAGCTCCGGGTAACAGTACCTTTTGGGGATTTAGTGACGCAGGCGAACCATCCGGCACAGCCGGCAAGCCGATGCTGCAAGTGCTTAGTCACGCCGACATTGGTGAAGTAAGCGTGGTAGTCATACGCTATTTTGGTGGCACCAAGCTTGGCACAGGTGGCCTAGTTAAAGCCTACGGTGATGCAGTGAAAGAAATAGTTGCAGCCTGCCCCACTATGCTTAAGCTAGATTTGTGTGACGTGACTATTACTCTGCCTTATGATTTGAGTGGCAAGATAGAACATGTGTGCCAGCAATATGAAGGGGAAATCATTGGCCGTGAATATGACCAAGATCTGCAGCTGCAAGTGCGTTTGGAGAGTCATCAAAAAGAAGGCTTACAACAAGCCCTTGCAGCCTGGCCTCAGGTCAGTATTGGTTCTAATGGGGTCTGACCCCAAATGTACGGACCAGCAGTCATGTTCACACTTTTCTGATATATCGCATAAACAGGGTCAGGCCCAAGGCCAGACCCTACAAATCAATCTTACTGCTTCTTAACAAACTCCGACTTCAGCTTCATGGCACCAATGCCAGGAATCTTACAGTCGATATCGTGGTCACCATCAACCAAGCGAATGTTCTTTGCTTTGGTACCCACTTTTACCACCAAAGAAGAACCTTTCACTTTCAAATCCTTAATCACTGTTACCGTATCACCGTCTTGCAACAAGTTGCCATTGCTGTCACGAATCACCAAAGCATCCGCATCCACTTCACCCGGCTGCCACTCATGCGCACACTCGGGACATACTAGTTGATTGCCGTCTTCATAAGCATAGGGAGATTGACACTGAGGGCAAGGAGGTAGATCAGACATAAAAGGTAGCTCTGTGGATTAATTTTAGGGACGCAATGCTACCACAATTGATGGACTAAACGGGGTCAGACCTAAGGTCTGCCCCCGCAAATACATGGCTTGCCTTACAGAAGATCGTCAGCAATAGCCATAACGCTATCGCTACCAGCCATGATAGAAGCAAGGCTGCCTTTGAAGCGTGGCAACATGTGTTCTAGGTAGTATGCAGCCGTAGTCTTTTTGTTAGCAGCAAAAACAGCATTTTCATGATTTTCGACCAAGGCTGCGGAACGCATCATCTGCCAACCGCCACAAACATAACCAGCCAGCATCAACATGTCATAGCTGATAGCACCAGCCAACATAGGATCAACTGCGGCTTCGTCTAGTAGTTTAGCGCTAGCTTGTTCCAAACCGTCAACACCTTCGCTTAGCATAGCTAACTGCATCGCACTAAGCACAGCGCCATGCTGGGCAATGTCAGTTCGCATTTCGGCTACTAGACTAGCAATACCAGCGCCCTTGTCACTTAGGGTTTTACGCCCTACCAAGTCCAATGCTTGGATGCCCGTTGTACCTTCATAAATAGTTAGGATACGTGCATCACGTTGATGCTGGGCGGCCCCTGTTTCTTCGATAAAGCCCATACCGCCGTGAACTTGTACACCATAGGAGGTCACTTCTTGTGATAGTTCGGTACTCCAACCTTTGGCGATAGGCGTTAACAAACCAACACGCTGACGCGCCTTAGCGCGCAGCTCTGGATCACTAGCTTGATTACTTAAATCTATTTGTACTGCTGTCATGTAACACACAGCACGGGAGGCTTCCGTCAGGCTGCGCATAGTCATCAACATACGACGTACATCAGGATGGTGAATGATAGCACCGCGTTGCTTTTGACCTGGGGCCACACACTGCACACGCTCACGAGCATAGTCTAGAGCATGTTGATAAGAACGATCAGACAAGGCCACACCTTGTAGACCAACTACCAAACGTTCGTTGTTCATCATGGTAAACATAGCCACTAGGCCTTGGTTGGCTTGGCCTACCAAATAGCCAACCGCTCCGCCATTGTCGCCATAGCTCATTACACAAGTAGGGCTAGCATGGATACCCATCTTATGCTCTACGTTGATAGCATAAGCATCGTTACGCTCGCCTAGGCTGCCATCAGCATTGACTAGGAACTTCGGAACGAGGAATAAAGAAATACCCTTCACACCTTCTGGCGCACCAGGTAAACGCGCTAGAACTAGGTGTACGATATTGTCCGTCATATCGTGATCACCCCAGGTGATGAATATTTTTTGGCCTTTGATTAAATAATGATCACCTTCAGGTGTGGCTGTAGATTTCAACACTGCCAAGTCGGTGCCTGCATGTGGTTCCGTTAGGTTCATGGTACCGGTCCATTCACCGGAGATCATTTTTTCCAAGTAAGTGTCTTTCAGCTGATCACTACCATGAGCATGAATAGCTTCAATGGCACCAGCAGTTAACATGGGGCACAAACCCAAAGCCATGTTAGAAGCCTGAGCCATTTCAGCAACTGGCATAGACATGGTAAATGGTAGGCCTTGACCACCATACTGAGGATCAAAATAAAGGCTGTTCCAACCACCTTCAGCAAACTGCGTATAGGCATCAGCAAAGCCATCGGCTGGCTTAACACCATCAGCTGTCAAAGTGACGCCCTGCTGGTCCCCAGGCACGTTAAGTGGAGACCACACTTGGTTGGCCAACTTATCCGATTCAGCAATGACAGCGCCCAACAATTCGGCATTGGCATCTTCGTTGCCAACGGCCGCAGCCAATGCAGACAGATCATGTAACTGATCAACAACAAAATTCATTTCATCTATGGGTGCGCGATATTCAGACATGGTAGGTCCTTTGGTATTTGTGCTTGCTTGGGTATGTCACCAAGCTGGAGTATTCTTGTCAATTGAACCCATTCTAACGACTAGCGCCAAGTTAACAAAAATCGGGCTTATAACTGACTCGTGAGTTCCGTATTTAACTTACGAGTACTACCGTTTTTAGACAAACTGCCAGATGACAAGGCGTATACAGGCAAGTATCATGTTAGCTACAAACTTTCTTTGGATTTCTTTGGAGACACATAGTGCAACACGGATATTATTTGCAGGACCTAAACCCTGGTATGGAATCTAGCTTTGACAAACAGGTATCGGCAACCGACATCGATACTTTTGCTGAGCTTACTGGTGATAACAACCCCATTCATTTAAGCGAAGAATATGCAGCACAAACTCCGTTTAAACAACGTATTGCTCATGGCATGCTCAATGGCGGCTTAATTTCTACCGTATTAGGTACTCAGCTACCTGGCGCGGGATGTATTTATTTAGAACAACAACTGCGTTTTAAAGCACCAGTAATGATTGGTGATACGGTAACCGCACGAGTATGTGTAGAGGAAATTGACCAGCGTCGTCGTCGCGTGAAATTAAAAACCGAATGCTTGGTGAATGGCAAGGTGGTAACGACTGGGTCGGCAACCATGATGGTGGATAGTAAGCCTGAGTAGCATACAGGAGACTGGCTTTTCCGGAAGGAAGCGCCTACCCCAACACGCCTAGCATGAGGCATTTATATGGGGGCTGGCACTTTTTGCTACGCAAACAAGAGCCAGTCCCCTAGCAGTATTACAACTTCGCAGTTAAGCGACGAATCTCTTCTTCACGGGCAATCAGCACCCGCTGCAATTCACTCACCTTACCTACCGCTACATTCAGTTCGGTTTCCTTTTCTGCCATCAGGTTACGCAATTCTGTTTCACGACGGTTATTATCTGCTTTATCTAATAAGCCACGCTTTTTAACTTCTTTGATTTCTGCTTCACGAGCATGCAACTCATCTTCTATACGCTTCATGCGGTTATTTGTCGCTAATATCTGTGTATTAGACGCCGACACGTTGCGAGACTGATTGGTAATTTCACCACGGAAACGCTTTAGTTCCTCATCTTGAGAACGAATCTGCCTAGCCTGAGTATCGTTGGTGACATCGTTGCGTGCAATTTGTGACTGCATGTCCTGGATACGGACGTTTAATGCAGCTTCCTTTTTCCCCCACTCATCACGCAACTTATCTAGCTGATGACGGTAGTAACTCAATTTGCTTTCGGCCTTATTCATACTTTCTTGATGGCGCAAAATTTCATCTTTCATACGCTGATCAAGTTGCTTCTTTGCTTCATCACGACTAGCTGTGGCCTGCTCTGCTTCACCACGGGCCTGAGCAAGAATACGCTCTAAATCACCAACACTGGACTCTGTAGCTTGCAGATTAGAACGCAGCATAGCACGCTCTGCTTCTAAGTTTTTAACACTGGTATCGCGATCCATTAACTGGTTACGCATGCGTTGATTAGAATCTTCCAGAGCTTCAATTTGCGTACGAGACAAATACAGCTCGTCATCGCTATTCAAGCCCTTTTCATTGCGACTAACTTCGGCAGTGTTACGAGCACTCAATTCCAACTCTAGGCGAGCATCCTTTAACGCATTTTCCCAAATCATCTGCACCGACTGATATACCGTATCTGGTACATCAGGTCGCTGAAAATCATCACGCAAGCTCTGACGGAAAGGCACCTGGGATTCTATGTCTAGCCACCAACGTTCCAACTCAGCTTGCAACGCATCCGATGGCTCAATCTGCAGAGCATCCGCTAACTGCGTGACCGTGACCTTGCGTCCTTCAAGTAAAAGACTAGATGCTCGTTGATGCACAAGACTTGAGTCGAATGGTTGTTCCATATCTTTTGTAAATCCTAAATCGCTACGGGTCACTATGAGGGCCACCCGCAGTAAATCATTATGGTTAACAGTGAAAAATACTGTTGTCGCTAAATACTTACCACTAGGTCATTATATTACGCTGGAACCATCTGGCGTAACACATATTTTTGAATTTTTCCGGTTGCTGTCTTTGGCAGCTCCCCAAACACCACATGTTTGGGGACTTTAAAGCGCGCCATATTGTTGCGACAAAACTCTATAACATCTTGCTCACTCACTTGCCGCCCTTCTTTAAGACAAATAAACGCACAAGGAGTTTCACCCCATTTGTCGTCTGGACGCGCTACAACAGAAGCCTCTAACACTGCGGAATGACGATACAAGATACTCTCAACTTCGATAGAAGAAATATTCTCACCACCGGAGATAATAATATCTTTGGCACGATCTTTAATTTCCATATAGCCATCTTCATGCCACACTGCTAGATCTCCGGTATGGAACCAACCGCCCTCAAAAGCTTCTTGCGTTGCCGTAGGGTTTTTCAGATAACCTTTCATAACCATATTGCCGCGTAAGCAAATCTCACCAATGGTCTCACCGTCCTTTGGTACCGGCAACATGGTTTCCATATCAAGAACCGTATGATCTTCCTGGTTAGGCGTACGTACACCTTGGCGCGCCTTAACGGCAGCGCGTTCAGGTTCTGATAACTGATCCCACTTTTCGCCTTGCCACTCACAAATAACACAAGCGCCATAGGTCTCAGTTAAGCCGTAAACATGGGTAATATCAAAACCCAAGTTTTCCATAGCTTGAATTACCGCTGCTGGCGGTGCAGCACCCGCAGTCATTACTTGTACTTGATGGGTAATACCTTGCTTATCAGACTCATCCGCATTGTTGATCATGTTCAAAACGATAGGCGCACCACCAAAATGAGTGACCTTTTCGCGCTTGATTAGATCTAGCATAATTTCTGGACGGATATGACGCACGAATACGTTAGCGCCAGCCATCAAGGCTGTAGTCCAAGTAAAGCACCAACCATTGCAATGGAACATCGGCACAATAGTCATAAATACAGGGTACTTATTCATGTCCCAAGCAAGTGCCATATTCATGGCCGTCAGGTATGCTCCACGGTGATGGTAAACCACACCTTTAGGGTTACCTGTAGTGCCCGAGGTATAATTTAAGCTAATAGCTTGCCACTCATCTTCTGGCATTTTCCAAGCATAGTCAGCGCTACCAGAGGCAATCAGTGCTTCATATTCAAGGCTGCCAATTAATTCGCCACCAGTAAAAGTAGGATCATCGATATCGATAACTACAGGTTTTACCTCACATAAGCTCAAAGCTTCTTTTACTGTCGCGGAAAACTCACGGTCAACCATCACGGCCTTAGTTTCGGCATGGTCAAAAATAAAGGCAATTGTTTCAGCATCAAGGCGCGTATTGATAGCATTTAATACGGCGCCAGCCATAGGAATGCTGTAATGTCCTTCAAACAATTCTGGGCCATTGTGAGCAACAACCGAAACCGTATCACCCAAACCAATGCCATTTTGTGTCAAAGCATCAGCCATAGCCGCGCAACGCCGATAGGTTTGCAGCCAAGTTCTACGCACCTCTCCGTATATCTGTGCAGTGGCGTTTGGATAAACATCCGCTGCCCGCTGCAACAACGACAAGGGGGACAAAGCCTGGAAGTTAGCAGGATTTTTACCTAAATCAGTATCGTACATTGTCATTAATCTCTTATTGTAGGTTTTATTGAGCTATCGCCCTGTTACACTCATTATCACGATAAGGGGCACCCAATTACAAGCTGGATATTTGTATTATGAGCTAGTTTTGTTAAGTCGCTTCACGGCATTGGTTAATGCAGAATCATAGGGTGCATCGATAATAATCTCCTGCTCCGTAGAAGGATCCGTTAAACGCAGTTGCGCGGCATGCAAAAACAAACGCTTTAAGCCTTGCTTACGCTGAGTTAGATTAGTTTCTTGTTGGCCGTATTTGTCATCACCTATAATGGGGTGCCCCAAATGTAAGCAATGTACGCGTATTTGGTGAGTCCGCCCGGTTACCGGCTTGGCCTCCAATAACGTCAGGCCGGCAAATTTTTCTAATATGCGATAACGAGTAATACTGGGCTTACCCTCGTCATCGACCTTAACCATACGTTCGCCAGATTTGAGCGTGTAACGCAGCAACGGCACCTTCACTTGTCGTGCTGCTTGCGGCCACTCACCAGACACCAAGGTATGGTAGATCTTATCTATACCGCCAGGATTACGCAGCTGCTCGTGAATAGCTCTCAATGTAGAGCGCTTCTTGGCCACCATGACGCAACCGGAGGTATCGCGATCTAGGCGATGCACCAATTCCAAAAACCGGTAGTCCGGGAACACTTGTCGCAAGCTTTCAATCATACCCAAGTTAATACCACTGCCACCGTGCACAGCTAAGCCACTAGGCTTATTAATCACCATCAAACCATCGCTTTCGTATAAGACGGCATCTTTAAGGGCTTGTGCTAAGCCCTCACCTACTGGTGCTATTTCATCTGCTTCGGGCAACTTAACCGGTGGAATGCGCACAATGTCCCCCGTACACAGCTTGTACTCTGGCTTGACGCGACCTTTATTAACCCTTACTTCGCCCTTACGAACAATTCGATATACAAGGCTTTTTGGGGCACCCTTAAGCTGACCAATAAGGAAGTTATCCAAACGCTGCCCTAACCGGTCTTCGGCAATAGTAACTAGACGCACCTTGTTAAGCGGCATTTCGCCACGCGCGCGCTGAGCATTAGACTTTTCCTGAATCTGTTCAGCCGCCCCCCTAGAGGGCGAATTAAAAGACTGCTTAGAAGCTTGCACGCGCGCCTTTGCAGGCCGCTTACTAGCTTGTTTTGAAGGCTTTTTAGGTTTCGATTTTCGTACTGACATGCAGACCATAAATTTGATTGCTTGGTATGGCCGCAAATGTTACCATAACTGCCACTGAAACTGGCTATCTATTTGTAATGGCAGACAAAAGTCTGCAGACAGCCTGAGCGACGACATAGCAATGCGCATCAGTGGAGATTTTAGGCCCATAGCTGGCCTTGATTAACCGCAAAATCGGTTGATCAGAATATTAAGCTGTAACCAGGAACTACCTGAGTTATTAAATTAAACCGACCTGTTTTACCCGGTTACGGCGAATTAATTTACGTTTGGTGTTTAAGTGTAGAAGCACCCTACCCAAGGATTGGTCAGACAGTTTGTGTTAGTAAGCCACATTGCTACTAACCCCAAGGCAAAGCAAAGTAACATACGCCTTGTATAAACGTACTGACCAGTAATCTTAGCGAAGCGCCTTAAAAAGGCTGCATGCTTATCCGTGATGGTATGGTTTCCTGCACTGTTGGAACAATCTGCTCAACTGGAAAATACAGTTGGGAGAGCCCGTGCAAGCCACGGAAAACCGCTGTTGGCCTATGTTTATATAGATATAGATATAGAAGCCCTAGGTGTTTCCTGTGCACCCGTAAAAATATTAATTCCCGTAGGGTGAATAGGTTTTCAAGTGTTTGAAAACCATGAAAAGAATGTTAATCAATGCAACTAATTCTGAAGAGTTGCGCGTAGCACTGGTCGATGGCCAGCGCCTTTACGATCTAGATATTGAATCTGGAGCTCGTGAACAAAAGAAAGCCAATATCTACCGCGGTAAAATCACCCGCGTAGAGCCTAGCCTAGAAGCGGCCTTCGTCGACTACGGCGCTGAGCGTCACGGCTTCCTACCTATCAAAGAGATTTCTCGCCAGTATTTTAAGGAAACTGCCCCAGGCTCCGGCCGTCCAGGCATTCGCCAACTGGTTGAAGAAGGTCAAGAAATCATAGTTCAGGTAGACAAAGAAGAACGTGGCAACAAGGGTGCAGCCCTTACCACCTTCATCAGTCTTGCTGGTCGTTACCTTGTATTGATGCCTAACAACCCTCGTGCCGGTGGTATTTCTCGCCGCATCGAAGGTGAAGAGCGCGCTCAATTACGCGAAGTAATGAGCCAACTAAACGTACCTGATGAGTCTGGGGTTATTGTACGTACTGCTGGCATTGGCCGTACTACCGAAGAAGTACAATGGGACTTGGATTACCTACAACAGCTGTGGGACTCCATTACTCATGCTTCGGCTCAACGTCCTGCCCCATTCCTGATTTATCAAGAAAGCAACGTTATCATTCGCGCCATGCGTGACTACTTGCGCCCAGATATCGGCGAAGTATTGATTGACGAAGAAAAGGTTTACCAAGACGTACTTAACTTTGTACAACAGGTAATGCCAAGCTACGAGAACAAGATCAAGCTGTATCAACAGGACATCCCTCTGTTTAACCGCTTCCAGATCGAATCGCAAATCGAAACAGCCTTCCAACGTGAAGTAGTATTGCCTTCTGGCGGTGCCATTGTTATTGACCCAACGGAAGCTTTGGTATCTATCGATATCAACTCCGCGCGTGCCACCAAAGGTAGCGACATTGAAGAAACAGCCCTTAACACCAACCTAGAAGCCGCCGAAGAAGTTGCCCGTCAACTACGCTTACGCGACATGGGTGGTTTGGTTGTTATCGACTTTATCGACATGGGCCCTATGCGCAACCAACGCGCCGTGGAGAACCGTCTACGTGACGCCCTAAAGCTTGATCGCGCCCGCGTTCAAGTTGGCCGTATCTCACGCTTTGGCTTGATGGAAATGTCGCGCCAGCGCCTACGCCCATCCCTTGGCGAGACTTCTGGTATTGTTTGCCCTCGTTGCAGCGGCCAAGGCACCATCCGTGACGTATCATCTTTGGCCTTGTCTATCATTCGTTTGATTAACGAAGAAGCAGCTAAAGAACGTTCTGCTGAGATTCGCGCGGTATTGCCAGTTAACATGGCAACATACCTACTTAACGAAAAGCGTGACCAGTTACTAGAAATTGAAAAAGCTAGCAACGTACGTGTATTGGTTATCCCAAATCCACAAATGGACACACCACACTTTGAAGTTAGCCGTTTACGCGACGATAACGAATCCGTTATCGTCGGTGAAACCAGTTACGAAATCGAAGTTGAAAGCAAGCAATTTGATGCCGAAGAATTCAACAACCATTCCCAAGTGCCTGTTGAAAAAGCCGCCGTTAAATCAGTACAACCAAAGCAGCCTGTACCAACTCCTTCTGCTGCTCCTGCCCCAGCTAAGGCTGAGGTCGCTGTAGAAGAGAAGTCTACAGGTCTAGCTGGCCGTATTATACGCTCCCTAGGTAGCTTGTTTGGCAGTGCACCCGCAGCTAAGGCCGAAGAAAAGCCTGAAGCCGAAGAGAAGAAGCCTGCTAACAACCATAACAATCAGCGCAATAAGCGTCGTAATGACAACCGTAACGAAGACCGTAATGGTAATCGCAACAACCGTCGCAATGACCGCAAGCGTAACAACAAAGAGCAACAGCCTAAAACTGATGTTCAACAAGATGCTAACGCTAAAACAGAAGCTGCAAGCGAAGATAAGCGTAACAACCGTCGCAATGACAATCGTAACGATAACCGTAACGAAGGTCGCAACGACAACCGCAAAAACGGTCGCAACCGCAACAACCAAAAGAAAGAACGCGCACCAGAAGCTGAAGAACAGGTAGTAAGCACAGAAGCACTACCAGAAGAAGCTTATGAGTCTGCCAGCAACCGCACACGTGAACAAAAGCGTCGTCGCGATCGTTCTGGTAAGCGTAGTGGTCGTAGCAACAAGCCTGCAACTGAAACTGTTGAAGCTACTGCAGAAGAACAAGTGACAGAAAAGTCCGTTCAAGATGCAAGCCAAGAGCAAGCACAAGGCGAAAACACTGAAACTGATGTAACTGAAAAGGCGCCTAGCAAGCCACGTAACCGTCGTGGCCCTCGCAACCGCAAGCCAAAGGTTCAAGATGATGCAAACAAGGCAGCCACTGAAGGCGAAACTGCAACTGAAGCAAAAGCTGAAGAAGTACCAAGCCAGCCAGTTGAAGCCGCTGCTGAAACAACTCAAGCCCCAGCAACTGCACAAGAAGCAGCGCCAGCTGAAACAGCACAGGAAACTCCTGCTGCTGCGCCAGTAGCAGCCGAAGCCCCTGCAGAGGAAGCCAAGACAGAAGAAGCTCCAGCCGAAGCAGCCAAGGCAGAAGCAGCCCCTGTCAAAGAGACTGAGGCAGAAGAAGCTCCTGCAGAAGAAGCACCTAAGCGTCGTCAACGCCGCCGTGCTGCTAACGATCCACGCGAAAAGCGTCGTCGTGAAAAGGCCGAGCAGGAAAAGCCAGCAAAAGTTGAAGCTACTCCTGTAGTTGAAGCCGCTCCCGAAGCACCTGCTGTAGAAGAAGCTAAGCCTGAAACACAAACTGAAGCTCCCGCTCAAGAAGCAGAAGCTACTGAGCCGACTAAAGCCCCTGAATAAGGGGCTATACTGAATCCGAATTAGATTCAGTAAGCCAGTAAAAAGCCCACTTTAAAGTGGGCTTTTTTATATCTGAATTTCACTACTACTGGCAAATATTCGCGGCTCTACCTCTAACTGCACATTAAAGCGCTTAGCCACATCGGCTTGTATCCGCTTAGCCAATTCAAGCAAGGTTCCACCGCTTGAAGGATTATCTTGCCCAGGCTCTCGGATCAATACCAAAGCCTGTTGTTTGTGCACTCCCACACCCGCTTTGCTATAGCCTTTCCAACCTAATTGATCAATCAACCAACCTGCCGCCAGCTTGACGTGTTTATCGCCTTGGGGATAAGCAACAAGGTTAGGCCAGCTTATACGCAATGTTTCCGCTTGCTCTACAGGCACGATAGGATTCTTAAAAAAACTACCGACATTAGGAATATCGGCTGGATCAGGTAACTTACTAGAACGAATATGGATTACCGCTTCACGTACCTGCTGTGGCGTTGCCGCATCGGCTCGGCAAGCAAACTGCTGCTCAATATAAGCAGCCATGTCACCATAGTTAACCTGTACTCTAGGCTCTTCACTTAAAGCGAAAGTCACCCTAGTGATAATCCAGTTAGGCTCACGCTTGAACACACTGTCACGATAGCCTAGCTCACACTGAGCTGCCGATAGATAAAAATGTTCGTCATTCGCGAAATCATAAACCATGACCTCATGTAGAACCTGTGCAATATCGGCACCATAAGCGCCTATATTCTGTACTGGTGCAGCTCCTACTAAGCCAGGAATCAAAGACAAATTCTGTAAACCATAAGCGCCCTCTGCCACGCTCCAGGCAACTAGATCATCCCAGTTTTCACCTGCACCTACTTGCAGATAGCGCATGTCCTTGGCTGCTACGGGTGCTGGAAAATGCAAATCTGTGGCAGGTAACCATTGCTTGCCCATAATAGACATATGCATAACTAGGCTAGTTAAATCTTGTGTCAGGACAATATTGGAACCACCACTAAGCAGCAACCAATTTAAGTCATGGTCTTTGCAATAGCTACGAGCGGCCGACAAATCATCCAACTGAGCAATACAGCCAAAGCGTTCAGCTACAACTGGCAGCGCCAAGGTATTGAGTGTTTGGAGATTAACCGATTTTTGTGGAGACCAATGGTCCCTAATTGAAGTGTTATTGGTCACAAAGCACCTAGCTATATTGGCCGTGCAAATGACGACAAGCTTGATCAAGTAGGTTCAGCACCTCGTAAAAGCCTTCATCACCACCATAATAAGGGTCAGGCACTTCTTCTACCGGTGCTTGCGGATAATCTAACATCATCACCAACCGTGACGTTGCATCTGTAGGCCGCACTGCTCGCAGATTAGCCATGTTGCTATGATCCATGGCAACAATAACGTCAAACTCATAAAAATCAGCGCTACATACTTGGCGAGCCTGCAAGTTATCGATATGAATACCGCGGGCCTTTGCCGCCCTGCGCATACGCTCATCTGGTGCCTTGCCTATATGGTAAGCAGCCGTACCGGCAGAGTCGCAGCTAAAACGCTGTTCTGTGCCCTGGCTCTGACACAGGTGTCTAAATGTCCCTTCTGCAGCAGGAGAGCGACAAATATTACCTAAACAGACAAACAAAACCTTCATCACAACTTAGGCCTCTAGGGCAGTCATCTCGTCACCGCTCAACTCGCGCGCTTCAGTTTCCAACAACACAGGAATACCTTCGCGTACGGGATAAGCCAACTTGCTTACTCGGCAAATCAACTCATTCTTCTCGGCATTATATTCAAGTCCTGCATGACTAACTGGGCAGGCTAATACTTCCAACAACTTCTTATCCATGATGATCCTTGTTTGCATCTAGATGTAATTTATTTAACAGTGCGTCTATAGCAGCTTCGGGTATTTCAACCCCCTGCTCCGCATAATACCAATGCAGACTATCAGGCTGACTTTGCATTTGCACAATAGCTTTGCATTTTACCGCATCCTTGGCCGTCATAATAAGCGTAGAATCATGAAAAGACGCAAGATCTTCGGCAACAAAACCGTGATGATCTTTAAAAGCAGTCCCTGTCACTTGCAGGTTCATTGCCATTAAATCATTAAAAAAACGCTGTGGATTACCAATACCAGCAATAGCCCTCACTTGCGCACTTGCTGTTGGCCAAGCAACAGCTTGATCATCATAGACACGCTTTAGCGCAACTAGTTTAGGTGTTATTTGATAAATCGGCACCTTGCCAGCTACCAAGCCTAATTTGCCAGTACCGCTACCACCGTTTACCAACACCCCGTCTACTAAACTCAGTCTAGTTGCTGGCTCACGTAACGGCCCCATGGGTAAGCATTGGCCATTGCCCAAACCACGCTGTCCATCTACCAACAGCCATTCACAATCACCTTTGATAGTTTGGTTTTGTAAACCATCATCGCTAATGATCAGATCTAGAGAGTGCTCGGCCATTAGGCACTGGATATCTGCTTGGCGATCACTACCAACGGCCACTGGTACACCTGTGGTCTGCCACAATAAAAACGGCTCGTCGCCAACTGTGTTGGGCGTATCCTTAGGCCCAACTATATGTGGCCCCTTACCTACAGTTCCACCATAGCCGCGGCTAATAATGCCGCAACGAATACCACGTGCCGTTAAAGCTTGCACTAAAGCCTGCACTACTGGCGTTTTACCGGTTCCACCTAAACTGATATTACCAACCACCAGCAGTGGTAATTTGTTGGCAACAGGGCTACTTGCCAAGCTATTACTCAAGCGTCGTAGCACCCGGTAGACAATACTCAATGGCCATAGTAGCCACAGCCACCATGCACCTTGATACCAAGCTTTAATTAACCCTTGGGACATATCCCGATCACGCCTCTGAATATTACTTATGTACCTAGGTAACCTAGACACATTTAAACTAGATAGATTATAGCCTGCTTAACAAGCTAATTATATGTGTGCTCAATAACTAACACGCCATCGGCATTGGATTTTATTCGCACCTGCCCATGTAACGCCGTGTTATACCATTGGATGCCATGACGCCAATAACGTTCAATAACTTGCGGATGTGGGTGAGCAAAGCGATTGCGATAGCCTGCAGAGATGATTACGCTGCGTGGCGCTACCCAATTTAAAAACAACTCATCAGAAGAGGTGCGACTACCATGATGGGGAGAAACCAAAATATCACTCTGCAAACTAGCCCCATAAAGCTCTACTAGTAAACGCTCTGCTGGCTTTTCTATGTCTCCGGCAATTAACAAGCGCTGCTCTCGCCACTCTACTTGCATGACACAAGAGGCATCGTTGCCACGCATACCCTGCTCCCATAAACTAATATGTCGCAGTTTGAATGTCCCAAATGCCTGCCATGGCGTAGTGTGACAACGCTGAACATCCGCGCCAATAGGCACAAATTTCTCTAATTGCAGCCGTGATTCCCTGGGCAACCACCACTTAGATACAGGCAAGTTAAACTGCCTAGCTAAGGCTTGCAAGCCACCACTATGATCCTTATCCCAATGACCTATATAGACTCGATCCAAGGAACTAACGCCAGCCCTATTTAGGGCCGGTAGTATCACAGCTTCCAACAAGTTAAAGCCACTGCTGTAGCGATCTCCCAGATCATATAACCTATGCTGATCGCCGGACTGCAACCATATAGCAAGGCCTTGGCCAACGTCGAAAACCGTGATTTGATCCACACCTCCCTTCGCTTCAGATGTACCTGCGCTCAGTGTGGATAGTATGGCAACCAAGGTGCTGCATAAGGTAATAAATAGGCAGAGGACATAATTTCGTAGGACTAAAGCAAAACAGCCCACTAAACCCCAAACCAACCAAACCGCAATAGGCCAATGTCCAACATTCAACATAGCGTAAGGCCAGCTAGCAGTCCAAGTTAACAACTGCCACAAGTAGTCCAATCCCTGAGCAACTAGCCATAGCAGCCAATGATCTGCCCCCAACAAAGGTAAACACAGGCTTACCAACAAAAGCATGGGCACCACCACTAAACCAAACAAAGGAATTAACAACAGATTAATAACGGGGCCGACCAAGCTTAACCCCCCAGTCATAACACCTATCAAAGGCACTAGCATGGCAAGCAAGGCTATCTGACTTAATAGCCCACTCACTAGCCATTGTTGCCAACTGTTAGCCTTACGTTGCTCAATCACCAATGCTAGATTAGCCACTGCAACATAGGAATACCAAAAGCCTGGACTATACATACTACTGGGTTGCAGTAATAAAGTGGCTACCCAAGCTAGCAATAACCGCTGCCAAACACTCCAACCAAGGCCCAAGCGATTCACCAACATGAGTGCTGACAACATAATCATGGCTCTCTGTGCAGGCAGCCCCCAACCGCTAAACACCGCATAGGTAAGACCTGCCAACCAGCCTAGCCAAATACCCAGTTCTCGCCCTTGAACCAAACCAGCCACATTGGCTATACGACTCCCTAGCCACATAAACAAAGCAGCCACCAAACCAATATGTAAGCCAGAAATAACCAGCAAGTGTGTGGTACCCGTACGATGCAGAACTTGCCAGTCGGCACTTTCCAAGCCCTTACTATGACCGGCAATTAAAGCCGCCCACAACACCTGCCCCATACCCATACGTGGTATATCAGAAAGCTGCTGCAGAAAGTACTGACGCCCTTGGCTAATCCAGCTGGGAAAGAACGACGGACAAGGCCTCCATTGAGCATAACTTTGTTTTATATAGCCTCTGGATAGCTGCCCCTGCCGCTGACTCCACACCACATAGTCAAAACCATCGGGGTTATGGTAATTGCGAGGTTTAGACAAGATAGCCTTGGCGACCAAACGTCCCTTAGGCTGTGATTTAAAAGCTGTGACTAGGTGTTTGTCGTAAACGCTCAGCTGCATATAACTAGAACTGTCAGCATCGCCAAACCTATACCAGCTCTTTACGGCCTGCTTATTTGTGGAAATATCAGATATCAATATGCGCGGTTGTTGCACACGTAGGTTAACGGACCTAGTTGTACTGCTTATCAATTGGTAACAACCAGATATGAGCACCGGTTGTTTGTGGAGGTACTGGGGAAGCTGGATTTGCTGACTCCCTTGGGCATGCCAGAAGCTACCTAGAGCCACGACGATTAAACTCAGGCTCATAAGTACTTTGCGCTTGGCTGAAATTAAACCTACCAGGCGTTGCCTCGCAAACACAAGTACACCAACTAAGCCTAGGGTTAAACCCCACCATTGCCACCAATTAACGGGCAGGTAAGCGAGAAAATAGACACCTAACAATGCACCAAAATAAATCCGCATACCGCCACTCCTTGGCAATAAAATTGATTTAAGTAGATCAAACCCTTATTAGTCTAGTTCTTTTGTCGGGGTTTTGGGTTGCCTGTCTTGGCTTGTGTCCAACGTACGTGCATAATAGCTATTCAACGGCACTTAGTGATGTACCATGCCTCGCAAATTTTTCAAAAAAATCAGTCCTAGCCCCCACAAACTCGTTCGGCATAAATCCATGAGTTGGCTTAGCGATATGATGCACAAACCGGGCATCTGGGGTTATAAACGAACCAACATCTCTCATGCATTTGCCATTGGTATTTTCTGTGCCATGCTGCCCATCCCGTTCCAAATGGTATTGGCGGCTTATTTAGCTTATCGCCTAGCCGCTAACCTACCCATTGCCGTTGCCCTAGTTTGGATCAGTAACCCATTCACTATCCCTGCCATATATTTTTTCCAATATAAGCTAGGCAGCATTATTATGGGCGACAATGTCCCTGACCCGGCCTTTGAACTATCCGTGGACTGGTTCTATCAACAGTTGAGTGTTATCTGGCAGCCATTTTTGCTAGGCGCATTTATCTGTGCCCTAATAGGTTCTCTACTAGGTTATGTCATTGTGAATCGATTTTGGGTATGGAAAGTACGCAAGACTTGGCGTATTCGTAGGAAATAACCTTCTACTATTTACTAGATGCTAACTAGGCAAGTCTGCATTAAGAATGCCACCACGCAGATGCCATTGGCTATCCTGCTGAGCAGCTAGTTGAGAATCGTGTGTCACTACCACAAAAGCTGTATTAGAATTCTTCTGGAGTGCTTGTAACAGGCCTAGTACCTGTTCAGCGTTAGCCTGATCTAGGTTACCCGTAGGTTCATCCATCAACACACAAGCTGGTTCATTTACTAAGGAACGTGCAATGGCCACGCGCTGGCGTTCACCGCCAGAAAGCGCTGCTGGACGATGCTGCATACGGTCCTGCAATCCAACTTTTACTAGTAGCTCCTTTGCCCTAGCCTTGGCTTGAGCAGGTTTTAAACCAGACATGATGGCTGGTAATGCAATATTTTCTACTGCATCGAACTCCGCTAACAAATGATGAAACTGAAATACAAAACCTAGGTTTTGGTTGCGCCAGCGGGCACTTTCTGCTGCTGACATTTGCGCCCAAATTTGGCCTGCCACGGCAATACTGCCGGTATCCGTTTGGTCCAAGCCTGCCAATAGTTGTAACAAGGTACTCTTACCCGAGCCAGAAGCACCAACAATGGCACTGCTTTCGCCAGCCGCCAAATTGAAGTTCAGCCCCTGTAAAACCTGAATAGACTTTTCACCATCGGCGAAGGCCTTGCTAACGTTTTCAGCTTGCAGCACTAGATTACTCATAACGTAGGGCCTCCGCTGGATCTACCTTGGACGCTTTCCAAGCGGGGTAAAGCGTTGCTAGTAAGGTCAAAATCAAAGACACACCACTAATGATAAGGATGTTGTCTAGCTTAACTTCCGACGGGAAGTAACTAATAAAGTATACTTCGGCACTAAGCACCTTAAAACCAAAGAACTGCTCAACCCAAGCCACCATATCGGTGATATTCAGAGCAACCAACAAACCTAGCAAAGTCCCCGTAGCGATACCAACTAGGCCAATCACCATACCCTGTACGATAAAGATCCCCATAATGTTGCTTGGTGTCGCACCTAGCGTGCGCAGTATGGCAATATCACCCTGCTTGTCTACCACTAGCATAACTAGCGTAGAAACGATGTTAAACGCCGCCACAGCCACAATCAGCATTAATAGCAAAGCCAACATCCGGCGCTCTAACTGAATAGCTTGAAACAAGTTGCCATGGGTACGAGTCCAGTCGCTGGTCCAATAACCACCGTCTAAGGATTTGGCTACATTACGTACCAGGGTAGGTGCAGTAAATAGGTCATCAAACTTAAGACGTAAACCCTCGGCACCACCACCCAAACGCTTTAGCTTGCTGGCGTCACTCATATGCATAATAGCTAGAGTGGCATCTAATTCGGCACCAACTTCAAACACTCCCGTTAAGGTAAAGCGTTTTAAGCGTGGGATAATACCGGCTACTGTTAGGCTCGCCTCGGGCATGATCAAGGTAACCTTGTCACCTAGCTTTAAGCCCATTTGACGGGCCAGTATTTCGCCCATTACAAGGTTAAACTCGCCAGCTTCTAGGCTCTCTAAAGAACCATGGATGATATGTTGTGGCAAGATGGAAACATGTTGCTCTGCTTGTGGCAGGATACCGTGAAACATCACCGGTTGTACGCGGCCTTTGTGGGTAAACATACCTTGGCCATGCACAAAGGGCGCAGCACCCTGCACGCCAGGGTGCTTGAGCACATCTTGGGCTAGGCTTTGCCAGTCCATGATAGGGTCAGCAGTTTGTACCGTGGCATGAGGTACCATACCTAGGATGCGCTGACGCAACTCACGATCAAAACCATTCATTACCGATAACACGATGATTAACACGGCCACACCCAATACCAAGCCCAACATAGAAATAAGCGAAATAAAGGAAATGAAGTGGTTACGGCGCTTAGCGCGCGTGTAACGTAAACCAATAGTTAGGGCAATGGATTGATACATAAGCTATGGGCGATTAATTGTTAATAAAACGTGCACGGTTAAGACCTAGCTGTGCAGCTACACGATAGGCTTCAGCCATAGTCGGGTAGTTGAAGGTATGGTTCACAAAATACTCAATAGTATTCGCACTACCTTCCTGGTTCATAATAGCTTGGCCGATATGAATGATTTCTGCCGCACGGTCACCGAAACAGTGGATACCAAGAATCTGATAGGTTTCACGATGGAAGAGAATTTTTAACATGCCTACAACTTCGCCAGAGATTTGGGCACGGGCAATGTCTTTAAAAAAGGCTTGCCCAACTTCGTAAGGCACCTTGTCGGCTGTTAGCTGTTCTTCCGTAGCACCTAGTGAGCTAATCTCAGGAATAGTATAGATGCCCGTAGGTACATCATTAACATAGCGCGCACTTTCACCACAAAGGTCCGAGGCGGCAGAACGGCCTTGGTCAAATGCAGCAGAAGCTAGGCTTGGCCAACCCACCACATCACCAGCAGCAGAAATGCCTTCCACACTGGTGTTATAGCACTGGTTAATTTCTAACTGGCCACGACCATTGGCTTTTAAGCCAATATTCTCCAAGCCTAAATCTGAGGTGTTACCAGAACGGCCATTACACCACAGCAAAGCATCAGCACGTAGCTTCTTGCCTGATTTTAGCTCCATACTCACAGACTGTTCATCACAAATAACCTTGTCATATTCTTCATTGTGACGAATACGTACACCGTTATTACGTAGGTGATAGCTGAGTGCATCAGAAATTTCCACGTCCAAAAACTCTAGCAAGTTAGCACGGTTATCAACCAGCTCAACTTTGACACCAAGGCCAGCAAAAATAGACGCATATTCACAACCAATTACTCCAGCACCATAGACAATCATAGTCCGTGGTGTGTGCTCTAAGTCAAGAATAGTGTCGCTGTTGTAGACCCGATGATGGGAGAAGTTAACATCAGCTGGCTCATATGGGCTGGATCCTGTAGCAATAACGGCTTGCTCAAAGTGCAAGTTTTCTTGCTCACCACCGTTTGCCACTTCCACGGTAATGTTGTAACGATCAACAAACCTTGCGTGCCCAAAAAACACATCGACACGATTGCGAGCATAAAACTGCGTGCGCAACATGGCCTGCTTAGCAATCACTTCGCTAGCAGCTTTCATGACCTTAGGGAAGGAGAAGTTTTTGGGTTCGCCAATAACACGGAACATAGGATTAGTATTGAAATGAATAATCTGTTTCACTTCGTGACGCAAGGCCTTGGATGGGATGGTACCCTTGTGGGCACAACCACCGCCTACCTGTTCGCGGTCTTCTACCACGGCAACCTTCTTGCCCATTTTTGCTGCGTTGATTGCTGCGGCTTCACCGGCAGGACCCGAACCCAATACTACTAGGTCATAATTATAGTCGGCCATAACTGTCTCTTTGTCTTCTTACGTACTAATAATATTAATGCAGCAGGTTAACATCTGCGCTAAATACCTATTTACTTACTTGCGTCGTAGCTTAGGTCTTCTTTGCTCTGTGTTTGCTCAGCTTTGATTGCTTTTTGCTGTTCTGTTTCACAAATCTCGGCATCGCCTTTACACACATCGCAGGCTACATCCATACCTAGGGCAGTCATACCACCGCAGGAACCAGAAATAGGTTTACGGCCCATGATGACGCCAACAGCCATGCCGGCAATCAATATCAACAACACAACGAAAGTTAAAATAAACGTTTCCATAATACACCTCTAATCTAGTGTTCTAAGGTTCTATAAATTCCTCAAAACCAGCGACTGGTTTTGCTATAAATTGGTCTGCTTGCCATATTATAAAGTAGGCAGGCACATTATGCATTGCTGCCCACTCTGGCCCTTGCGTTTCCCCCATTACCATCAATGCGGTTGCTAAGGCATCAGCCGTTGCGGCATTATCCGCCATGACCGTTACTGATGCCAGTTTATGTCGCACTGGCTGAAGAGTATTTGGGTCTAGAGTGTGGGAATAACGCACCCCACCTTCTTCGTAATAATTGCGGTAGTTGCCCGAGGTCGCAATGGCTCGATCTTCTACCCGCACCACTTGAAATACACTACGGGCTTGTTCCGCTGGTGATTCAATGGCGATACGCCAAGACTGGCCGTTAGGCTTTCGGCCTTTGGTACGTAGCTCACCACCAATCTCAACTAGGTAGTGCTCTATGCCCTTTTCTTGTAACCATAAGGCAACCTCATCAACGCCGTAACCCTTGGCAATGGCGGACAGATCGATAGCACTGGCTCTGGATTTTTTGATGGCTGCAGGTTTTATACGCACTTGTATGTACTGATAACCGACAAGTGGTCGTAACTCTTCTAGTTGCGCCAGTGTGGGAATAGTTTCTGGCTTGGGGTTAGGACCAAAACCCCATAAGTCCACCACCGGCCCAACAGTAATATCAAAGGCACCTTGAGTAGCTGCACTAATACCCTGGGCTTGCTCTATAAGCTGCGCCATAGCCGTGGGCACCGAGTGCCAAACACCGGCTTCGGCGCCGTTTAAACCGGATAAATCGGAAGCGTCCATATAGGTAGACATGGAGTCTTCTACTTGACGAATAACTTGATTTATCTGGCTAGAAAATTGGCTGTCATCAATGGTCTCAGAAGCGATCCATTTGACAGTGTAACTGGTACCCATAGCGAGGCCAGTTGTGGTTTTTATCTCTGGCGCTTGTGCGCCACAAGCTGTCAACAACAGTGTACTAATTGCAAGTATGAAACGGTGTGTCATCGTCATAATTAGCACTTTGCCTGCTAGAGGTTGCCGCGTCGCTTCGCTCCTCGCAATGACGACATCCATAATGAAAAGTGGCACCCGAAGGTGCCACTGGTATTTGCTTATCCGCCGAAATCATCCAACAAGATATTCTCGTCTTCAACACCTAGGTCTTTAAGCATGGCGATTACCGCCGCGTTCATCATTGGTGGTCCACACATGTAGTATTCACAATCTTCCGGAGCATCATGGTCCTTGAGATAGTTTTCAAACAATACGTTGTGGATAAAGCCCGTGAGGCCGTCCCAATTGTCTTCTGGCTGTGGATCAGAAAGGGCCAAATGCCATTCGAAGTTTTCATTGTCCGCTTGCAGCTGGTCATACTGGTCAACATAGAAGGCTTCACGCATGGAACGTGCACCGTACCAGAAAGAAATCTTACGCTTGGAATTCAAACGCTTCAGCTGATCAAAGATATGCGAGCGCATGGGCGCCATACCAGCACCACCACCAATGAATACCATTTCATTGTCGGTATCCTTGGCGAAGAACTCACCAAATGGTCCGTAAACGGTAATCTTGTCGCCTTCTTTCAGGTTAAACACGTAAGAAGACATCTTACCTGGTGGGATACCCTGAGAACCTGGAGGTGGCGAAGCAATACGAATATTGAACTTCACAACGCCCTTTTCTTCTGGGTAGTTGGCCATGGAATAAGCACGGATAGTGGTTTCGTCTACAGTAGAGATATTGTCCCACACTTTAAAGCGATCCCAATCACCACGGTATTCTTCTTGAATATCGAAAGTCTTGTAATCAACTGTGTGTGCAGGGCACTCTAGCTGTACGTAACCGCCAGCACGGAAGTCGACGTTTTCACCTTCAGGTAGACGCAAGGTCAATTCCTTAATGAAGGTCGCGACATTGGGGTTGGACTCGACAGTACATTCCCATTGCTTAACGCCAAATACATCTTCTTCCACTTCAATCTTCATGTCTTGCTTAACAGCAACCTGACAAGATAGACGCCAGCCTTCTTTGGCTTCGCGCATAGTGAAGTGAGATTCTTCAGTGGCAAGCATGCCGCCGCCACCTTCAGATACGATACAACGACACTGGGCACAAGTACCACCACCACCACAAGCAGACGCAAGGAAGATACCTTGGGCAGACAGGGTTTGAAGCAACTTGTCACCGGCAGCAACCGTAATGCTCTTGTCTGGGTCATCGTTAATTTCTATGGTGACTTCACCAGAGCTTACCAGCCTGGCACGAGCTACTAGGATGATGGCAACCAAGGTCAACACCACCGCGGTAAACATCAGTACACCGAGGATAACTACAGTATTCATAATCTAATTCCTCGCCTTACAGCTGAATGCCAGAGAAAGACATAAAGCCCAATGACATCAAACCCACAGTTACGAAGGTGATACCCAAGCCACGTAGGCCTGCAGGTACGTCAGAGTACTTAAGCTTTTCACGAATGCCAGCCAAGGTTGCAATAGCCAAAGCCCAGCCAGTGCCAGCCCCCAAACCATAAACAACAGACTCAGCAAAGTTGTAATCACGCTCTACCATAAACAACGCACCGGCCATGATGGCACAGTTTACTGTGATTAATGGCAAAAACACGCCCAAAGCGTTGTACAAAGCTGGGAAGTACTTGTCTAGCAGCATTTCCAAAATTTGTACCATGGCGGCGATGACACCAATGTAGGAAATCAAGCCCAAGAAGCTCAAGTCTACGTCTGGCATACCAGCCCAAGCTAACGCACCGTCTGCAAGTAGGTAGGTATAGATCAAGTTGTTTACCGGCACAGTGATAGTTAATACCACAATTACCGCAACACCAAGGCCAATAGCTGTTTTTACCTTCTTGGAAATCGCCAAGAAGGTACACATGCCTAGGAAGAACGCCAAGGCCATGTTTTCAATGAAAACTGCCTTTACAAATAAACTAATATAATGTTCCACGTCGCTAACTCCTATTTAGTGTGCTTAGCTAGGGTGAAATCGGCTTTTTCTACCTGGTCAATTTTCCAGGTACGCAATAGCCAAATAAATCCACCGATAACGAAGAAAGCACTAGGTGGCAACAGCATCATACCGTTGGAGTAGTACCAACCGCCGTTAGTGACTAGTGGCAAGATTTCGAAACCAAACAAGGTACCAGAACCAAATAGCTCACGTAGGAAAGCCACAAACAGTAGGACCACTGAATAGCCTAAACCGTTACCGATACCGTCCATAAAGGATGGTAGTGGTGGGTTTTGCATAGCAAAGGCTTCCGCACGACCCATTACGATACAGTTGGTAATGATCAATCCAACAAATACCGAAAGCTGCTTAGACACGTCATAAGCGTAAGCTTTAAGTACCTGGTCTACGACGATTACCAAGGAGGCAATGATGGTCATCTGCACGATGATACGAATGTTGCTCGGTACTTGCTCACGAATAATCGAGATAAACAAGTTGGAGAACGCGGTTACCGTGGTTAGTGCAATACACATAACAATGGTGACGCTCAAAGAGCTGGTTACAGCCAGTGCCGAACAGACACCCAAGATTTGCAAAGCAATGGGGTTGTTAGCAAAGATCGGGCTGATCAATATATCTTTAGTCTTTGACATGATTATGCCTCCCCTGCTTTCAGGTTAGCTAGGAAAGGAGCGAAACCGTCCTTACCCATCCAGAAACGCACTAGGTTGGTAACACCGTTACTAGTCAGCGTGGCACCGGCTAGGCCGTCAATGTCATGCTTGGATTCAGCCGTTGCTTTACCTTTGATCAAACCGATCATAGGTTGAGTAGCATCCGCACCAAATACCTGCTTGCCATTCCACACAGCTTTCCAGCGTGGGTTGTCAACTTCACCACCAAGACCCGGAGTCTCTGCGTGGGAGTAGAAACCAAAACCAGCAACGGTATTCAAATCACCTTCCAAAGCGATAAAGCCGTACAAGGTAGACCAAAGGCCGTAACCATGAACTGGCAAGATCACCTTTTCTAGGCCATTGTCGCCTTCTACTAGGTAGATGGTACGCAAGTTAGCCTGGCGACGAATGGACGCAATGTCCTGTTCAGCAGTCAAGGTCGTGCTCATGGCAGGATCTTTAGCCGCTTTACGGTCGTCATAGGTGGCAATATCCGCTGCTTCAGTGTAAGCACCCGTAGCCATATCAACTAGCTTAGGTGTTACCTTGGCAAAGGCCGCATCCAAGTCGCCATTAACCACTTCGATACCAGCCGCAGCTAGAATGTTTGCTTTCTTTTCGTTGGCAGCGTTAGCTACCTGCTTATCTTTTAGTACCACGGCAGCGGTAGAAACCACTACAGAACAGACGACACATAGAGCTAGTGCCACCATGACGGTACGAGATACAGAATCTTTACTAGCCATTGCGTGCTACCCTCCGCTTGATGTTGGCTTCGGTGACAAAGTAGTCAATCAAAGGCGCAAACAAGTTGGCAAACAAGATGGCAAGCATCATGCCTTCTGGGAAAGCTGGGTTAACTACACGAATCAACACAACCATCACACCAATTAGTGCACCAAAGTACCACTTACCAGTATTAGTCATAGAAGCAGATACAGGGTCGGTAGCCATAAAGATCATACCGAATGCAAAGCCACCCAAAACTAAGTGCCAGTAGAAAGGCATAGCAAACATTGGGTTAGTGTCAGAACCAACCATGTTCAATAGCAAGGTCATGGCAATCATACCAACCATTACACCAGCAATAATGCGCCATGCAGCGATACGGGTGTAAAGCAAGATAGCGCCACCGATGAAGATAGCTAGGGTAGATACTTCACCAACAGAACCTGGGATAGTACCAATAAAGGCGTCCATCCAAGTAATACCTTGAGCAGCAACTGCTTCAACGCCTTCCAGAGCAGCAAGACCTAGTGGAGTGGCACCAGAGAAGCCGTCAACGGCAGTCCAGATTGCATCGCCAGACATTTGTGCAGGGTAAGCAAAGAACAAGAAAGCACGGCCGGTTAGGGCTGGGTTCAAGAAGTTCATGCCAGTACCGCCAAACACTTCCTTACCGACTACAATGCCGAAGCTAATACCTAGCGCGGCTTGCCATAGTGGAATATCAGGTGGCAGGATCAAAGCAAATAATACTGAAGTAACAAAGAAACCTTCGTTTACTTCGTGACCACGTACTGCGGCAAACAATACTTCCCAGAAACCACCCACGGCAAACACTACCAGATAGACTGGCAGCCAGTAGGCAGCACCGTGGATCATGTTGTCCCAGATGCTAGTAGCATCAAAACCAGCCATAGCGCCAACAATGGCACCACGCCAGCCTTCAACTTCGCTGATACCCATAGAAGCCATAGCAGTATTTGCTTGTAGGCCTAGGTTATACATGCCAAAGAAGATAGCAGGGAAAGTACATAACCATACAGTGATCATCATGCGCTTCAGGTCGATACCGTCACGTACATGAGCATTGCTCTTGGTTACATAGCCAGGGGTGTAGAAAATGGTGTCTGCAGCTTCATATAGGGCGTAGAACTTTTCGTACTTACCGCCCTTAGTGAAGTGAGGCTCCATGGAGTCTAACATTTTACGCAAATTCACGATTAGCACTCCTTCTCAATGCGGGTTAATACGTCACGTAGAATTGGACCGTACTCGTACTTGCCAGCACATGCGTATGTGCACAATGCCAAGTCGGCTTCTTCTAGTTCCAAGCAACCAAGTTCTTGTGCAGCAACGATGTCACCAACTACCAATGCACGTAGCAATTGGGTAGGCAAGATATCCAGCGGCATCATGTCTTCAAACGCACCTACTGGTACCATGGCGCGAGCCGAACCATTAGTAGTGGTAGTAAACTTGATCTTCTTAGCGCGGTTTAGAGCAGAAGTGTAGATATTAAGCACAGAGTGCTTGTTAGCACCATCTGCTATTGCAGGGGCCCAGCCCATGAACTCACGCTTCTTGCCTTCTTCTAGTACCGTTACCTGATTGTGGTAACGACCCAAGAAGCTCTCAACACCAGCAGCAGTAGAGCCACCTAGTACAGAACCAGAAATCACACGGTTAGCAAATTCGCCAGACTCAGTCTCACCAGCAATCAGCTGCTCGAGAGAGGCACCAACGCGGGTAGCCAATAAACGTGGCTTAGTCACCATTGGACCACCTAGAGCAACAACGCGCTCTACGGCAATCTGGCCAGACACAAAGGTCTTACCGATAGCAACAACATCTTGGTAACCAATGGTCCAAACAGTCTTATTTGGGCCAACAGGATCAAGCATGTGAATGTGAGTAGAAGGCAACCCTGCAGGGTGTACGCCAGCGAAGCGTTCTACCTGAATGCCTGCAACGTCTGGCACTTGTGTGCTAGCCGCGGCACAGACAAACACTTTGCCGTCAGTCAGGTTAGTAAGAACCTGCATACCTTGGGCAAATGCTTCCTGTTCAGCAGCAATAACAACAGCTGGATCAGCTGCCAAAGGGTGTGTATCAATCGCCGTTACGAAAATAGAGCTAGGCTTGCTACCAGGAGCTGGCACCTTGCTAAACGGACGCGTTTGGAAAGCAGTCCACTGGCCAGATAGTTGCAGAGCTTCCTGCACCTTGTCAGCGCCAATGCTAGCCAACTGATCTGCCGCATAGCTTGGCAGCTCAATGGCTTCATCGCCTTCAATATCAATTACTACAGACTGCAATACACGTTGTGCGCCACGGTTGATAGCGCTAACCGTACCTGCAGCTGGTGCAGTGTAGTTTACTCCAGGGGTTTTCTTGTCAGAAAACAACACCTGACCGAGCTTTACTCGATCACCTACCTTTACCGCCATGGTTGGCTTCAAACCGACATAGTCGGCGCCAAGCACAGCTACCTGATTCACTGCTTTGCCATCATCGATGGATTGTGCAGGTGTACCAGCTATAGGTAGATCTAGACCTTGTCGGATCTTGATCATAAGTCGTACCCAAATACTAAGTTATCATTTGGCCTGTGTTCCCATTACTCTTTTGCGGTAATTAATGCAAGCCGGATGCTAAAACACCCAATTTGCCGAGGATCACAAACCCATAAAAAAAGCCGGCTTATTATAAAGACAGAGGGCCAAATTTGCTACCTAAACAAATAGCAATTGGTCGCACCTAAGACCAAAGTCCTGAGGTGTTGTGTTATTTTTTTACCGAATAACCTTATATAAGATAAGTAATAGCCAGATATACCCTAAACCGCACTATTTGAGGTGCTTTTTAATCCCTTATAGATATAAGCTTATTCTCATTTAATATGAATGAGTTTTAAAAAGATGCAGAGTATGATGACGATGGAAGGCAGACTAATAAATATTGGAACTCCCTGTAATAAATTTACTTTTTCAGCCACCCATTAAAACGGGGTCAGACCTCAGGTCTGACCCCACAAGCAATTTAAGCAAACCTTCTACTCGTGAGTATCGAGCATATAAGACTGCAAACCTTTGTTACCAATCTCTTTATTAGCCCTTAACATCTGCTGCAACATCTCATTGGTGGCCGGCGCAAAATCACCATCACCTTTAGCCGGAGACAAGTACTGCTGCATGGCTATAGCCGCCTGAGGGTGCCCAGACAAGGTCAAACCAACGGCAGCTTGGCGTATCAATTGTAAATCATGGCTAACATCATCAGGCAAAAATGCCACCCTCCACTGCAGATTACGGGCCTGCCAAGTGGCCATATCTAAGCTTTTAACAAGATAATTAAGCGCGACTGGATTACCCGTTTTATTTACCATATAACCCAAACACAAAAATGCATTACTCTTTGCCCTAAATGATTCGGTACTGATCTCCCCTTGCCCTAGATGAATATAATCAATGACCCTTCTGGTTGCTACTGGATCGCCAATATAGCCAATTGTTTCCAGTATATTTGAGTGAACCTCTATATTGTCCTGCAACCTCAATAGGCCTAGCAGTCGTGCACTATCGGCAAGACCGTATTTTCTAGCTTCATTAATTGGCACACCATGGGGAAAGGCCTGCTGCACAAACATCTCAACTGGCATCAATTTACCTGCCCAAGCTACAGCGCTATTCAAGAAACATAACGAAGCCGCCAACATATACGCTTTCATAGCTCACTCCCCCCCCTGCTTCAAACTGTTTACATTCCTGCTGGTTTACAACACGAGCCCGGCTTGTCACAACTGGATTCATCAAAGCGCGAGAGACCGAACGATGACTCAAGCCTTGGTTATGCCCATATTCATGAGCCCACAGCGCCCCCTCTACACGGCGACTAGAACGCACTACCAATAAGGATTCACCCGGTACAGGGGCACACCCTAAAAAGGCACCAAAACGACCACAGTAATTGATCATATTCACCACCTTTATCTCACCCGGCACACGTGTATACAGTGACGCGAAATCCTCCGTACTACTAATTACCCCCGTACCAAGACTGAATGCTGACAGACCTCCAGATAAAACAAACTCAACACCGCACACAACATCGGCGGCATTGTCCTGAATGGATAACACGGCATTCATATCCTCAACAATACCCAAAGCCTCTTCACGTGTTATAGCAATGGATTGGTGATGAGCCACCCGCAAGGCATGCTGGCTAGCAGCATCACGCCCCAAACCTGCATCACTGTTAGAGCCAGCACCAGCACAGCCAGTTAGTAACATTGCCACCAACACCCAACATCCTATTTTCATCGGCCTAACTCCCTGTCATTTGCTCACAGTCATATCATTAGTCTAGTCCAACCTTTAAAAAGTACACTTCATTTCTGCCTTTCTTCATTACTTTTAAAAAACATTCAGCCGACATTTATTGCAGGCATAAAAAAAGACCGCCTAAGCGATCTTTTTCTTTAGTTAGCTAAGTTTACTTAGCAACTGGGTATGCAGGCAATGACGTCTTGGTAACGTGCTGAAGCATACGCACTACCTGGCAAGAGTAACCGTACTCATTATCGTACCATACATATACAACACAGCTCTTACCGCCGCTAGCGATAGTGGCTAGGCCGTCTACAACACCGGCTGCACGTGAGCCTACAAAGTCGCTGGATACGGCTTCACGAGAAGTCGTGAAATCGATTTGCTTTTGTAGGTCAGAGTGGATAGCCATGTCGCGCAAATAGTCGTTCAACTCGTCACGGTTAACTTCCTTTTCCAAATTTAGGTTAAGAATAGCCATGGATACGTTTGGTGTTGGTACGCGGATAGCGTTACCTGTTAGCTTGCCTTCTAGCTCTGGTAGCGCCTTAGATACGGCTTTAGCAGCACCCGTTTCGGTCAATACCATGTTTAGACCAGCAGCACGGCCACGACGGTCGCCCTTGTGGTAGTTATCGATCAAGTTCTGGTCGTTGGTGTAAGCGTGTACAGTTTCAACGTGACCGTTGGCAACGCCATACTTGTCGTTCAAGGCCTTCAATACAGGTGTGATTGCGTTGGTAGTACAAGAAGCCGCAGACAAGATGTTGTCTGTGTCTTCGATGTCTTTTTGGTTAACACCCATAACGATGTTCTTAACGCCCTTACCTGGTGCAGTTAGCATAACCTTGCTAACGCCCTTGGCTTTAAGGTGCAAAGACAAACCGTCGTGGTCACGCCAGATACCGGTGTTGTCGATTACTACCGCGTTGTCGATGCCGTATTCAGTGTAGTCGATAGAATCAGGAGAAGAAGCATAGATAACCTTGATCATGTTGCCGTTGGCAATGATGGCGTTGTTTTCTTCATCAACAGTGATGGTGCCTTGGAAGTTGCTGTGTACAGAATCACGACGCAACAAGCTAGCACGCTTCTGTAGATCGTTGTCACCACCTTTACGTACCACCATGGCACGCAAACGTAAGCTTTGACCACCGCCAGTCTTGTCGATCAACAAGCGGGCTAGTAGACGACCGATACGGCCAAAACCGTACAACACAACATCGGTGCCAGAAGCGTTGGCGTCATCATTTACTGCGCCTTTTAGTTCCTGAGCAACATATTCATCAATAGACAGGTCACCGCCATCGGTTGCAAAACCGGTAGCAAGCTTGCCGATATCAACATGAACATTGGCTAGATCCAAGTTTTGCATTGCTGCAACAACTGGATAGGTTTCATGTACAGAAATTTCATTCTTTTCTACCATGCGCGCAGCACGGTGAGACTTAAGAATGCTAATTACAGAACGGTTAACAATGTTACGACCGTATACGGAAGTTTCAACGTTGTTATCGCGATAGAACTTGCCGATCATTGGGATCATGGCTTCGGCTAGCGCTTCGCGTTCTTTCCAGTCAGAAAACACTTGTTCTTGGCTCACAATGGAATACCTATGTTGTGGTGGCAGGCTGGTTCACGAACACCCTTCGCTCACGGCCCCTACCTAAAGTTGTGGGACCCATATTATCCTAGATTGTGGTTAAAGGCGCAATCCATCCACCCCTTATCTTGACCATAAACAAGGCTTATTCAGACTAATTCCTAAGCCTCTATGCAAGAGAATCCAGTTCATGGCAATTGGCGGCAAAAACATATATATGAAACAGCCCTTAGAAAGGTGCAAAGCGGCTTTGAAAAAACTACAATAGCGACAATCATTTTGTCATTACTAATTAAGTCTGCCACCGTGTTAATCGAATCACTCCCACTTGCGTCATCTACCAACAACCATCAACACTGGGGCCAAACCACCGGCGCCGGCAGCGCCTTGGCTATTGCCGAGGGGGCACAAACCTCGACTACGCCGTTACTAGTATTAGTTGAAAGTACCGATGCCGCTTTAACACTAAAGGCAGAATTACAGTTTTTCCTAGGGGCTACTACGTTACAGGTGTACATGCTGCCAGACTGGGAAATCCTGCCTTACGATAGCTTCTCAGCTCATCCTGATATTATTTCGGAACGCATCAAGACCCTTAATGCCATCAGCGATTTGCAGCAAGGTATTATCTTGGTGCCTATTGCTACCCTCTTACACCGCCTTGCCCCTACTAGTTATCTAGCGGGAAACTCTTTTGCGTTGACTACAGGCAACCCTTTACAACTTGAGCCTTTTCGCAAGCGCTTAAACGAAGCCGGTTATCAATATACCGAAACCGTGGCCCAAGCTGGTGAGTATGCCGTACGCGGTAGCCTTATCGATCTATTCGCCATGGGTAGCGAAGCGCCTATTCGTATTGAATTGTTTGACGAAGAAATCGAAAGCCTACGCTACTTTGATCCAGACAATCAGCGCACCACTAGCATCATAGAAGAATTCAATTTGTTACCGGCGCGAGAATTCCCCCTAAGCGCCCAAGCCATTAGCCAGTTCCGTCAAGCTTTTAATGCTAACTTCGACGTTGAAGCCAACAACTGTCCTATTTACCAGGACGTAAGCCAAGGCTTAGCGCCAGCGGGTATCGAATACTATATCCCCTTGTTTTATAACTTGGAGATGTCAACCTTATTGGATTACGTGCCGCAACAGGTACAAATCATCCGCAATGGTGACCTCAATGGCGCCATAGAGCATTTCTGGCAGGATGTGACACAACGCTACGACGATTACGGCCATGACGTAGAACGCCCACTGCTACCACCTCAGCATCTATTTTTGAGTGCTGAGCAGCTATTTGGCTTACTTAAGCAACACGGCAATGTGCACGTGCAAACAGCAGCCCACGTAGAACCACAGGCCAACAAGGGTGAAAGCAATCTAGGTTTTGCCAACTTGCCTGAAGTCGCTATCAACAGTCAACTGGCTAAGCCGTTGATTGCTCTAGAAAGCTTGTTACAAACCCAAGCACGAGTCTTGGTTTGTGCCGAATCAGCAGGCCGCCGTGAAGCTTTATTAGAGCTATTCAAAAAGCTACCTCAGCAACCACAAGAAGTGGAGTCTTGGCTGGAATTCTGCCAAGCGGATATGGACTTTGCCATTTGCGTTGCACCTTTGGAACGTGGTTTAAACTTCCCTGCCCAGCAGCTGTGTCTGATTAGTGAAGCCCAGCTGTTTGGCCAAAAGGTTTTGCAACGTCGTCGCCGCGATAAAGAAACCAACAATTCCGATATTGCTATTCGCGATCTAGCGGAACTCACCATTGGTAGCCCAGTAGTACACCAAGACCATGGTGTTGGTCGCTATCAGGGCCTTAAAGCCTTGTCTGTCGACGGCCAAGAAAACGAATTCCTTGTGCTTTTGTATGCCGACGAAGCCACTCTTTACGTGCCTGTAGCCAGCTTACAGTTACTTAGCCGTTATACCGGTGGTGGTGAAAACTCACCGCTGCATCGCTTAGGCACCGAGCAATGGCAAAAGGCCAAACGCAAAGCTGCAGAAAAAATCAAAGACACCGCCGCTGAGCTGCTACGTATCTACGCCATGCGTGCTGCACGCGACGGCTATGCTTATCCACGCCCGGATGATAGCTACGAAGCCTTTGCCGATGCTTTCCCATTTGAGGAAACGCCTGATCAGCAACAAGCTATCAGCGCCGTTATCAAAGACATGCTAGCCGACCAACCCATGGATCGCCTAGTGTGCGGTGACGTAGGCTTTGGTAAAACCGAAGTGGCCATGCGCGCCGCCTTTATAGCCGCTACGGGCGGCAAGCAGGTAGCCATACTGGTACCAACGACCCTGCTAGCCCAACAGCATTATGAAACCCTAAGGGATCGATTTGCCGATTGGCCAATTAACGTAGCCGTCATGTCGCGCTTCCAATCGGGCAAACAACACAGCAAGGTAGAGCAACAAATAGAAGACGGCAGTTTAGATATACTAGTCGGCACCCACAAAATTATTCAAGGCAAGCTTAACTTTAAACGTTTAGGTTTGTTAATCATCGATGAAGAGCATCGTTTTGGTGTTCAGCAAAAAGAGTCTTTCAAGAAGCTGCGTGCCGAAGTGGATATTCTGACCTTAACGGCCACACCAATACCACGAACCCTTAATATGTCCATGGCGGGCATGCGCGATCTATCTATTATTGCCACGCCTCCCGCCAAGCGCATTTCTATTAAGACCTTTGTGCGCCAATACGAGAGCAAGCTAGTCAAAGAAGCCATGCTGCGTGAACTATTGCGTGGTGGTCAGGTGTATTACCTACACAACGACGTTAGCACTATTGAAACCGCAGCCGACAAGATTCGTGAATTAGTACCCGAAGCTCGTGTTGCCGTAGCCCACGGCCAAATGCGTGAACGCCAACTAGAACAAGTGATGAGTGATTTTTATCACCGTCGTGCCAATGTTCTGGTTTGCTCCACCATTATAGAAACAGGTATCGACGTACCTAGCGCCAACACCATTATTATCGATCGTGCTGATAAATTTGGTTTGGCACAGTTGCACCAGCTTCGAGGCCGTGTCGGTCGCTCCCATCATCAGGCCTATGCCTACTTGATGACACCGCACCCTAAAGTACTCAGCAAAGACGCCAACAAGCGCTTAGAGGCCATTGAAGCCACCGCAGACCTAGGCGCAGGCTTTACCCTAGCCAGCCATGACCTAGAAATACGTGGCGCGGGCGAACTATTAGGTGAAGAACAAAGTGGCCAGATGCAAAGCATTGGCTTTAGCTTATATATGGAAATGCTTAACGCCACTGTGGAAGCCATGCAAAAAGGCGAAACGCCCAATTTGGACCAGCCGATACAACGCGGCACCGAAGTTAATTTAAACTTGCCTGCGGTAATCCCAGAAAGCTATTTGCCTGATGTACATAATCGACTCATCATGTACCAACGTATTGCCAACGCGCAAAACAAGGCTACACTGAAGGAGCTACAGGTTGAGATGATCGACCGCTTTGGATTATTGCCCGAAGCTATCAAGAGTTTATTCCGTCAAACGCGCTTAAAACTTAAAGCACAGGACATCGGCATAAGCAAAATTGAAGCGTCTAGTCAAAGTGGCCGCCTGCTATTTGATAAGCACACTCAAGTAGAACCGATGGCCTTAGTAAAGCTGGTACAAACGCAACCAAGGCAATTTAAACTTGAAGGTAGCAATCAGTTGCGCTTTACTCTACCTATGGAACACCCTGAGACGCGTTTTCAACGCGTGGAAGACTTGCTAAAACTATTGGTTAAATAATGCCTCAAACCTCAATACAGTTACTGCCTCGCCTAAGATCCCTAACTATAGGATTGTTGACCATGGTGCTATTTTCTTCAGCCCATGCAGAAGAAGACATACGCTGGTACCAGGCTGAGGTAATGATTATTGAGCGTTTAGCTAACCTGCACAGCGAAGAACAGCATCCCACGACTTTGGCCACCAAAGTACGTACTAGTAAAGAACTACTGGCCTACCCTAGCATTGGCTCTCAGGCCTATACACGCTTACCCAAGGAACAGCGCCAGTTAAATCACACGGCAACAAAGCTACAGCGTTCTGGGCAATTCAATGTGTTGTTTCACGAAGCTTGGCCCATGCCGCTAACAAAGCAAAACTCAGCAACCTGGATCAATATCAATGCTGGCATCAAACAAGCTGATCGCCATCAGTTAGAGGGGGCCATTGGCGTGAGCTTAGGTCGTTTCTTGCACCTACACACCAAGTTGCATCTAAATCAATTTGCTAAAGCTAATAGCACACCAACAACTGAACTGAGTAGCTTATTTAACTACCCGACCTCTCAAACTAAGGTAACTCAACGTTATAGCATGATACAAAAGCGCAAAATGCGTAGCGTGGAATTACACTATCTAGACCACCCTAAACTGGCTCTGTTAGTGCGATTTGATCCCTATAATCCACAAACAGGTCCGTTACCAAAACCAAAACAAACAAATGGCAACAGCCCCACCAAGATCACCTCTGACAACATTGCCGAAGTAACACTTAGTGCACTAGTAGAAGAAGAGATAATGCTTGTGGAACAAGAGATCATGGAGTTCCAAGGAGAATCAAACACTCAATAACGGTGTTGTAGTTCTTTTCTCATCTGTCCTATGAAATCATCCAGATACTCATGTTGATCATGCTCAGTAGCTCGTGGATAACGTGGATTAAGGCGGTCGTCGTGCCAGTCTTGCCAAAGGTTTGTATGTTGCAAAAATTCACGCGCAAACGACTCTCCCACTTCCAAACAACCAAGTATGATAACGTCTAAATAAGATTGTGAAATAGGGCTAAATTGCGATTCACGGGGGCAATCAGGATAGGTATAAACCCAAACTGGGTGATCCGACAGTGCCGACAAAGACACAGGTGAGCCCGCCTCCAAGTATTCAATGTGCTGATGATCCAAGGCTTGTCGAACATAGCCGCGCTCGCGCAAATCAAACTTGCCTAGTTCACTGGCAGGCACGTCAAACAGTACGCCATTACACTGGCTTTGGGCTTCTAATCTAACCCCTACAGCACGCATATCAACACCGGTAAAACTGACCCAATAACGCTGCAAGCCATGCACCCTTACCGGTATGGAATCACCAGCAATGCCCGTGATACGGCGGCTAGCACTATTGATCAAGCTGCCGTAGCCAAATATATAGTGCTTATCCATCGCCTGCAGGAGCCTCTTCTTGTTGTTGAATGTGCAAGCTTTGCGTAGGGAAGGCAAACTCGGCACCATGGCGCTCAACAATGTCAGCAATGGTTTTCAGTAGTTCCTGTTTGATCACATGAAACTCTGTCCAAGCCGTGGTCTTGGTAAAGCAATAAACAAAGAAGTCCAAGCTATGGCTATTAAATTGGTTGAGATTCACCATCAGAGTCTTGTTAGTATCAATAGCTTCATGGGCTAGCAACATAGCCTTAACATCACTAACTATGGCTTCCACACTAGCTTGGTCGGCATAACGTAAACCGAATATTTCATAAAAACGACGATTACTCATGCGCGAAGGATTTTCTACAGAAATACTGGTAAAGGTTGCGTTAGGTACATACAAAGGGCGCATATCAAAGGTACGAATGCGGGTTACGCGCCAACCAATATGCTCTACGGTGCCTTCAATTTCTTTGTCTGGTGAACGAATCCAATCTCCAACTGAGAACTGACGATCCATATAAATCATCAAACCGCCAAAAAAGTTGGCCAGCATATCTTTTGCAGCAAAGCCGATGGCAATACCACCTACCCCACCAAAGGCCAAAACACCAGACACTGACAAGCCAAATAGCTGCATCAGTACCAGCACCGCACTAATAACCACCACAACTTTTAGTACTTTACCCATGGCTTCAGCGGTACTGGCATCCCAAGCCAAACGGTTACCCGCTGGGTGTAACACTAAAGCCTGTAAGACGGTGATCAAACGCACCATAAACCAAGCAATAAGAATCACTAATACAGGTTCACGTAGCTGACTTGGCAAATCATTGGACCAGCTTGGAATAGAACTGACTAGAACGTCGTTTATCCAACTTAAACCTAATAACCAAAAGCCCGCTAACAAAGGACGTCGCGCGGAATGCAACAATGCAACATCCAACTCCTCATGGTTATCGGCAAAGCGGTGCATCCAACTGCCCGTAAGCCATTGGGCAATCATCACCAATACGGCCAACAGGCCCACCTTTAACAATATCAGATGGGTGGCATCGATTGCGTCAATGAACTGCATTAATTCGTTCAACATAATGTGTGCATTCCTTACGCTAGCTTTTCAATGGGTAGGACTGGGGCTTCGGCAGCGGCAACTAATATAGGAATCAGTTGCTGCAGAATTTCGGGAAGCTCACGCTGCGTATCATATTCGGCGGCACAAATGGCCCCTAAAGACTCACTATTGGACAGCGTAAATACCATCATGCCCATAAGATGATGAAAGCGCCAAAAGAACTGTTCGTGGCTCATTTCTGGCATATGTTCACGCATGGTTTTCATTAACAATATAAATAAAGGCGCATACTGATAAGTTAAGTGCTTGCGCAAATGGCCTTGTGATTGGGTATAGGCCGAGTTGATAAGTCGTGCAAACAAAGCCAAACGTGCTGGATTGCGCTGGGCAATATTAAGGGCCTCTAGCATCAAATCCGTATAGATATTGGTTAATACCTGATGCTTTGTTTGCTGTTTTGTATCCATACTTTGTAAGCGTTTTTGTATGCCTAAGGTTAACGGCTCAAAAAAACGATCCGCAACAGCTTGAATCAAGCCCTTCTTAGAACCAAAGTGATAATTCACCGCCGCCAAGTTTACCCCGGCCTTGCTAGTAATGGTGCGTAGCGAAGTCTCTACAAAGCCATGGGCGCCAAACTCAAATTCTGCAGCATCGAGAATACGCTCAACTGTTGCCTTCTTCACAGGTTTGTCCTTATATAGATCACACATAGATAGTGTTTTAAACGTTTGTTTTACGCTAACACGAAGCCCAAACAGGTGCAAGGATCTGCTTCTAGCAAGGGCTTAAGTTAGGATAATTTAGTAACATCAGTTACTATGTGCGCTTCCATTTTTCAAAGCGCGTTTTAACTATGCCTTTTCAAAACTTTACTCGTAATGTCTGGTTATTGTGCCTAGCACAGGTTTTTGCCTTCACTGGCACCAATGTCACCATCTTTTTAGGTGGTATTGTTGGTTCTATATTGGCCCCGTCCCCAGTATTAGCGACTCTACCTGTTGCCTTTATGATCGTTGGTACAGCTAGTGGCACGGTCCCTGCTTCTATGATCATGAGTCGCAAGGGCCGCCGTTTTGGTTTTGTTAGCGCCGCTATTTTTGCCAGCTGTGCCGCCTTAGTAGGTGCAGTCGCCATCGATATGGCTAGCTTTTGGCTCTACTGCTTTGCTTGTTTTAGCATTGGTCTAAGTGTGGCTTTTGTACAACAATACCGCTTTGCCGCAGCCGAAAGCGTACTACCGGAATACGCTCCAACTGCTATCTCATCTATTCTATTAGCCGGTATCGCCGGTGCCTTTTTAGGCCCTAATATTGCCAACATCACCAAAGACTTGCTACCTAACACGCCGTTTGTTGGTTCTTATATGGCCCTAGCTTTGATGGTATTAATGCCTGCCTTGATTCTTTCTTGGCTAACCAACACAGACCACAAGCAAGCCGCTGACTCTGGCACTGGCCGTTCCATCAAAGAACTCGCCACGCAACCTAACTTTATCCTTGCCATCATGGCTGCTGGTATCGGTTACGGCATCATGAGCTTTTTGATGACTGCCACGCCAGTGAGTATGCACGTGATGGACGGACATAGCCTGTACCACACGGGCGTAGTTATCCAATGGCACATTGTGGGAATGTTCCTACCGTCCTTGTTTACGGGCAAGCTAATCCGCCGCTTTGGTCACCACAAAGTGATGATTGCGGGCATCGTCGCCCTACTAGGCTGCATTATCGAAAGCCAGTTTGATCAGAGTGTAATGGGTTATTGGATTAGCCTAGTATTACTAGGTATCGGCTGGAACTTCATGTTTGTTACTGGTACAGCATTGCTTATCACCTGCTACCGTGATTCTGAAAAGTACCGTGCCCAAGCCTTAAACGACTTTATGGTATTCGGTTTCCAGGCTCTAGCATCCCTATCCGCTGGTTGGTTACTGAGCCTTACGAGCTGGAAAACCATCAACCTGCTATCGGTACCTTTCTTATTCGCGCTACTAATCACCATCTGGTGGGCACGTCGCCAACCTGCACCTAACCACTAGGCTCTGTT
>CALKFY010000010.1 GCA_938084925.1 uncultured Pseudomonadales bacterium
CGATCATAATCTCAGTAAAAGAGAAGCGAAAGATCTGGTAGAAGCATTCTTTGATGAGATTGCCGATCGATTAGTAAACAACGAGCAAGTGAAGTTGTCAGGCTTTGGCAATTTTGATTTGCGAGACAAGCGCTCACGCCCAGGTCGTAATCCAAAGACTGGCGAAGAAGTGGCTATTTCCGCGCGCCGCGTTGTGACCTTCCGGCCAGGGCAAAAGCTCAAGGATCGGGTGGAATCTGACAGCTAAACGTTTGTTAGTGAAATGTATATAAGAGATATCTAAAACCGTGCCTATGAGCGCGGTTTTTTGTTTTTAGACGGTTAATAATTAAGCACAAAATAACAATAAAACGGAGAAATAACTATGTGGCGTTGGAGCAAACGTATCCTATTAAGTTTGGTGCTATTGTTGATTTTAGCAGTAGTGACGATTTACTTTGTTTTACGTGCCTCCCTGCCGCAATACAGTGGTAATGCCAGTTTGCCGGGCCTTAGTGATAGCGTAAAGATAGATCGTGACGTCAATGGTACAGCCTCTATTTTTGCTGACAATCGTCTCGATGCTGCGCGCGCCACCGGTTATATCCATGCCCAAGAACGATTCTTTCAAATGGACCTGATGCGTCGCCAGGTGGGAGGCCGTTTAAGTGAGTTATTTGGTCCCATCGCCGTGGAGTTGGATCAAAGCATGCGTTTGCACGACTTTAGCCGCCACGCCCAAGATGCATTGGCGACTATGCCAAGAGATCAACTGGACTTGATGCAGGCCTATGTAGAGGGGGTAAACGCGGGCCTTTCCGCATTACCACTAAAGCCCTTTGAGTATCTGCTACTAAATCAAGCTCCCGAGCCATGGCAGCTACAAGACTCTGTAGGTGTTATTTATGCTATGGCTTTAGACCTAACCAAGGAAGAAGCTAAAGCAGAACAGTTGGCTAGTTTGCTAGAGCAAGCCCTTCCAGCCAGCGTTGCCAATTATTTGCTGGCCAAAGGTAGTCGGTGGGACGCGCCTTTAGCTGGTGATGTGTATCAACAGCCCCCATTACCCCAGGCTGGGGTTTGGTCTATGCCAGCCGTGCCTGAATCAGATGCACAGCAACAAACAGCTATGGCGATTGGGTGGATCTTATCCAGCTAGAATACACCGACGATACTAAGCAACGCTATCAAACACCAAATGGCCCCCAAGCATTTACCAAACGCCAAGTGCGCGTACTTGATAGCAGTGGCGAAGAGCATTTAACAGAACAGCTAGAAAGCCTTTACGGCCCGATCCTTAAGCATGACCCTCAAGGTAATCCTTTGGCCGTGCGTTGGACTCAATACAGTCCCCGAGCTGCAAACATGAACCTGCTACAAATGGAGCAGGCTAGTAACGTAAACGACGCCGTAGCCATTGCTAATGTCAGTGGAATTCCTCCGCAGAACTTGATGGCAGCAGATGCCGAAGGCAATATAGCCTGGACTATTGCCGGCATCATGCCTAAGCGCAACTATGAGGGTGATAAGCTGGTGCCTTGGCCGCTAGCTGGTACTGACTTTACTGGCTGGTTAGCCCCACAAGACTACCCGCGTGTATTTAACCCTGCCAGTGGACAATTACAAACCGCTAATTCACGAGTAGCCAGTGGTGACGATCTAGCCAAGCTAGGCGATGGTGGCTATGATCTAGGTATTCGCCAGCTCCAAATACGTGATCATCTGGCCAAATTTAGCAAAGCTAACGAGGCCGACATGCTGGCCGTGCAGCTGGATGATGAAGCCCAGTTTTATGGTGAATGGCATCAGTTGCTGCGCCAACACCTGCATGCTTCAGGGCAGCCAGAAGCAACAGCATTGTTACCCGTATTAAATGATTGGGATGGTCATGCTTCTGTTGATTCTGTGGCTTATAGTCTAGTGCGCGAGTATCGACTACAGGTGCGTGATCGTGTGTGGGAGCCCCTACAAGCTATGGTAAGGGCAAAGGATACAGATCTTTCTATGTTGGGCCTACGCCAGCTAGACGGCCCTTTATGGGGGCTGCTGGAGGAACGTCCAATGCACTGGTTAAACCCTACATATAATGATTGGCAGGCGCTATTTGATAGCGCCGCCTTGGCTGCAAAAAAGCAGCTTATTGAAGACGCGGGGAGTCTAGGCAAAGCCAAGTGGGGGCATTTGAACAGATCCAAGATACAGCACCCCTTATCCCGTGCCGTACCTCAGCTTAGCTGGCTCTTGGATATGTCCATTGAAGCGCAATCGGGCGACAGCTTCCTACCTGAGGTGACAGGTACTAACAAGGGCGCATCGGAGCGCTTTGCCGTATCGCCAGGTAAAGAAGAACAAGGCTATTTTCATATGCCAGGCGGCCAAAGTGGCCACCCATTATCGCCTTACTATGGGGCTGGGCATGAGGCTTGGCATAACGGCGAAGCAACCCCATTTTTACCCATGGCAAGTCGTGAGAGTCTAATCTTACAAAACTAGCCACAAACGAGAGAATATGATGGTATATTTTGGGGTGCAAGTGCTTCACAAAGCCCCGTGATTACAGTAATATACCGCCTCCTTGCTTGCAGGTACTAACTGCAGACATGGATGTGTCGGGGCGTAGCGCAGCCTGGTAGCGCACCTGCATGGGGTGCAGGGGGTCGCAGGTTCAAATCCTGCCGTCCCGACCAA
>CALKFY010000011.1 GCA_938084925.1 uncultured Pseudomonadales bacterium
TGGTTATCCAGCTCTTTTAGGTGGTTGTCTAGGTCTGGAATAGCGCCCATGGTGGCTAGTTGTTGCAGGGCGTATAAACGCAGGCGCATGGCGTTGAGGGGTTGGTTAACCTCGTGGCAGATGCCCGCCATTACTTGGCCAACGGAGGCAAGGCGCGAATCGTGTTGGCCTTGTTCAAGTTGGCGTTGTAGTTGGGGTTGTGGGGTGATGATCCAGGTTAGCAGGCCGTCGCTGGCTGCTTCGCCTAGGCACAAGTAATGATTGTTATCTAGGCTGATAAATTGAGCTTGTTGGGTGTTGGCAATGTTTAGCAGTTGTTGCCACAGCTCTGAGCCTAATAGACTGATTAGGTCTTGTTGTTTTCCAGAAATGGGCCATCCAAGCCGTGTGGCGCTGGTGCTAGCGCTGAAGGTGTTTTCTGCTTGGTTGTAGGTTAGCTGGTGCATTTTTGGTGTCTGGTTGTTTGGTGGAGGAGGTTGCCCTAAGGGGACAGGCACTTTTTAGTCGCTACGCGCTTAAATAAGAGCCAGTCCCCCACGACGGTTAAACAGCTTTGGCTATTAGGGCCTTGAGTTCTTCCACGGGTATTGGCTTATGCAATACGGGTACGCCTTCTGGTATGCCGCGGGCGTTGATTTCTTCGTCGCTCATGCCGGATATTACTATAGGTGTCAGGAAGTCATACTGTTCGTTGTTTTGTAGTCTATCCAGTATAGCAAAGCCATCCAATTGTGGCATTTGCAGGTCGGTAATAAGTACACACGGGCGCATGGCGCCGATCTTTACAAGGGCGTCCACGCCGTTGGTGGCGGTTTCTATATGTAAGCTGGGGTACCAGCTGCTCACTAGCATTTGATATAGCAAAAGTGTGTCTTGGTCGTCGTCAACTAGCAAGATGGAGCTTTTGTTGCTGCTACCGAATGGGCGCGGGATGGGGGTTTGCTTGCTCTGTTTTTCGTCTAGCAGCTGTTGCACTGAGCCTACGCTTATGCGGCGGTGGCCGCCGGCGGTTTTCCATGCTTGCAGGGTGCCGTTTTCTACCCACAATTGTATCGTACGTACGGATACATTTAGCAATTTTGCTGTTTGACGAGTAGTGAGCTCTGACATTTTGTTTAGTTCTGCAGCGTCCATGGTGTGGCCTTTTGCGTAGTTTTTGTGAATAGAGTTCTATTATTATCAATATTGCGGATTTTTGGTAGTGTTTTTTGGGATTGTTTTGTGAGGGTTTGTTACGGGGTGTTAATGGAGAGTGGTTGTTTGGGAGATTTTTATAATGTGTGGGGTAATGTGTGGGGTCAGACCCTTTGGGGATTGGTGTGTAATTTGGGTATTGCAGCGTTTGGGTCAGACCCCGAGTGAGGCTTGTACAGGGATTTTGATGTGTGGGGTCAGACCCTTTGGGAGTTGGTGTGTAATTTGGGTATTGGGGTGTTTGGGTCAGACCCCTAGGGGGCTCCGTACAGGGATTTTGATATTTGGGGTCAGACCGGAGCTCTGACCCCATAGGGTTTAATTAATCCAGGTGACGACGCCGCCGCGTAGGGTCAATACGGTGCGGCCTGTAAGGGTGCTGTCGATTAGGCTTTGATTAGCCCCAAGACTTTGTTGCGTGTCTTGGTTCAGTTGCCACTGCATGTCTGGATCAATGAGGCATAGATAGGCTGGTGCGCCTTCTTCGATGATTGGTGATTCAAGATTGGCTGCTTCTGTGGCACCTGTGGTGACGGCGTCAATGAGTTGGGACAAGGTCAGGTCAGCTTTGCCTTCTAGGCTTAGTAGCAAAGGCATGAAGGTGTCGTACATGGCCATGCCGGGCGCTGTGTCAGCAAAAGGTGCACATTTGGCCGCTGCTTCGTGAGGTTGGTGGGCCGAAACAATGGCATCTAAGGTGCCATCAGCTACGCCGGCTAACAAGGCTTGGCGGTCAGCTTCACTGCGCAAAGGTGGTTGTACATGGTATTGGCTAGCGTAGCCTTGTATCTGTTCTTCCGTGTAGCACAGGTGCGCTAGATCTACGTCAGCAGTAATGTCTAGGCCTCTAGCTTTGGCGTCACGGATTAGTTCAACCCCTTTGTCGCTGGATATTTGCTGGAAGTGAGCACTAACTCCGGTGTGTTCGATAAATTGTAGATGACGACTAATCGATAGGGTTTCTGCAATCACTGGGATGCCGTTTAAACCAAGGCGAGTAGCTAGGGCACCTTCGTGCATATGGCCATTGGCTAGGGCCGCATCTTGCGCCTGAATAAAGATTTTTGCCCCAAAGGTGGCAGCATATTCATAACTGCGCATGAGGATGGTGTTGCTGGTAATGTCGCGTCCAGCGTTACTAAACGCGATAGCGCCGGCCTTGGATAGGCCCACGATATTGGAGAGGTGCTTGCTTTCAAGTCCTTGAGTAAGGGCTGCTACGCAGGCTACATCACAAAAGCCTGCCGCTTCGGCGCGGTCTTGCACTAGTTCCATAACGGCAGTGGTGTCCGTTGCTGGCTGAGTGTCAGGGCTTGGCAAAATAGTGGTGAAACCAGCACTGGCGGCGGCTTTGGTTTCCGACTCAATGGTGCCTTTTTGAGCATTGCCTGGTTGACGCAGATAGCCGAGTAGGTCGGTTAAACCGGGTACCAATAATTTACCTTCAGCATTGAGGGTATGCTGGGCGTCTTGCTGTAGCTTGTCGCCCATGGCGGCAATTTTGCCATCGGCAATGTAGACATCTAGCACCTTGTCTAGGTTCTGTTGTGTGTCTAGTACGCGAGCTTGGCGGATAAGTAAGCTCATATTAAATCACCTCCGCTGCTTGGCGTTCTTGCATTTGGCCACTCATGGCCATGGACATAACGGCCATGCGAATGGCAATACCATAGCCGACTTGGTCTAGTATCAAAGATTGAGAGCCATCAGCTACTTCAGATTCTATTTCAATGCCGCGGTTAATGGGGCCTGGGTGCATGACAATGGCGTCAGGCTTGGCTTTGGCTAAACGCTGACGGTTGAGCCCGTAAACTTGGTAATATTCACTGGCCGACGGTAAGAAAGCGGAATCCATACGTTCTGTTTGTAGGCGTAGCATAATAATCACGTCGACTTCTTCTAGGCCCATATCCATGTCGGTATAAACTGTTACCCCTAGGCTAGCTGCTTCGGCTGGTAGTAGGGTGTTGGGGCCGATTAGGCGAATGTCTTTACAGCCTAAGGTGGCCAAGGCATGTACTTGATCGCGAGCTACACGTGAGTGCAGGATATCGCCGACGATGGCGACTTTTAGCTGGTCAAAGGCGCCTTTATGACGATGAATGGTGAGCATGTCCAACATGGCTTGGGTTGGGTGCGCGTGGCGGCCATCACCGGCGTTGATGATGGCGACGTTAGGCGTTACTTGCTCGGCAATAAAGTGTGGCGCGCCAGATTGGCTGTGGCGTACTACAAACATGTCGCTGTGCATGGCGCGTAGGTTGCGCAGGGTGTCTAGCAAGGATTCGCCCTTGCTGGTGGCCGAGGTCTTGATGTCTAGGTTAAGTACGTCGGCGGATAAGCGCTTGGCAGCCAGTTCAAAGGTGCTGCGGGTACGGGTTGAGTTCTCAAAGAACAGGTTTACTACGGTCTTGCCGCGCAGTAGAGGGACCTTTTTTACTTCTTGGTTGCCCACTACCACAAAGGAGTTGGCGGTATCGATGATACGTTCTAGTAAAGGTCGTGGTAGACCATCTACGGTGAGGAAGTGGCGTAGCTCGCCGCTTTCTGTCAGCTGCAATTGGGCGCTAGGAGATAGAGTCATCGGTAGTCCGCTCAATAAGAGTTAGTTGTAGAGGCGCGGGGCCTTCTAGTTGCAAATACTGGTTGTCGGCTAGGTCCAGCTGCAGGGCGCAAGCATCGGCTTGGATAGGCAGTTGGCGGCCGTTGATGGCGCACAAGGTAGCCAGCTTGATGCTAGCAGGGCGGCCATAGTCAAAGATTTCGTTAAGGGCCGCGCGAACAGTGCGGCCACTCATAAGCACATCGTCTACCAGCACTATGTGACGGTTATTCACGTCAAAGGGCAGGCTAGATGGGTTTACCTTGGGGTTTAAGCCTTGCTGGGTAAAGTCATCTCGATAAAAGGAGATGTCCAGCTTGCCCAGTGGTGCGTCTAATGACTGGGCTATGGTTTCGGCCAACCAAACGCCACCCGTGTGGATACCTATTACTAGGGGGGCTTGCATCTGATGCTTGGCAACTAATTGGCTGACTTGCTGAACTAAATCAGCAACAAGGGAGGGGGTGTCGGGTAGCTGAGGCGCTTGTGCCATTGCTTATCCTTGTTCCTTAAAGGGTTGCGATGCCAGCCTGTGTTCGTCTTCGTCGAACCAAGACTGCAAAATCAATTGCGCTGATATGCCATCAACGCCGTGTTTTTTCCAGTTGGTGCCTCCGCCGTCTAGCAGATGCACCTGTTTGGCTGCGTAGGTGGAGAGTCTTTCGTCTACCACATAGCTGGGTAAATCAAAGCGGCTGCCCAAACGGTTGGCAAATTTGCGTGCGCGGTGGGCCATCTCGCCTACAGAACCGTCCATATTATAGGGAATTCCCACCACAAATGCTTGTGTTTGCCACTCTTTGGTCAGCTTATTTATTTGTTGCCAGTCAGGAATGCCATCACGAGCAGGCAAAGGGGGCAAAATAACGGGCTCGGTACCGGCCTGACTAGCAAAGGCAACGCCTATGCGTTTGCTGCCAAAATCAAAGCCTAGCAAGTTAAGAGGCTTATCCATGACCTACCTGAGTAGAGATCAAATTCATGTCGATGCCTAGTAAGCGTGCGGCTGCGTCAAAGCGCTTGTCCGACGGTGTGTTAAACATGATGTCGGCATCAAAAGGGCAGCAGATCCATGAGTTGTTGGCAATTTCGTGTTCCAATTGGCCGGGTCCCCAGCCTGCGTAGCCAAGGGCTATAAGGCTGTGTTCTGGGCCAGTGTCATGGGCGATATCGTCAATCACGTCAACGGAGGTGGTCAGGCACAGGTCGGTGCCTACTTGAATACTGGATTGCCACTGTTTGTCGGCCAAAGGTGTATGTAGCACAAAACCGTGTTCTGGCTTCACTGGGCCACCGGTGAAGATAGGTTGTTCTAGGTTGGTCGCCTGTTCTTCTTCAATGCTCAATTGCGGCAGGATATCGGCGAAGGCAACTTCGGTTTCATGGTTGATAATCAAGCCCATGGCACCTTGTTCGTTGTGTTCACAGATATAAATTAGGCTGCGATGAAAAGGCTCATCGTCCAGTTGGGGCATGGAGATAAGCATGGAGTTGTGCAAACTGCCTTGCTGCTTCTTGGTCATGTTTTTGTCCTGTGCCGTTATCTTGTCTATAACTGCAGGAGTCAGACATCTTATGTAAAACTAAGGGAGTCAGGCACCTGATTTATAGGTTCAGTTTATCATACTCGGTGATTAAGCAGTCTTGCCGGCTTGGGCCAATACTGTCTGAATATGCGACATTAGCTTGCCGGCAATATCGGAGCCAGTTTGGTCGTCAATTTCACGAATGCAGGTAGGGCTAGTAACGTTGATTTCCGTAAGGTGATCGCCAATGACGTCGAGGCCTACAAAGTGTAGGTTTTTCTCGCGTAGGGTCGGGCCTACTTGGGCGCAGATCCAACGGTCGCGTTCGCTTAGTTCGCGGGCTACACCAGAGCCACCGGCGGCCAGGTTGCCACGGGTTTCACCGGATGATGGGATGCGGGCTAGGCAGTGGCTAGCAGCGGGTTCGCCATTAATCATTAGGATGCGTTTGTCGCCGTCTTTGATTTCTGGCAAGAAACGCTGGGCCATAATTTGCTGTTGACCAAATTCCGTTAGGGTTTCCAATATTACGTTAAGGTTGGAATCATCTGGCTTCACCCGGAAGATGGATGCACCACCCATGCCGTCTAGAGGCTTAAAAATCACGTCGCCATGTTCGGCGTGGAAGCCTTTTAGAATTTCTGGATCGCGAGATACCAATACTTCTGGGCAGCACTGAGGGAACTGCAAAGCAAACAGCTTTTCGTTGCAGTCACGCAGGCTTTGGGGCTTGTTGATGATGAGTGAGCCAGCACGTTCGGCCATTTCTAGCAGGTGGGTGGCGTACAAAAATTCGTTATCAAAAGGTGGATCTTTGCGCATTAGGATCACGTCTAGATCGCCTAATGGCTGGGCGCTAAATTTGCCCATGGTATAAAAATCTTGAGGATCGCGACGCACTTGTAGCGGTGCCATATTGCCCATGGCTACGCCTTGGTTGGCGTACAGGTGTTGAGGTTCCATGTAAAAAAGATCCCAGCCCTTGTCTTGGGCGGCCCATAGCATGGCTAGGGAGCTGTCTTTTTTGTAGTTGATGGAAGCGATAGGGTCCATGACGATGCCAAGGCGGATGGTCATTTTGATCTCTCTTGTGTGTCGATTGTGTCTTTTGGTTTATATATGGGTTTGGGGGTGGAAATCAAGTGTTGTCTAAACCAAGTGCCACGGGTAGTAAGATATTAGTAATCGCCCCAAAGGTGCTGGAGTAGGGCTAGGCTAGCCACTGGTGCGGTTTCGGTGCGTAGGATGCGTGGGCCCATGAGCATGGCTTGGAAGTCTTGGGCTTGGGCAGTGCTTACTTCGGCTTCTGTTAGGCCGCCTTCTGGGCCGATGAGTAGGGCGCAGGATGTAGGTGTAGCAAGTTCTGTTAGACGCACGGTGTTGTGGGGGTGCAGTACTAGTTTCTGTTGCGCTTGTACCGTGTCGATCCATTGGCTTAATAGCATGGGTTCGTGGATAGTCGGTACGTCACTGCGGCCGCTTTGTTCGCAGGCGCTGATGGCTATTTGACGCCAGTGGTGCAGGCGTTTTTCTAGACGTTTGGGGTCTAGTTTTACTTCACAGCGCTCGCTGGAAAGTGGAGTGATTTGGTTGACGCCCATTTCCGTGGCTTTTTGGATGGCGTAGTCCATGCGGTCGCCGCGAGACATAACCTGGCCAAGGTGGGTGTGCAAAGGGGATGGGGCTTGCCCGTTAGTGGTCTCTTGTATGGCCACCGTAACGGACTTCTTGTTCAGCGCGGTTACTGTGGCGCTGTATTCTTGGCCATCGCCATTGAATAGCTGCAAGCTTTGTTCAGGCTTGGCGCGTAGTACCTTGCCTACGTAATGACTGGCCTCTGGTGGCAGTTCCAGTGCGAAACTTGCCGCCAGGGGGCAGTTAACGTAGAGGCGAACCGTACGCAAGTTTAGATACCCGCGGCCGCACGCAAGGCGTCAGCCTTGTCGGTCTTTTCCCAGGTGAAGTCTGGGTTGTCACGGCCAAAGTGACCATAAGCAGCGGTAGCGCGGTAGATTGGGCGTTTTAGGTCCAACATGGCTACTAGGCCGCCGGCTTTTAGGTCAAAGTGTTCGCGTACTAGGTCTTCAATAGTGCGGTCACTAATTACGCCGGTACCAAAGGTATCGATGCTGATAGACGTTGGCTGGGATACACCAATGGCGTAGGAAACCTGAATTTCACAACGCTCGGCTAGGCCGGCAGCAACGATGTTCTTGGCAACGTAACGGCCAGCGTAAGCAGCAGAGCGGTCAACCTTGGACGGGTCTTTGCCAGAGAAAGCACCGCCACCATGGCGAGCCATGCCGCCGTAGGTATCAACAATGATCTTACGACCCGTTAGGCCGCAATCGCCTACTGGACCACCAATCACAAAGTTACCCGTTGGGTTGATGTGATATTGGGTGTCTTCTGTTAGCCATGCTTCTGGTAGTACTGGTTCGATAATGTGCTTCATTACCGCTTCGCGCAAAGGCTCTAGTTCGATTTCTGGGCTGTGCTGGGTGGATAGCACCACGGCATCAATGCCTGCTGGGCGGCCATCTGGGCCGTAGCGGAAAGTTAGCTGACTCTTGGCGTCTGGGCGCAACCATGGCAAAACGCCATTTTTACGTACCTTGGCTTGTTGTTCTACTAGCTTGTGAGCGTAGTGGATTGGCGCCGGCATTAGGGATTCGGTTTCGTTGCTGGCATAGCCAAACATCAAGCCTTGGTCGCCTGCGCCTTGTTCTTTGTCGCTGTCTGCGTCGTCATCAACGCCCATGGCGATGTCAGCAGATTGCTTGCCGATAGCGTTGAGTACGGCGCAAGAATCGCCGTCAAAACCCATTTCGGAGGAGGTGTAACCGATTTCCTTAACTACTTCGCGTACTAGGTCTTCGATGTCCACCCAAGAATTGGTGCGAACTTCGCCAGCGACTAAGACGATGCCAGTTTTGATAAGGGTTTCTACTGCTACGCGAGACTCAGGGTCTTTAGCCAACATGGCGTCAAGAATGGCGTCAGAGATTTGGTCAGCAATTTTGTCTGGGTGACCTTCGGAAACGGATTCGGATGTAAATAGAGTATATTCGTTCATAGAACGTGCCTCGTAATTGAATACTGCGCCGGACCGTGTGTCCGTAGCGTCAGCAGTGACTTAATTACCAGCCTAGGGGGTGAACCTTGGCGAGTGCCGTATGGTTTTGTAAGTGAAAACCAAGGTGCGCATTATACCTGTGTGGGCGTGGTGTGGCTATGATTTTTAATGTTATAGATCAATAAGTGGTACCGGTGGTGGGATCAGCCCCCTTAGCCTAGTTAGCCGGGCGCGTCCCGCTGTCATTGCGCCTGGCGCACCCCACTGTTCATTGCGAGGGAGCCGAAGCAATCTTTTGCAGCTGGCACTTTGTCTGGTGGAGGTTGCTTCACTGCATTCGCAATGACGGCGAGATTTACGAGTAGTGCCGCGTTTGGTTTATATGCTGCAAAAAAACATGGCAAAACGCCCCATATTTGTTGTGCCAAAAGCCCTAGTGCGAGACAATATGTGCCAGCTTTTTAATGGTCGACCGCAACCGACCTCACTGACTTTCCCAACAGGAGAAATCATATGCCCACTCGTCGCGATTTAGCCAATGCTATTCGAGCCCTGAGTATGGATGCCGTGCAACAAGCCAAATCTGGTCACCCAGGTGCCCCAATGGGCATGGCTGATATTGCCGAAGTTCTTTGGAACGACTTTATGCAGCACAATCCAAGCAACCCAGAATGGCTTAACCGCGACCGCTTCGTGCTGTCCAACGGCCATGGTTCCATGTTGATTTACTCCTTGTTGCACTTGAGCGGTTACGACTTGTCTATTGATGACTTGAAGAACTTCCGTCAATTGCACTCCAAAACGGCGGGTCATCCAGAATACGGTTATGCCCCTGGTGTAGAAACTACCACTGGTCCACTAGGTCAGGGTATCACCAACGCTGTAGGCATGGCCCTAGCCGAAAAGACCTTGGCTGCCCAGTTCAACCAAGAAGGTCACGAAATTATCGACCACAACACTTACACCTTCTTGGGTGATGGTTGCTTGATGGAAGGTATCTCTCACGAAGCTTGCTCCTTGGCCGGTACCCTAGGCCTAGGTAAGTTGGTCGCGTTCTACGACGACAACGGTATTTCTATCGATGGTGAAGTAGAAGGTTGGTTTACTGATGACACTCCTAAGCGTTTTGAAAGCTACGGTTGGCAGGTAATTCCTGCCATCGACGGCCATGATGCAGACGCTATTTTTGCTGCCATTGAAGCGGCGAAGGCAAACCCAGATCAACCTACTTTGATTTGCTGCAAGACCATCATCGGTTTTGGTTCGCCAAACAAAGAAGGCAAGGAAGATTGCCACGGTGCACCGCTAGGTGACGACGAAATCGCCTTGACTCGCAAGCAGTTGGGTTGGAGCTACGGCCCATTCGATATCCCTGCCGATATCCGTGAAGAGTGGGATGCCCGTGACGCTGGTTACGATGCTGAACAGATCTGGAACCAAAATTTCCTAGCTTATAGCGAAGCGCACCCAGAACTAGCGGCCGAATTGCTACGTCGTATTGCTGGCGATTTGCCAGAAAACTTCTCTGCTGATGCCGATGCTTACATCGCTCAGTTGCAAGCTGATGGCAACACCATTGCTTCCCGTAAGGCTTCTCAGAATACTTTGAACGCATTTGGCCCATTGTTGCCAGAAATGCTAGGTGGTTCTGCTGACCTTGCTGGTTCCAACTTGACCTTGTGGTCCGGCTCCAAGGGCGTAAGCAAAGACGATGCCAACGGCAACTACGTATTCTACGGCGTACGTGAATTCGCTATGTCTGCCATCATGAACGGTGCAGCATTGCACGGTGGTTTCATTCCTTACGGCGCTACCTTCCTAGTATTTATGGAATACGCCCGTAACGCAGTACGTATGGCGGCTTTGATGAAACAGCGCGTATTGTTTGTTTACACTCACGACTCTATTGGTTTGGGCGAAGATGGCCCGACTCACCAGCCTATCGAACAGATTCCTAACTTGCGTCTAACGCCAAACCTAGACACATGGCGTCCATGTGACACGGTTGAGTCTGCCGTGGCTTGGAAGTCTTCTTTAGAGCGCACTGACGGCCCAGCGGCGTTGATCTTCTCTCGTCAGAACCTACCTCACCAGGATCGTACTGCGGAGCAGGTAGCTAACGTGGCTAAGGGTGGTTACATCCTATCCGACAGCGATGCAGCTCCAGAAGCTATTATCATTGCTACCGGTTCTGAAATTGGTATCGCCCAAGAAGCGGCAGCTCACTTGCGTGCTCAAGGCAAGGCTATTCGTGTTGTTTCTATGCCTTGTACTGAAGCTTTTGAGCGTCAAGATGCGGCTTACCAAGAAAGCGTATTGCCTGCTGCAGTAACGGCGCGTGTCGCGGTTGAAGCTGCCCACGCTGATTACTGGTACAAGTATGTTGGTTTGCAAGGCCGCATTGTTGGCATGACCACCTTTGGTGAGTCTGCGCCTGCTGGTCAGCTATTCGAGATGTTTGGCTTTACTGCTGACAACGTTGCAGCTCAGGTTAGCGAAATTATTTAAGCTAGTTGTAGGTTGGGTTTTAACCCAACATGTTGGGCTGAAGCCCAACCTACACTAAATAGGCAAGCAACAAACATGGCCAAAAAATTAGCCATTAATGGCTATGGTCGTATTGGGCGCGCGGTTGTGCGCGCCTTGTATGAGCGCGGCCTGCAGGATCAACTGCAGGTTGTTGCCATCAACGACCTAGGTATTGCTGAATCCCTTGTTTATGAGACCCGTTACGATTCCGTACATGGGGCTTTTCCGTTGCCAGTAGAAGCCGGTGATGGCGTGATGAATATCACTGCTAACGACGGCTCGGTGCAATCTATTCGCATATTGCGCGAAGCAGAAGCTACGGCGCTGCCTTGGCAGGAGCAAGACATCGACTTGGTGCTGGAATGCTCTGGCAAGCTAGCTAGTCGTGAATTGTCTGCACAGCATCTACAAGCTGGTGCCGACAAGGTGCTGATAGGCGCAGCGGCTGGTGAAGATGTGGATCTGACCGCGGTCTATGGTATTAACCATGACCAGATCCAGCCACAGCATCGTATTGTTTCCAATGCTTCGTGCACCACCAACTGTATGGCACCGGTGTTAAAGCCGTTGCTAGACAGTGTGGGTATCGAAGATGGTCTGATGACCACTATCCATGCCTATACGAATGGCCAAGTGCTAACTGATACCGTGTTGGATAAAATGGACCTGCGTCGTGGTCGTTCGGCTACCCAGTCTATGATTCCAACCTCTACCCATGCTACGGAAGCCTTGGGTTGGGTGTTACCTGGTGTAGCGGACAAGATTACTGGCTACAGTATGCGCGTACCGACTATCAACGTATCCGTAGTGGACTTGGTGTTTCGCCCAGAGCGCGAAACTAGCGTAGAAGAAATTAACGCCATCATGGCAGCTGCCAGTACAGCCGATAACCATGGTGTGTTGGGCTATAACTTAGAGCCCCTTGTCTCCATCGACTTCAACCATTGCCCTAAATCGGCGGTGTTTGATGCCACGCAAACCATGCAGATGGGGCAATTAATTAAGATTTTAGCTTGGTATGACAACGAATGGGGTTATGCCAACCGTATGTTAGATGTGGCTCTGACCATGTTGTCTGAGTAAAAATACAGGAAGAACTATGTCAATTATCAAAATGACCGATCTAGACCTAGCTGGCAAGCGAGTGCTGATCCGTGAAGACTTGAACGTACCGGTAAAAGACGGTGTGGTAACTAGCGATGCACGCCTACGTGCTTCCTTGCCAACCATTGAGTTGGCCTTGGCGGCTGGCGCAGTGGTGATGGTGACTTCTCACTTGGGTCGCCCAAAAGAAGGTCAGTACGACGCACAGTTTTCTTTGCAGCCAGTGGTTGATTGGTTGGCTGCACGTTTGTCTTGCAAGGTGGGCTTGGCACAAGATTGGTTGTCTGGCTCTTCAGCGATAGAAGCCGCAGCTGGCGAACTAGTAGTACTAGAAAACTGCCGCTTTAACGTTGGCGAAAAAGCCAACGACGAAGCCTTATCCAAGCAGATGGCTGAGCTATGTGACGTTTATGTTAACGATGCCTTTGGTACGGCTCACCGCGCCCAGGCCAGTACTCACGGTGTAGCACAATTTGCTCCTGTGGCTTGTGCTGGCCCTCTGTTGGCTGCTGAGCTAGCTGCTTTGGCCGAAGCTCTAGACAATCCAAAGCGCCCAATGGTGGCAGTGGTAGGCGGATCTAAAGTTTCCACTAAGCTAACTGTATTGGAAACCTTGTCCGACAAGGTAGACCAGTTGATTGTTGGTGGTGGTATCGCCAACACCTTCTTGGCTGCTGCCGGGCATCCTGTAGGCAAGTCCTTGTACGAAGCTGACCTAGTAGGCAATGCTAAAGCCCTTATGGCTAAGACCAATATTCCGATTCCTACTGACGTGGTAACGGCTACTGAGTTTGCTGAAACAGCCCAGGCAACTACCAAAGCAGCTAGCGAAGTCACTGCTGATGACATGATCATGGACGTAGGTCCTGATTCAGCAGCCGCTCTTGCCGAGATTTTAGCAGGTGCAGGCACTATTATTTGGAACGGCCCTTTGGGTGTGTTCGAATTTGATCAATTTGGTGGCGGTACTGAGGTGTTATCTCGTGCCATTGCTGAGTCCGATGCATTCTCTATTGCTGGTGGTGGTGATACACTGGCAGCAGTCGATAAATACGATATTGCACAGCAAGTTTCATATATTTCTACGGGTGGCGGTGCTTTCCTAGAATTTGTAGAAGGTAAGCAATTACCAGCTGTAGCAATCCTAGAACAACGCGGAAACTAAGGAGCTTCTCATGGCATTAGTCAGCATGCGGCAATTACTCGATCATGCCGCCGAGTATGGTTATGGCATCCCAGCCTTTAACGTAAACAACCTCGAACAGATGCGCGCCATTATGCAGGCCGCAGACAAAACCAATAGCCCTGTAATCGTGCAAGCTTCTGCTGGTGCCCGCAAATACGCTGGTTCCAACTTCCTTAAGCACATGATTTTGGCCGCTATTGAAGAATTTCCACACATTCCTGTGTGCATGCACTTGGATCACGGCAACTCGCCATCCACTTGCCAAAAAGCCATTGCTTCTGGTTTCTCTTCAGTAATGATGGACGGTTCTTTGGGTGAAGACTCCAAGACGCCAGAATCTTACGAGTATAACGTAGCAGTTACCCGTCGTACGGTAGAAATGGCCCACGCTTGTGGCGTTTCTGTAGAGGGTGAACTAGGTGTGTTGGGTTCTTTGGAAACTGGTGAGGCCGGTGAAGAAGACGGTGTTGGTGCAGCGGGCAAACTGACCCACGACCAGATGCTAACGGACCCAGCCGAAGCTGCAGACTTTGTGGAAAAGACCCAGTGTGATGCCTTGGCCATTGCCTGTGGTACTAGCCACGGTGCTTACAAGTTCACTCGTCCACCAACGAGCGATATCTTGGCCGTTGATCGTATTGCGGAAATCCACAAGATGATCCCTAACACCCACCTTGTAATGCACGGTTCTTCCTCTGTGCCACAAGACTGGTTGGCAGTGATCAACGAATACGGTGGCGCTATTCCAGAAACTTACGGTGTGCCGGTTGAGCAGATCGTAGAAGGTATCAAGCACGGTGTACGTAAGGTAAATATCGACACGGATTTGCGTCTAGCATCTACTGGTGCGGTACGTCGCTTCATGGCTCACAACCAAGCCGAATTTGACCCACGTAAGTTCTTGAAAGAAACCATGGTGGCTATGCAGCAGGTTTGTGAAGATCGTTACAATGCTTTTGGTACTGCCGGCCACGCCGACAAGATCAAGGTGGTTAGCCTAGAAAATATGGCTGCTAAGTACGGTATGTAGTTGCCATTTGTTACTATCGGGGTCAGACCTGAGGTCTGACCCCATACGTCCTTAAATCCCAATACCATGCACTTCCCGCACTTGCTGCAAGAATCCCGCATAACCATTTGTCAACAAAGCCATCTGCTCTACCATAGGGCTAGCATCTCCGGCCTTGGCCGACTTTTCCATGATCTCGGCACTGCTGGCCATAGCTTCACTACCCACATTGCGCGACGCGCCTTTTATCTTATGGGCTAGGCTGGCGATTACCGTTAAGTCCATCTTGTTTACCGCAACTTGCAGGTCGGCCATATCGGCAGGTACTTCACCATTGAAGGTGCCAAGAATCATTTGCATCATTTCTTCGTGACCCATGAGGCGTTCCGATAGGTCATCGTAATCAAATAGCATCTTGTCCACTGTGCCTGTGGTGGCGTGGGCAACAGGTGCTAGGTAACCGGCTTCGTCTTCAAGACTGTCAGCGTGTATGGGTTGGGCTAATGCTTCTGAACTTGCCGCAGGCACTTGTTGAGCGCTGTCAGCTGCCATGCTTGGTTCTGGTTCTGAATCTGGTGCCGAGTTGGGCTCTGTGGTTTCAGTAGGTGGCTCTACTGATTCTGCCACGGTTTCGGAGTCGAGCATGACTAGTGAATCATCACTCCATGCCAGCGGGTCTAGCTCTGGCTCAGTGGTGAGGGAATCAAAAGCATCTTCCATTGAAAGAGGTTCGTAAGCTGGGCTGCTGTCAGTATTCATATAGGGCGAGTCAAGCCGCCACCGGTAAGTAGCTTGAGCTTGGTTGCCTGGTGGTAAATAGGCTAGTTGATCGCATAACCCTTGTAAGAGCAGGATGCCTCGGCCACTAAAGGCATTGGCTGGGCGCGTGGCGCTGTCCAACCATTTCAGATAATCAAAACCGCGACCGGTGTCGGTGATACTAATAGTGAGGGTGTGAACGTCGTCCACATGGCTACCCAAGAGTTCTAATTTGACGCTACCTTGGGTGAGGTTTTGTAAGCGCTGCAGGCGCTCTATTTGATACTTATTAAGGGCGTTCTCATCACCGTTGTTACGCGCTTCAGAGGTCATTTTCAAAACGCCATGATCTAAGGCGTTGAGGTACAGCTCGGTAATAATGGTAAATATGGCCCGGGTATCAGAGGCTGGCATGCCCATTTCTTTGAGAAATTCCATGGCCATAGGGATCGGGTCTGTATGACCTAAGTTGGCCGCAAACAATTCCATCTGCCAGCGCCAGTTGTTACGTGGCACATGGGTGGCGTTGCGGGTTGGCTCTGGCAGCGGTATGTGGCTTACTTCCACTACCGTATTGCTAGGGACTTCTAGAATACTGATGTCATCCCGCGGGTCTACGCCTTCACGGAATTCGTCAAAGTCATCCATGATTTGGCTATATACAGGCTCGCCGGGAAAAGCGTTTTCGATGGTTTCGCATAACCGCGCCTCGCCATATTCTTCATGGGAGCGGTTGTTGGCTTCGGTAAGGCCGTCGGTGTAACCCAGTAGGCGGTCGCCCACTTCTGTCATCAATACCTCGGGCACGGGTTGGGACATTAGTTGTCGCATAACACCCAAAGGTGGGTGTACCGATTTGATGGTGCGCTTGATCTTGCTGTTACTGTCGATCAAATAAATATCAGGCAAACCCGCATTCCACACGGCAGCGACCTGCTTATTATGGAATAAGGTGATTAGCGCCATGCTAACGAAACGGTCCGTTGGCAATAGGTTATAAAGCTTGCTGTTAATTTCTTTGAGTATTTCTTCTTCGGCATGGCCCTTTAAGGTCATGGTACGGAATACTTCGGCCATGGGTAGGGCGCCAATGGCGGCAGATAGACCGTGTCCCGTGAGGTCACCGAGTAGCAGCAGTACGTCGCCGTTAGGGCGGCTTGCGCTAAGTAGTACGTCGCCACTGAACGTTTCGGGGGAGCGTTGAAAGTGCTCTAAGCCTGGTATGTGAATGTTGTCGGCAAGTACTACCTGATTAAATATTTTTTCTGCCAAACGTTCATCAGCGGACATGACGCCATGTAGGTCGCTAACTTCCTCATATAAATCGTGGACCTTATTGTGTAGGTCACGGATGCGTTCCATGGCGCGAATCTTAGAGCGCAACACGGTAGGGTGACAAGGTTTGTTAAGGAAGTCGTCACCACCAGCGGCGATGCATTTAGAAAGTTCGTCTAGGTCGTTGCTGGCGCTGAGGAATATAACAGGTACAAAGCGCTCGTCACTGAGGACTTTGATTTGGCGGGTGGCTTCTTTGCCATCCATCACCGGCATCATCAGGTCCATAAAGACCAGATCAACGCGGTGTTGTTGGAATAGATCGACAGCTATTTGGCCGTTTTCGGCCGTATAGGTCTGATAGCCCAGATTAGTAAGCATCATGTGCATCATTTGCCGGTTTGTGGGCTCGTCATCTACGACTAGAGCGATGCCTTTTTCCGGGTTTTGCAACATGTAGGCGCCTTTATTTAACTCAGTCGTGGGTCAACTGGAACAGTTTGTCGAAATTAGAAATTTCAAAGACGCGCAATATTTTGCCACCGGCGTTGTGTAGAGCCAGTGTGTTGTCTTGCTCATCGGTTCTTTCTTTAAGCATTAGTAGCATGCCCAAAGCAGCACTATCGATGGCAGTGGCTTCTGCAAAATCAATCACATAGTGCTTGTGTTGAGTGCCTAGCAGATCTGAAAATTGTGGGCGAATCTGATGATCGAAATAGCCCACGATAGAAAATGTGAGGGTATCCGTATCTTCGTCAAGTTTACTTGTACAGCTCATTCCCCTGTCCTTTTAGCATTAGATGCGATGTATTGTGCTTTTATTATGGCTTCATTATAGCGATAATTTTTTGCAGATTAATAGTGCAAACTCCATAAAATAGAACTAATTACCTATAAATCAACATCGGAGCAACGCCGTATGACAAATTTAGCTGTTTGGGCGCTCGATACACATGGCGATGCCCATACCACCACCAATGCATAGTGTGGCTAAGCCCTTGTGTAAATCACGCTTGTCCATTTCATGTAGCAAGGTGATAAGAATACGACAACCCGATGCACCAATTGGGTGACCTAGGGCAATGGCGCCGCCGTTAACGTTGACCATGTCTGTATTCCAACCCAGTTCTTGGTTAACGCTCATGGCTTGTACAGCAAAGGCTTCGTTGGCTTCGACTAGTTCTAGATCTTCTAGTGCCCAATTGGCTTTGCTCAATGCCGCTTGGCTGGCCTGTATTGGGCCTGTGCCCATAATGCTAGGATCAATACCCACGCTAGCGCCAGATTTAATAACCGCAAGAATTGGTAAGCCTAGCTCTTCGGCTTTGGCGCGGCTGGCTAGCATCACCATGGCGGCACCGTCGTTTAGAGTAGAGGCGTTACCGGCAGTAACGCTACCGTCTTTTTTGAAGGCTGGGCGTAGTTTGCCTAAGCTTTCTGCGTCCACACCAGCGCGCGGCTGTTCATCTTGATCAAAGGTCACGGTTTGCTTGCGCTGCTTCACTTCAATCGGTGTGATTTCATCCGCCATACGGCCCGCCGCAATAGCGGCGCTTGCTTTGGCTTGAGATTGCGCGGCAAACTCATCTTGGTCGCAGCGTGCAATGCTAAACTTGTCGGCAATGTTTTCAGCGGTGATACCCATGTGGTAATCGTTGAAGGCATCCCATAGGCCGTCATGCACCATGGTATCAATCATGTTCCAGTTGCCTAGGCGCTGACCATTGCGAGAGTTAGGAAGTACGTGAGCGGCTTGGCTCATGCTTTCTTGGCCGCCGGCGATAATCAGGTCGGCGTCGCCACATTGAATAGCTTGGTGTGCCATGTGGACGGCTTTTAAGCCAGAGCCACAAACCTTGTTAATAGTCAGGGCAGATGCGGTCACCGGCAAACCTGCTTTGATGGCAGTTTGGCGAGCTGGGTTTTGGCCACAGCCTGCGCTAAGCACTTGCCCCAGAATCACTTCGTCTACTTGGCTAGCTTCTACGCCGACTTTGCCTAGTAGACCCTGCATGACTTGTGTGCCAATTTCTACGGCAGATAGAGAGGCTAAAGAACCTCCGAAGCTACCAATGGCAGAGCGAGTGGCGGCAACAATAACGGTATCCATGGTATTTCCTAACGCTGGTAAATAAGCGACTTAGTTGTAGAGTGTTTATTAAAGACGGTGAAAATGCAGGTTGTCGATCAAGCGAGCCTTGCCCATATAGCCAGCGGCTAGAATGACTAGGTCCGTGTCTTCTGGGCTGGCAGGTTGGAGATCTTGTTGACGACAAACTTTGAAATAATCGCGTTCGAAACCGGCTGCTTCCAAGCGAACTTGAGCGGCTTCTTCTAGTCCAGCGAAGTCTAGGTTGCCGTCATCAATTTGCGTACGTGCATCTACCAAGCAGCGGTATAGGGTAGCTGCGGTATCTAGCTCTTCTTGGGTTAGGTAGCCGTTGCGAGAACTTAGGGCTAGGCCACTTTCGGCGCGAGCTATTTGCGCACCGATGATTTCTACCGGCAAGCATAGGTCTTCGGTTAGCTGCTTAATCACCATATACTGTTGGAAGTCTTTGAGACCAAATACCGCGTAGTCTGGCTGCACGATACCAAATAGCTTGGTAACAACGGTGGCGACGCCAGTAAAGTGGCCCGGGCGTGAGGCCCCGCAGTGAATGCTGCTTAGGTGTGGCACCTTAACGATGGTGGCGCTGACCTTAGTGTCGGGATACATATCGTCGACAGTTGGTGCAAACAGTATGTTACAGCCGCGTTCCGTTAGTTTGGCTTGGTCGGCCTCAAAGGTGCGAGGGTAACCATTAAAGTCTTCGCCTGGGCCAAACTGCAGTGGGTTAACAAAGATGCTAGAAACCACAATGTCGGCATGTTCGTGGGCACGGTCAATGAGTTGCAGGTGACCTTCATGCAGATTACCCATGGTGGGTACAAAGGCGATACTGGCACCGTTTAAACGGTGCTTCCAAAGTTCCTGGCGTAGGCAATCAATGCTGCTAATTACTTGCATGGTGTTTACTCAAAGCAGTGTTCTGGGGCAGGGAAGGTCTGATCTTTCACTTCGCGAGCGTAAGCCGCAAGGGCGCTTTGGATGTCGTCTTCTTGGGCCATAAAATTCTTCACAAAGCGGATCTGTTTGCCAGGTGTAATGCCCAGAATGTCATGTAGCACTAGTACTTGAGCGTCTGTGTCTGGGCCTGCGCCAATACCAATAACAGGTACGTTAACGGCTTCGGTAACGGCCTTGCCAACGCTGGTTGGTACACATTCTAGTAGGATCATACTTGCGCCAGCGGCTTCTAGAGCTACGGCTTCGTCGATCATGTTTTGAGCTTCTTCTGGTGTACGACCTTGTACGCGATAGCCACCAAGCTTGTTAATAGCCTGAGGTGTTAGGCCCAAGTGGGCGCATACAGGAATGCCTTGCTCGTATAGCTTGGCCACAGTTTCTTGCAGCCACATGCCGCCTTCTAGCTTAACGATTTGGGCACCCGCTTGCATCAATGCAGCGGCATTGGTCATGGCTTCTTCTGGGGTGCGGTAGGTCATAAAAGGCATGTCTGACATTAACAAACAATCTTTGTTGCCGGCCTTTACACAACGTGTGTGGTACACCATGTCATTGATGCTGACTGGCAATGTGGAGTCTAGGCCCTGTAAAACCATACCCAAGGAGTCGCCGACCAAAATCATGTCCACGCCCGCTTCGTTAATACGATGGGTAAAGGTTGAATCATAGCTGGTGAGCATAGAGATCTTCTCACCCTTCTGCTTCATGGTAGAAATGGTATGCAAGGTTTTTTGCGCCATGGTACAGGTTCCTATCGTTTTAGTGCGGTTTATACCGTTAGTTGTGCAATGAATATTATAGGTTTAGCTTAGTCAGTTCAGCCAATGGGCAATTGTCTAACAACTGCTGCAGGCTAGTGCCATCGGGCAAACTTAGCTCTGGGCTTATTTCAGCTAGTGGGTAGAGTACAAAGTTGCGTTGGTGCATGCCTACATGGGGCACGGTTAGGCGTGGTAACTGAATGCTCTGCTGGTCAAATAGTACTATGTCCAAATCTAAGGTACGCGGTCCCCAACGACGTTCACGTATACGTTGGTGATCTTGCTCCAGCTGTTGTAGTGCATCAAGTAAGTCCAGTGGGCTCAGCTCGGTTTCTAGCTTAGCGACAGCATTGACATAATCAGGCTGATCTTGCGGCCCCATAGGTTTGCTACCGTACAAGCTAGAAGTTTGCACTAGCTGTGACTGTGGCAGTTGTTCTAGCTCGGCAAGGGCCTGCTGGATCTGGCCAACAGGGTCACCAAGGTTACTGCCTATGCCTATGTAGGCCGTATGGGTCATGCGTCCGAGCTCACTGCACTTTCAGCAGCGTCATTGGCGGTGTCGCCAGATTTGCTTGGCTTGCGCTTACGCTTAGGACGCGGCGCTTTACCTAGAGCTTTGGTCATTTCCATACGTTGGCTTTCACCAGCATATTGGAAGCTTGTCCACCACTCACCAAGGTCGTCCAGTGGTTCGCCAGCGGCTTCACGGATTAGCAAGAAGTCATAACCAGCGCGGAAACGCTTGTTGTCTAACAGTTGCTGAGCACGGTTGCCATGACGACGTGGTAAACGTAACTGCATGTCCCAAATTTCTTTCATGGGCGTGCTAAAACGACGTGGAATAGAGGTGCTTTTCACCTGTTCTTGAATCACGTCTTGCGCCGCTTGATGTAACGCTGGTACCGGCGGCATATTGCGAATCTTAGCAACCCGTGCCTGTACCGGGTGCCATAAGAAGGCCGCTAGTAAAAATGCTGGCGTGACGCTCTTGCCATGACTGATACGTTCGTCTGAGTTACGTAAGGCGCGTTGAATAAAGGTTTCTACTAGCTGGTCTGTGCTGTCATCGGCTTCGATAGCTGCTTGTGTTTGCGGAAATAGATAGCCGAACAGATTGTAATCTTGCAGCAATTCGTAGGTGGCTTCGCCTTGGCCCGCAAGGAACAGCTTGAGGATTTCCTCAAACATACGTGCCGCCGGGATTGGCTCAAGTAGGTGCCCAAGCTCATCAATTGGATCACCGGTTTCGTCGGCAATATCAAAATCCAATTTGGCGGCAAAACGAATGGCGCGCAACATGCGTACAGGGTCTTCACGGTAACGCTCGTAAGGATCGCCAATCATACGAATGGTACGATTTTGAATGTCTTCTAAGCCGTTGGCAAAGTCGTGAATAGTGAAACCATTAATGTTGTAGTACATGGCATTAATGGTGAAATCGCGGCGCAGAGCATCTTCGTCTACAGTGCCGTAAACATTGTCACGGGTAAGCATACCGCTATCGGACTGGCGCGCTTGGTTATCACTGTTGTCACTAGTGTGATTAGCGCGGAAAGTTGCTACTTCAATAATTTCACGGCCAAAGCGTACATGCACCAAGCGGAAGCGACGGCCAATTAAGATAGAGTTGCGGAATAGCTTGTGCACCTGTTCTGGGTGAGCATCCGTGGCAATGTCAAAATCTTTTGGTTCACCGCCCAGCAATAGGTCGCGCACACCGCCACCTACCAAGTAGGCTTGATAGCCGGCATCTTTTAATCGGTATAGTACCTTAAGGGCACTGTCGCTAATATCGCGACGGCTGATAGCGTGTTGGTCACGGCTGATGGTGCGTGGACCGGTGCTCAGGTCGTGAGCTGCGCTGGTGCTGCCATTGCCGCGTACTTTTTTAAATAATTTGTTAATAAAACCCATAGTTTTATTGGCTTCACTGGTCTTGTGTTAGGCGAAAGGCGTTATTCTAGCACGTCTAGCACGGGCAAGGGAGTCAGGGGGAGTCCGTGGTCACAAACGGTGTAGGGTCTTCTTGTAGGGAAGGGATTTTATGGCGATCCCAAGCCGTAATTGCCCATTGTAATTGCTCCTCAATAGGTGCATCAATGAGTTCTTGCGGAGGTGCTTGTCCTAGTCGTTGTAGGGCTTGGCTTAACAATACGGGCGCTTCTTTAGTTGCTATGGCTTGGGCTAAGTTTTGCTTGCTGAGTTTTTGGCCTTGGCCATTCATGATAAGCGGAATATGCCCATAAATAGGCGTAGTCAGACCAAGGCTTTGTTGCAGGAATATTTGACGTGTAGTCTGAGTGTATAAGTCGGCACCGCGAATGACATGGGTGATACCTTGCAAGGCGTCATCAATGACTACCGCTAATTGGTAAGCATAAGGGCCGTCTTTGCGTTGCAAGATAAAATCGCCGACTTGTAGAGCTAGATTTTCTGTATAGCTGGGTAGAATTAGGTCGTCGAAGGCTAGTTGCTGATCGGGTACTCGGATACGACAGGAGCAGTCTTGTTGTTGATCGCGGATAACACGAGTCCGGCATGTACCAGGGTAGATATCATGGCCTTTGAGCTGGCTACGGCTACAGGTACAGAAAAACACCAAGCCTTTTGCTTGCAGTTGCCCTAAGGCCGATTCGTAATAAGAGGATTGTTGGCTTTGATAACAGACGTCGCCGTCCCAGTGGAGGCCATAATCTTCTAGGGTTTGCAGTATACTATCGGCGGCGCCAGGTGCGCACCGGGGTGCATCAATGTCTTCGACACGTAAGAGCCATTGGCCCTGGTGAGCGCGCGCATCAAGGTAGCTGGCAAGAGCAGCAACTAGAGAGCCAAAGTGAAGAGGTCCGCTAGGCGTAGGCGCGAAGCGGCCAACATAGCCGGAGCTAGGGTTAAGCTCCGGTTGTTGTATAGAAGCAACCAAGGCTTATTTGCCGAGTTGCTTCTCTTTGATTTCTGCTAAGGTTTTGCAGTCAATGCAAAGGGTCGCAGTTGGGCGTGCTTCCAAGCGGCGAATGCCGATTTCAACGCCACAAGCTTCACAAAAACCGTATTCCTCGGTTTCGATCATTTCTAGGGTGTCATTGATTTTCTTGGTTAGTTTACGTTCACGGTCACGGGCACGTAATTCCAAAGAGAATTCTTCTTCTTGACTAGCACGATCATTAGGGTCAGCAAAGTTGGCACCATCTTCTTTAAGGTGATTAACGGTACGGTCAACTTCTTCTGCCAAGTCTTGCTTCCAAGCTTCTAGAATATGCTTGAAGTGATCACTTTGGGCCTGGTTCATGTACTCTTCGCCAGCCTTAATTTCGTAAGGCGTGAAGTGCTTTAGTAAGGAGTCGTGATTTTCTGACATAACATTCTACACTTATGTATGTAGGCAGTCTTAGTGCAGTAGATTTAGGGTTCTACAATAAGGCTACCCGGTTACTCTTAAAATTTTAGGGCGCTAAAACTACCAGATTTTATAACGTTTGGCTACCTAGCTGGGTATATCTTTCGTCAAGGTTACTAGCAATCGGGTATTTCTTTCGTATAACTAGCCAGTACTAGTTCTAGACTACTCCTTTTCACAGTAAAATGGCAACAATCTAGATATATCTCGAGGATAGACAGTGAAGTTTAGCGTACCTTTGCAAGAAGCGCTGTTAATGAAACGTTATAAACGATTTCTAGCCGATTTACAGCCTCATCAGGGCGATATGTTTACCGCTCATTGTCCTAATACTGGCTCGATGGCCGCCTGTGCCGAGCCTAATAGCCGCGTTTGGTATTGGGATTCTGCAAACACCAAACGCAAATATCCCTGTACTTGGGAATTGGTTGAGGTTGCTGAACAGTATTTGGCTTGCATTAACACTCAGCGAGCTAATGGTTTGGTGGTGGAAGCCATAAATAATGGCGTTATTACCGAGCTACAGGGCTATAATGAATTAAAGACAGAAGTGAAGTATGGCGACGAGAACAGTCGCATTGATATTTTCTTACGAGGGGATGGCGCTGATTGCTACGTAGAAGTAAAAAGCGTTACCTGGTGGCGTGGCGAGGGTTCTGGAGAGTTTCCTGATGCGGTCACCGAGCGGGGACGTAAACATCTACGTGAACTGATGGCCATGGTTGCCGCCGGACACCGAGCAGTATTGCTATTTTGTGTGCCTCATATGGGCATTGAGCGCGTGTCCCCAGCCTGGGATAAAGATCCGAAGTATGCCCAAGCTTTGCTAGATGCCGTTGCAGCGGGCGTAGAAGTCTATGCTTACGGGGCACGGATAGATTACCAGGGAATGGAATTAAATAGGGCGTTACCCGTTAACTTGGCGCGGCCAGCCGAGCAATAAAATTTGACCGTCTTGCTCGGTAACGGCAACACTGGTGAGCTGTTGTTGTACACAGGGACCAGTGATACAAGTGCCTGAGTCTAGAGCAAATAAAGCTTGGTGATGCTCACAGCGTAAAAACAAATTATCTGAGTCGAGAAAGTTAGGTCCATCACCAAGTGACTTGTTGCGGTGAGGGCAGCTATCTAAATAAGCATGCACCTGACCCTGATAGCGAACTATAATGCCCTTTTCCTGCTCATGATGGAACCCTAGACTATGATTGTCCTCTAACAGATCGGAAGTGCAAATGAGCTGTGGGTAGTTTGGCATGGCGCACTCTAAGGCTGAGGCAGGCTCAGACTGAAATAATTAACATGGTTATGCCAAAGCATAACAAAACTGGAGACATAAGTGGCGAAGCGAGCCCGCAAATTTACTTGGCCTTGGCGTTTTATCTGGCAACTGTTAACCGTGATAGCGGTATGTACACTGGTGCTGTTGATATATTTGGACGCTCAGGTACGTGACCGTTTTGATGGTCACCGTTGGAGCTTGCCCGCCAAGGTTTATGCGCGCCCTTTAGAACTGTATGTTGGCAAGCAATTGGCTGCAGGGCAGTTGCAGTTCGAGCTGCAACAGCTAGGCTATCGTGCCGTCAACAAGGTGCGTCAGCCCGGCCAGTATCAAATTAAGGGCAAGCAGCTGCAGGTATACAGTCGCGGTTTCCATTTTACCGATGCTAGTGAAAGTAGTAGCTTGTATAACATCCAGTTACAAGCGGGCCGGGTACTGGCCATGCAGGGAGCGCAAGGCCAAACCCAGCATCTAGTGCGCCTGGAGCCTCAGTTGATAGGCGGCATATACCCTTCTCATAATGAAGACCGCGAGCTGGTACAGATGACGGATTTGCCTAATGGCTTTATACAAATCCTGCTGGCAGTAGAAGACCGTGCCTACTATGAACACCTAGGTGTGTCCCCAACGGGTATTGCTCGTGCCATGTTCGCCAACATCAAGGCAGGCCGAGTAGTACAAGGGGGCAGTACGCTTACTCAGCAACTAGTGAAAAACTTTTATCTAAGTGATGAACAAACCTTGTGGCGTAAGTTGCAGGAAGCGCCCATGGCGATGTTGTTAAATAGCCATTACAGCAAAGACGAGATCCTAGAAGTTTACCTGAATGAGGTGTTTTTGGGGCAACAGGGTAAACGCGCTATCCATGGCTTTGGCTTAGGCAGCTGGTATTACTTTGGGCAACCACTCAAGGAGCTAGAATTGCATCAGGCTGCATTGTTGATTGGTATGATCAAAGGGCCTTCTTATTACAACCCTAAGCGTTTTCCTGAGCGGGCAAAGCAACGTCGAGATTTGGTGCTATCTATACTGGGAGAACAAGGTCTGATTTCTAAGGCGCAAGTACAGGCATCGCAAAACAAACCCTTGCAACTTACCAAGGTAGCGCAATTTAGCCGTTATCCGGCCTATATGGATTTGGTGCGCCAGCAATTGCAAAAGGCCTATAAAGGCAGTGATCTAAATAGCCAGGGTTTGCGTGTGTTTACTACTATAGACCCTTGGGCCCAGCATCATGCTAATGAGTCCATGCAGCTAGGTATGAATGCCATTGCTAAGCGCTATGGGCCTCAAGCGAAGCTACAGGGCGCCTTGGTACTTTCGCAACGCGATAACAGTGAGATCTTGGCCGTAGTAGGCGATCGTGATGCGGGCTATGCAGGTCGCAACTGGGCTTTGGATACAAGTCGCCAGATTGGTTCTTTGATTAAACCTGTTATTCACCTCACGGCTCTAAGCAGTCAACGTTATCATTTGTTAAGTCCCTTAGATGATTCGCCATTAAGCGTGCCTCAGGCCGATGGTACCCAATGGCAACCGGCCAACTATGATGACAAATCACATGGCGTGGTGCCCATGTACGAGGCCTTAGTGAAGTCCTATAACATTGCCAACGTGCGCTTAGGTATGAGCTTGGGGGTAGATGAAGTTATGCAGCAACTTTCTAGCCTGGGTGCAAATAAACAGTGGTCCGCTTTACCTAGCCGCTTGCTAGGGGCCTTGGAAATGTCGCCTTTGAAAGTCAATCAGGTATACCAGAGTATAGCTAGCAACGGCTTTTATAGCCCCTTGTCGATTGTACGTGATGTGACAGAAGCTAACGGCCAGTTGTTGGCGCATTATCCTTATCAAGTACGTCAGGCGGCAGATCCGAAAGCCACCTACTTATTGCAGCAAGAAATGGCTTTGGTAGGGCGCCACGGCACAGGGCGGGGCGCTTATCGCTATGTTCCGAGTGCGCAAACTGTGGCTGGTAAAACGGGCACTACCAACGATCAGCGAGACAGCTGGTTCTCTGGTTTTAGTGGCCGCCATGTGGCCACCGTATGGATGGGCAATGATGATGCCTCGCCAACACCTTTGACGGGTGCTAGTGGAGCCTTGCCGGTGTGGGCGCGGCTAGTGTCCAAGTTGCCATATCAGGAAGATGCCGAAAACCAACCTGCTGGCGTTGATTTCTTTCGTACCAACCCCACATTAGGTACCATTGTGGATGCTAATTGCCCGGGCCTTGTGTTGCCTTTTGCTGATTTGCGTCCCTCTGCCGAAGCAAATTGTGGCAACTAATATTTGCGGCTGTGTATTAAGAAAAGGATGATTTAGTGAATTACATTAGTGGCTCTTTTGTTTTGCCATTACTTATCAAACTACCCCAGTTAGGCCTACAACGTACCTTAATGGTATTGGCTGCTGGTGCACTGGTGAGTGCTTGTGCTGGCAACCCTAGTGGCACGATTGTGATTGAGGAACGAAGCCTAGGACACAGCCCACAGCCGGTACAAACGGTGCCTGTTACACCAGTGGCACCACAGGTGCAGCCAGTGAAGAAGTCCGCACCAGCGGTATTGATCAGCCCTGTCGAAGAGTCTGTTGTGGAGTCTGCACCAGTGCAGCAAGCTCAGCCTAGCAGTACCAGCACGCAAACCTATTTATCTGAACCAGCTCAGGCTACGGTTCCACAAGCGAAAACTCCGGTAGCCACACCGGCACCGGTTTTGCCTGTGGCTAGTCAGCAGGTGGTTGAGCAGTTGTTATCAGAAGCCGATAAAGCTAAGGCCGAAGGCAAGCCTGATGTAGCTATTATGAAGTTGCAGCAAGCTCAGCGTATTGCTCCTAGGGAACCCAAGGTGTACGCACGTTTGGCAGCCTTGTATTTGGGCCAAGGGCAAGCCGCGCGAGCCGAACAGATGGCCAGAAAAGGCCTTACTACGGCAGCAGATAAACCGGGTTATGGGCATTTCTTCTGGCGTTTAATAGCCGCTAGCCGTCGTTATCTGGGTGATACGGAAGGCGAAGCCCAAGCCCTGGTCAAGGCGCGGCAGTTGAAGAACTAGTGCCAACTTCTCGCATGGCGCCTTAACTAGTCAGCAGGACAGCGTAAGTGCCTAGCTAGCTTGCTCGATGCGTGGCTTGTAGATGGTCAGTAGAGCAACAAACAGAGTTGTTTGTGCGGCTTGAATAACGAAAGGCATGGCATTAGTGCCTTGGCTGAATAACATCCATGCCAAGTAACCACCACAGATAAACAGTATGGCACGTTGGTTTTGCTGCCAGTTTTGGTAGAACAGACCAGCGGATGCCAATAGTACTGCCACCCACACGCCAACAATAATCAATAGATAATCATCGTTGAAACCCGTGCGGCGGGCTAACTCAAAAGTGGCTGCCAAGCCAAGAAACACCCGTCCCCAAGTAGACGCTTGCCACTGCCAGCCTTGGCTGAAGTGTAATACCACTAGGGCACCCAAAGGTAAACTAATGTAGTCAGCGCTATTGCGCAGCATAATCATGCCAGCGTTATCTGGAGTTAAGGCAATCATAGGCCCTAAAGCGATGTTTTGTAGAGCAATAAGCAAAGCCACAAGGCCTGCGGTTTTACCTGCGGCTATGGGACTATTCCAGCTGGCATACGCCAGCCAGATAAATGCTAAGCCGTAAAGAAGTTGTAACATTGACTAGACCTTGTATAGGAATACTTGTTAGCTAAGAGATTAAATCTGGGCAAAAGCCACTTCGGCTGCAGCTAGCGTCTTGGCTAGTTCATCTTCGCCGTGAGCGCTAGATACAAAGCCTGCTTCAAAAGCAGAAGGTGCCAAGTATACGCCCTGTTCCAGCATCAAGTGGAAGAAGCGACCAAATTTTTCCGCATCACACTTCATTACGTCAGCAAAGCAAGTAACGGCTTTTTGGTCAGTGAAGAATAGACCAAACATAGCACCCACCTGTTGGGTGGTGAAAGGTACGCCAGCAGCGGCAGCACGTTCGCGCAAACCAGCTAGCAAACGCTCGGCGTAAGCGGTAAGGCCTTCGTAGAAACCTGGTTGGCTGATTTCATCTAACATGACTACGCCAGCTGCCATAGCCACTGGGTTACCGGACAAGGTGCCTGCCTGATATACCGGGCCTAGTGGTGCCAAGTGATGCATGACTTCCTTGCGGCCACCGAAAGCGGCTACTGGCATGCCGCCACCGATTACTTTACCTAGAGTAGTTAGGTCAGGAGTAACGCCGTAGTAGCCTTGGGCACATTGAGGGCCAACGCGGAAACCAGTCATTACTTCGTCGATGATTAATAGAGCGCCGTGCTCGTCACAGATTGCACGCAAACCTTGTAGGAAACCAGGCTGAGGAGGGATGCAGTTCATGTTGCCGGCAACTGGCTCGATGATGATACAGGCGATCTCGTTACCTACTTCGGCAAAGGCTTCCTTCACACTGTCTAGATCGTTATAAGTCAGTGTTAGGGTATGATCTGCCAAACTAGCTGGTACGCCTGGCGAGCTAGGTACACCTAGAGTCAAGGCGCCAGAACCCGCTTTTACTAGCAGGGAGTCGGAGTGACCGTGGTAGCAGCCTTCAAATTTAACAATTTTGTCACGGCCGGTGAAACCACGTGCCAAACGAATGGCGCTCATGGTAGCTTCGGTGCCGGAACTCACCATGCGTACTAGGTCCATGCCCGGTAGCATGTCACATAGTTTGTCGGCCATGGTGGTTTCGATTTGTGTAGGTGCCCCAAAGCCAAGGCCGTTTTCGATGCTGTTACGTACGGCATCTAGAACCCGTGGGTGAGCGTGACCTAAAATCATTGGCCCCCAAGAACCTACATAGTCCACATAGCGACGGTCATCTTCGTCGATCAACCAAGCACCCTCGCCACGTTTGAAAAACAAAGGTGTGCCACCAACGCCTTTAAAGGCGCGTACGGGGGAGTTAACGCCGCCAGGGATGTGTTGTTGGGCGGCGGAAAATAGTTGTTCAGAGTTGGGAGTCAGTGTGGACTTCTGTGTAGACATGGGACCTCAAATAACATGTATCAGTTAAGTTGCCGCTATTATCCACACATTGACTGTTCTAGGCCAGTAGCTGAGCCAGCGCTTGGCTAATCAGGGCGTATAAAGTGTTGGATTTCTTCAGTTGGCAATACACCAATGACATGGCCATCCATGCTGGTAATAAGCAGGTAATCATAATGACGTTTGCGGTACAGTTCATAAGCCTCTTTGAGAGTGGCGCGAGAAGAGCAGAAACCAAAACTACATGGGTCTACGTTAACGGCTTGTTGTACGCTGCCTTGTAGCTTGTCCTTGGTGATATGTTCGCGGTTTAGTACATTATGTACGTCACCATCTGTGTGTAGCAGAATCCATTCTTTACCTTTATCTAAGGCTTGTATAGTGCCACTCACGTCATCATCACTGTGGTGGGAGACTTGATCTTTCATCAGACTGACAACACCGCGCTGAGTTAAGGCTTGGTTAATAGGGTCGGCCTGGAATTCTACGCCTTGTTTGCGTAGCACTTCCACAAAGGCAGAATCTTGGTTGAATACGTAACGGCAGGTGATGTTGGCGATTACCACGGTGGCCATACCCGGCAAAATAATGTCTGGGTTGTGGGTTAATTCCAGTAGTGCTATCAAACCAGCGAGTGGTGCTTGCAGCACGGCACTCATCATGGCACCCATGCCTAACATAGCGTAAAAACCTGGGTCGGATACAGGGCCGGTTAGTAGTTGTTGGCTAACAATACCTAGCGCGCCACCGGCACAAGCACCCATAAGTAGGGTAGGGCCGATCAAGCCAATGGGCATACCGAGGCCAACACTGATAGCGGTAGCAAATAGCTTGGCAAAAGCTAGGGCTATTAAAAGTTGAATGCCATATTGGCCTTCAATGGCGTGCAGGATACTGTCGGTACCCATACCCATTACTTGCGGTACTTGAGTAGCTAGTAAGCCTGTGATCAAACCGGCAACAATCATGCGCAGCATGACAGGCTTGCCAGCGAAGTTGAAAGCTGTAGTGACGGTTTTGGTGAACAAGGCAGCCATGGCGCCCAAGATAACACCATAAACTAGAATCAGTGGCAGCTCCGCAGAGCTGGCGAAGGCTATGTCCGGAGCCATAAAAGACATTTCGGCACCGTATAAGCTGTTGTGCACTAGGGTGGCTGTTACGGCGGCGATGATAATTGGCGTAAAGCCAATAATAGTGTATTCCAGCATTACCACTTCCATGGCAAAGATAACGCCAGCCATGGGAGTGTTAAAGGATGCGGCGATGGCACCGGCGGTACCGCAACCAATCATCAGACGAATACTGTTGTCGGGTAGGTGTACAAAGTGCCCGAGTTGCGCGCTGATGGCTGAGCCTAGGTGTACCGCAGGGCCCTCTCGGCCTGCAGACTGGCCCGTAAGAATGGCTAGGGCACCACCAAAGAACTGCACAATGGTGTTCTTGAATGGCATGTGGCCTTTGTTGTTGACCATGCGACTCATAACGTGAGCGACGCCAGCTTTACGTTCATCGGGTTTAAATAGCATAAGCCAAGCGCCTAGGAGAACGCCGCCGATAACGGGTAGTAAGAAGTGCCAAATAGGATCCAGGCTTTCAAAACCTTCTGGGGTGCCGTCTGGCAACCAGTGTTCTAGGGGCAGTTCAAATAGGCTACGAAAACCAACAATTATTAATGCCGAGGCTACGCCGGCAATTAGCCCAAGCATGGTGATTTGCGGCAAAGCATCACCATACGCTAAGCGATGGCGAAAATAGCGTGGAGAGAAGAGTCTTTCGGCAAGGGTGTTGTTATTGTTTTTGGCCATGTCATGCTCCTATAAATGCAGGCAATCCAGCTTGTCCTTTTTGCCAACCACCAACTAGCTGCTAAAACGCAAAAAGAGTGGCTAAATCTACCAAATAGGCTAGATATTGGTCTTAGAATACCTGAATTACTGGGCATCAGACAAATACTCCATTAGAATTAAGCCTTTGAAATATTGAGCCTTTGGGCAAACACCCTGTGACAGTTGGGTGAATAAAGTAGGTGATAAAGTGAAAAAAGTTGCGATTGTTGGTGGTACTGGCTACACAGGCGTTGAATTGTTGCGTTTATTGGCGCGTCATCCAGAAGTTGAGGTATGTGCTATTACCTCCCGTTCTGAAGCTGGACGTCAGGTATCGGATATCTATCCAAGCTTACGTGGTGAGTTTGATTTAGCTTTTACTGAGCCAACTAACGAAATTCTAGGCCAAGCTGATTTGGTGTTCTTTGCTACGCCTAACGGAGTTGCTATGAAGCAAACTCGTGAGCTAGTTGATGCCGGTGTGAAGGTGATAGACCTAGCTGCTGATTTCCGTTTTGATGACGTTGATGAGTGGTCAAAGTGGTATGGTATGGATCACGCTTGTGCGGATTTGATGGTTGAGGCGGTTTATGGCTTGCCAGAAGTAAATAAGCAAGCTGTGCAGGCGGCGCGTTTGGTTGCCAACCCGGGTTGCTACCCAACTGCGGTACAAATTGGTTTGTTGCCATTGATTGAGCAAAACCTTATTGATACGCAGAACATTATTGCCGACTGTAAGTCTGGTGTTAGTGGTGCCGGTCGTGGTGCTGCTGTAGGTAGCTTGATGTGCGAAGCGGCCGATAGCTTTAAAGCTTATGCCGTTGCTGGTCACCGTCATTTGCCAGAAATTAAAGAACGTTTGAGCGTGTGCGCTGGCGAATCCGTGGGTTTGACCTTTGTGCCACATTTGACGCCTATGATTCGTGGTATTCACGCCACCATGTACGCCAAGCTACAAGGCCCGATTGATATGAATGAACTGCAGGCGGCCTATGAGGCGCGTTATGCGGATCATCCTTTTGTGGATGTTATGCCTTTGGGTAGTCATCCAGAAACCCGTAGTGTGCGTGGTTCTAATATCTGCCGAGTTGCGCTACATCAACCGCAGGGTGGGGATACATTGGTTATACTATCGGCTATCGATAACCTGGTTAAAGGTGCTGCCGGTCAGGCGGTACACAATATGAACCTGATGCTTGGTTTGGAAGAAAAAGCCGGTCTAGAAATTATGCCTTTATCGCCTTAAGGGCTTGAGCATAATACTTGACTGTTTTACTAGGTTAAGGCGATAATACGCCCATTACATATAAGTAGTTGATGATCATGGAAACCTTTGACCCACAAGCCGAATCTGACGAGGCGATGTTTTTTACCAATGCTGCGGCAACTAAGGTAAAAACCTTGTTAGAAGAGGAAGATAATGCAGAACTTTGCTTGCGCGTTTACGTGACGGGTGGTGGTTGTTCTGGTTTTTCTTATGGCTTTAGCTTTGATGACCAGGTAGCTGAAGATGATACCCGCATCGAAAACGATGGTGTGTCTATGGTCGTTGATGCTATGTCGATCCAGTACCTTATGGGTGGCACAGTGGATTATAAAGAGAGTCTGCAGGGTTCTCAGTTTACTGTACAAAACCCGAATGCCACGACTACATGTGGTTGTGGTTCTAGCTTCTCTATATAGATATATTTAGGCCTAAAAAGGGGTCAGAGTAACAATTAAAATAGCATTTTAATTGTTACTCTGACCCCTTTTTGCTTTTTGTTTAAGGGCTGCCTAGTTTGTAGGCTTGCAATTGATCTAGATGATCTTCAGCCAATGGTTTGAAAGATTTCAGCTGTTCTTTGTTAAGTGGTTGTACATTCGGGAACTTCACCTTGAGGGGGTTCTTGTGTACACCATTGACGCGGAATTCATAGTGTAGGTGTGGCCCTGTGGCGGTGCCAGACATACCAATGTAGCCAATTACCTGCCCCTGCTTAACTCGGGAGCCACTCCTTACTTTGCTGTTGTACTTGGACATATGGGCATAAAGGGTGGTGTAGATGCCGGCGTGTTGAATAATAACGGTACGGCCATAGCCGCCTTTGGTGCCTCGCCAAATAACCTTGCCGTCACCTGAGGCCTTAATAGGTGTGCCAGTGGCGGCGGCGTAGTCAACACCACGATGAGGGCGCACGGTCTTCAAAATAGGGTGCAAACGCTTGGGGTTGTACTTGGAGCTAATGCGGAAGAAGTCGACTGGGCTACGCAAGAAGGCCTTGCGCATGCTGTAGCCCTTTTCGTTGTAGTAGTTGCCGTCTGTGTATCGAATGGCGTTGACGATGCGGTCCTGGTTAATGAATTGCGCGGCTAGTATATTGCCTTCACCAAATGGACGGTCGTCTAAAAACTTTTCTTCGTAAAGTACAGCAAAGCTGTCGCCAGCACGTATGTCTAGGGCGAAATCAATATCCCAGCCAAATATATTAGCAAGTTCCATAAGCTTTTTCTGGGATAGGCCAGCCTTGTTGCCATCTACAAATAGCGAGCTTTGAATTGTGCCTTTGGCAAACTTAGGGCGTAAATCCGGTTCACGCACAATCTTCTGAATACTGTAGCCACCGTCTTCATTGCGGATAACTAGATCTTGTTCGAGTTGATTTTTAACGTGGCGTATTTTTTCTATGCTGCCTTGATTAATGATGAAATCTAGGCTTTGGCCTGGTTTTAACTTGGTCAGGGCTTTTGAACTCTTAGTGGCCTTGCTGATGCGGTACACGTCTTGAGGTGTTAGGCCAATGCGTCTAAACAGAGTCGATAGGTTGTCACCGGAATTAACTTTCACGGTTTGCCAGTCTTCTTCAAAAACGGGTTCAGCCAGTGGCACTGAATCAGCGTTGGGTGTTTCTGTGCTGTCGTTGCTACTAGGTTCCGCAACGTCTATGGGTACGGTGATGACGATAGGGGTGTTGCTTGGCTCTTCGTTGCTAAAAGTGAATAGCAATGCCATGCCAATGCCAATGGCGACAAGAGTGGCTAGATGTATTTTAGGGAACGACTTTTTCACAATGGATAGGTGCGGCGCTTGTGGTTATGGATAATTATTATAAGACAAAAAATAGACTCTGTGGGTTCCCTTTATGTTGTCTTAAGTCATTAGGACTGGTGTTGCAGGTCCAATGGAGGCGCATTGTAGCATGTCCGCCACGGTTGAACAGTTGTATAAGCGGTAGAAATGTTGATAAGTGCTTAGTTGATGGGGGATTTGTGTTTCATCGTCGCCTTAAAGCAGTTAAAATGACGAACCTTATTAATACACCCAAACACAAGTGAACCCTATGAGTGCTGTAGACACCAATTTGCTCGCCGACCTAGAAATGCGCGGCTTGATTAACCAAATGACTTCTCCGGAAGACTTGGCTGAACACCTGCAAGAGTCTCGCACTTTGTATTGTGGCTTTGATCCAACTGCGGACAGCCTGCATATTGGTAGCTTGGTGCCTCTATTGGTGCTGAAGCGTTTCCAGCAAGCTGGCCACAAGCCTCTGGCTTTGGTAGGTGGTGCCACAGGTATGATTGGTGACCCAAGCTTTAAGGCCCAAGAGCGTAAGCTAAACGATGAAGATACTATTAATGGTTGGGTTGAAAAGCTCAAGCGCCAAGTAAGTGCTTTTGTGGAATTCAATGATGCGCCTAATGGGGCTGAGGTGGTGAACAACTACGACTGGACTCACAATGTTGATGTGCTGACGTTTTTGCGTGATATCGGTAAGCACTTCTCTATTAATCAGATGATTCAAAAAGAATCCGTAAAGCAGCGTATCGATCGTGATGGCGATGGTATCTCCTTTACTGAGTTTACCTATATGGTACTGCAGTCTTTTGACTTCTCTGAATTGTACAATCAGTACAACTGCACCTTGCAGATTGGTGGTAGTGACCAGTGGGGTAATATCACTGGCGGTACAGAGCTAACTCGCCGCCGCTTTAAAGGGCAGGTGTTTGGCTTAACCTTGCCGCTTGTTACTAAGTCCGACGGCACTAAGTTTGGTAAGACAGAATCCGGTACTATCTGGTTAGATGCTAAGAAGACTTCTCAGTATGCCTTTTATCAGTTCTGGATTAATTCCGCTGATGCCGATGTGTATCAGTTCCTGCGTTACTTCACCTTCTTAGGTGAAGCTGAAATGGTTGCTGTTGAAGAGCGTGATAAAGCGGCGCAAGGTCGTCCAGAAGCGCAAGGTATCTTAGCCGCAGAAGTGACGCGCTTGGTGCACGGTGAAGAAGGTCTGCAGGCAGCTCTGCGTATTAGTGAGGCCTTGTTCTCTGGCGATCTGGCGCAGCTGACTGATGCTGACCTAGAGCAATTATACCAAGACGGCATGCCTGCGAGTGACGCTGGCGCTGA
>CALKFY010000012.1 GCA_938084925.1 uncultured Pseudomonadales bacterium
CACCGCGCTATCGCTAGAGGAAATGGGGGTCCTTGACAAATTCGGCGTCGAAATGATTGGCGCGAAACGCGACGCAATTGAAATGGCCGAAGATCGTGCGCTGTTCCGTGACGCGATGGATCGTATCGGGTTGGAAAACCCAAAGGCGACAATCGTAACCGCGCCCAAAAAAGAAGATGGAACAACCGACCTGAATGAAGGTGTTCGTATGGCGGTTGATGCGTTGGACGAAATCGGCCTTCCTGCGATTATTCGTCCTGCGTTTACATTAGGCGGAACGGGCGGTGGTGTCGCCTATAACCGTGAAGATTATGAATATTACTGTCGTACAGGGATGGACGCATCACCTGTGAACCAAATCCTTGTTGATGAATCCTTGTTAGGTTGGAAAGAATACGAGATGGAAGTTGTTCGTGATAAGAACGACAACTGCATCATCATCTGTTCTATCGAAAACTTTGATGCCATGGGTGTGCACACTGGTGACTCCATCACTGTTGCGCCAGCCCAGACTTTGACTGATAAAGAATACCAGCTTATGCGTAACGCCTCCTTGGCGGTATTGCGTGAAATTGGTGTTGAGACCGGTGGTTCTAACGTGCAGTTTGGTATGAATCCGAAAGACGGCCGTATGGTTGTTATCGAGATGAACCCTCGTGTATCGCGGTCCTCTGCACTAGCATCCAAGGCAACGGGTTTCCCAATTGCCAAGGTGGCCGCTAAGCTAGCTATCGGTTATACCCTAGACGAATTGCAGAACGATATCACGGGTGGTGCTACTCCAGCCTCCTTCGAGCCGGCTATCGATTACGTAGTGACTAAGATCCCTCGTTTCACTTTTGAGAAGTTCCCGCAAGCCGATGATCGTTTGACCACGCAGATGAAATCTGTAGGTGAAGTGATGGCTATTGGCCGTACCTTCCAAGAGTCCTTGCAAAAGGCACTACGCGGTCTAGAAACTGGCATTCACGGTCTTGATCCAATCATGGATATTACGGCGGATGACGCACGCAGCACAATCGTTGCTGAACTAAAGTCACCTAAGGCTCACCGAATTCAATACGTGGCTGATGCGATGCGCTTTGGTATGGAAATGGAAGAGATCTACCAGTTGTCTGGTATCGATCCTTGGTTCCTGGTGCAAATGCAAGATTTGATTCAAGACGAAGCCAAGCTGGCTACTCTTGGTCTAGCTGATTTGGACAAAGATCGTGTATTCCGCTTGAAGCGCAAAGGCTTCTCGGACATTCGTTTGGCGCAGCTATTGGGCTTGACCGAAAAAGGCTTCCGTCAGCATCGTCAAAAGCTGGGCGTGCGTCCTGTGTATAAGCGCGTTGATACTTGCGCTGCAGAATTTGCTACGGATACAGCTTACATGTATTCCAGCTACGAAGAAGAATGCGAATCTCGCCCTACTGGTCGTGATAAAATCATGGTATTGGGTGGTGGTCCTAACCGTATCGGTCAAGGTATTGAATTTGACTACTGCTGTGTACATGCTGCTCTATCCATGCGTGAGTCTGGTTATGAGACCATCATGGTTAACTGTAACCCAGAGACGGTATCCACAGACTATGACACTTCTGATCGTTTGTACTTCGAGCCGGTTACCCTAGAAGACGTTCTAGAAATCGTTAATATTGAGCAGCCCAAAGGCGTTATTGTTCAGTATGGTGGTCAGACACCTCTGAAATTGGCAGTTGGCCTAGAAAACGCAGGTGTACCTATTCTAGGTACTTCTCCAGAAGCTATTGACCGTGCTGAAGACCGTGAGCGTTTCCAGCAAATGATCCAGCGTTTGAACTTGCTACAGCCAGAAAACGCTACCGTACGTAGTAAGGAAGAAGCGGTACGTGAAGCTGAGCGTATTGGTTACCCACTAGTTGTGCGTCCTTCCTACGTGTTGGGTGGTCGTGCCATGGAAATCGTACATAAGGAATCTGAGCTTAAGCGGTACATGACGGAAGCCGTACAGGTTTCTAACGACGCGCCGGTACTATTGGATCGCTTCTTGAGCAACGCTATTGAAGTGGATGTGGATGCCGTTTCTGATGGTGAGCAGGTAGTGATTGGCGCCATCATGCAGCATATCGAACAAGCCGGTATTCACTCTGGTGACTCCGCGTGTTCCTTGCCTCCATACAACTTGCCAAGCGATGTGCAAGATGAAATGCGTGAGCAGATCAAACGTATGGCCCTGGAGTTAGGTGTTATTGGTTTGATGAACACTCAGCTAGCTTGGCAAGACGGTAAGATCTACGTGATTGAAGTGAACCCTCGCGCCTCCCGTACTGTGCCTTTTGTATCCAAGTGTATTGGTACCTCTCTCGCTGATATTGGTGCTCGCGTAATGGCCGGTAACACGCTTAAGCAGATCGGCTTTACCGAAGAAATTATACCTGATTACTTCAGCGTTAAAGAGTCTGTATTCCCGTTCAATAAGTTCCCAAGTGTTGATCCAATTCTGAGTCCAGAAATGAAGTCCACTGGTGAAGTTATGGGGGTCGGTGACAGCTTTGGTGAAGCCTTCGAGAAGGCGCTAAAGGCCACTAACGAAGTCGTACCGGTTGCGGGCAAGTGCTTTATATCTGTGCGTGATGCTGACAAGTCTGGAGCTATTGAATTGGCAACAGCCTTGTTAGAAAAAGGCTTTACCTTGTGTGCAACAGATGGCACTCAGGTTGCTTTGCAAGAAGCCGGTATCGAGTGCGCGCAAATCAACAAGGTGATGGAAGGTCGTCCTAACATTGTTGACGCCATTAAAAATGAAGAGATCACTTACGTGGTAAACACCACGGAAGGCCGCCAGGCTATCAATGACTCTTCTTTGATTCGTCGCTCTGCTTTGCAGCACAAAGTGCCTTATGCCACTACCATGACTGGTGCACTAGCTGTATTGGAAGCCATGAACTTTGGTGAAGAACGCGAAGTACGTCGCTTGCAAGATCTGCACGCACGTTTGAACAAGAAGTAAAGGCGGAGTTGATCCTATGAGTCTTGGTAAAGTACCCATGACCGTACGCGGTGAAAAGAACCTGCGTGAAGAGTTGCAAGAGTTAAAGACCGTGGTGCGTCCGCGCATCATTGCTGATATAGCCACTGCCCGTGAACACGGTGACTTGAAAGAAAACGCTGAATACCATGCTGCTCGTGAGCAGCAAGGTTTCTGCGAAGGCCGCATTCAAGAAATTGAAGGCAAGCTGTCTCACGTGCAAGTGATTGACGTGATGCAGATACCTCATTCTGGCAAAGTGATTTTTGGTACTACGGTAACCATCATTAATCTAGATACAGATGAAGAGAAGGTCTATCGCATTGTTGGTGACGACGAAGCAGATATAAAAGCTGGCATGATCTCTGTTAGCTCCCCTATTGCACGTGCCTTAATCGGCAAGATGGAAGGCGACGAGGTGCCTGTGCAGACGCCCGGTGGCGCCGTGGACTACGAAATTGATAAGGTGCAGCACCTAGCTTAATTATATCGTGTTGACTATCGGGGTCAGACCCCATATATAAAAAATCCGCTCAATTGAGCGGATTTTTTTATGCTTGTGTATCTGGTTTGTCGGGTTGAAACCCGACCTACGTTAGCCTTCTACATTGGATTTCTTAGGGTCAGCCTTTGGGTTGTGGCGATAAATCAAGCCAATGTTGCCAATGCTCTGTACTAATGCCGAGCCGCTTTGCTCAACTAGCTCTGCCATAATGGCTTTTTTCACGTCGCGGTCACCAACAACAAACTTAACTTTGATCAGTTCATGGTCAGTAAGGGCGCGGTCCAATTCTTCCATTACACCCTCGGATAGGCCGTTGCCGGCAACGGTAACAAGAGGGTGTAGGCTGTGACCTAGGCTGCGTAGGTGCTTTTTTTGGGCGGAACTAAGGTTCATAATCTTCCAAATTAATGGCCGTTTGGCATCATTGGCCAGTTCGGCTGTGTTAAACTTGCACTATTATACCTGAAATCCTGATCTATGGTGACCAAAGGGCAATGAATTATTGCTAAAGCTGGCCTGTAGATCGATAGTATTGAGATAAGCAAGTGGCAAGATCCAAGTCTTCCGGTCGTTGGCTAAAAGAGCACTTTGACGACCAATATGTAAAACAGTCGCAAATCGACGGTTATCGCTCCCGTGCCAGTTATAAACTGCTGGAAATGAGTAAGCGTGATAAACTAATTCGCCCAGGCATGACTGTTGTGGACCTAGGTGCGGCGCCAGGTGGTTGGACGCAGGTGGCTATGGAGCTGGTGGGCCACGAAGGTACGGTTGTGGCTTCTGATATATTAAATATGGATCCCATTGCCGGTGTGACCTTTATAGAGGGTGATTTCACAGAGCAAGCTGTTTACGATCAAATCATTGAGGCGTTAAATGGTCAGAAGGCAGACCTTGTAATTTCAGATATGGCCCCCAATATGAGTGGTAACCCCGCTATTGATCAGCCAAAGTCTATGTATTTGGTTGAATTGGCTCTGGATATGTCTCGTAACATACTCAAGCCCAATGGTGCTTTCTTGGCAAAGGTGTTTCAGGGTGAAGGATTTGATGATCTACTGCGTGAAACCCGTAGTAGCTTTACCAAGGTGCAGTCTCGTAAGCCTGGCGCGTCACGAAGCCGGTCACGAGAAGTGTATCAATTGGCAAGTGGTTTCAAAGGATAAACGTATTTTTTAGAGCTTAGGGTGGTTACCCTTCGCTCAGCGTAAAGCAGGAGTTTAGATTGAATAACGTGGTTAGAAATTTTGCCCTATGGCTGATTATTGCAGCTGTTATGTTGGCGGTATTTAACAATTTTAGTACCGAGTCAACATCCAACCGCATGAGTTATTCGCAGTTTGTGCAGGAAGTGCAACGCGATCGTGTAAATAGTGTCATTGTTGACGGTTATACAATTGCGGGGCGTATGTCTGACGGTAGTAGCTTTGAGGTTGTGCGCCCAGCTTTGTCTGACCCTAAATTGGTTGATGATTTGCTAGCTCACGAAGTAGAAGTAGTTGGTAAGATGCCAGAGCAGCAAAGCATCTGGTCACAGCTATTTGTGGCTACCTTCCCAATTCTTATTATTATTGCTCTGTTCATGTTCTTCATGCGCCAAATGCAAGGTGGTGCTGGCGGCCGTGGTGGCCCAATGGCCTTTGGTAAGAGTAAAGCTCGCCTTATGAGCGAAGATCAGATTAAGACTACTTTTGCCGACGTGGCAGGTGTAGAAGAAGCCAAAGACGATGTGCAAGAGCTAGTAGAGTTCTTGCGTGATCCTGGTAAGTTCCAGCGTTTAGGTGGTCATATTCCACGTGGTATCTTGATGTCCGGTTCGCCAGGTACTGGTAAAACTTTGCTTGCCAAGGCAATTGCTGGTGAAGCTAAAGTGCCTTTCTTTAGTATTTCTGGTTCTGACTTTGTGGAAATGTTTGTTGGTGTTGGTGCATCCCGTGTACGTGACATGTTCGAACAGGCTAAGAAGCAGGCTCCGTGCATTATCTTTATTGACGAAATTGATGCTGTAGGTCGCCATCGTGGCGCTGGCATGGGTGGTGGTAACGATGAGCGCGAACAAACATTGAACCAATTGTTGGTGGAAATGGATGGCTTTGATGGTAACGAAGGTATCATCGTAATCGCTGCTACTAACCGTCCAGACGTACTGGATAACGCCTTGTTGCGCCCGGGCCGTTTTGACCGTCAAGTTAACGTACCACTACCTGATATTCGTGGTCGTGAACAAATTCTTAAGGTGCACCTGCGTAAAGTACCACTAGGCGATGGCGTAAAGCCAAAGCTAATTGCTCGTGGCACACCTGGTTTCTCGGGTGCAGACCTTGCTAACCTGGTTAACGAAGCCGCACTACTTACTGCGCGTCAAAATAAGCGCACAGTGGGCATGGAAGAGCTAGAAAAAGCCAAAGACAAGATCATGATGGGTGCCGAGCGCAAGTCCATGGTGATGAAGCACGAAGAAAAACTGAATACCGCTTACCATGAAGCTGGTCACGCTATTGTTGGACGTTTGGTGCCGCAGCATGACCCGGTGTATAAGGTAACTATTATTCCTCGTGGTCGTGCCTTGGGTGTGACCATGTTCTTGCCAGAAGATGACCGTTATAGCTTGTCTCGTCAATCTATCATGAGTCAGATTTGCAGCCTTTACGGTGGTCGTATCGCGGAAGAAATGACCTTGGGTAAAGATGGTGTAACCACAGGTGCCTCTAACGATATTCAACGTGCCACGCAGTTAGCGCGTAATATGGTAACCAAGTGGGGTTTGTCTGAAAAGCTAGGTCCATTGCTTTATGAGGCAGAAGACGCGGACCCGTTTAATGGTATGCCTGGGCAAGGTGCCAAAGGTTTCTCTGATGAAACGACGCAAGCCATTGATGCTGAAGTAAAAGAGATTATTGATAGCTGCTATGCTACGGCTAGCCAACTGCTAGAAGACAATCGCGATATTTTAGATGCCATGGCTGATGCCTTGATGAAGTACGAAACTATTGACTCTGGTCAGCTAGATCAGTTGCTGGCTCGAGAAGAAGTGACGCCACCAGAAGATTGGGATGATAGTGATGGCAGTAATGCCAAAGGGTCTCAAGATTCTGATGATACAGATGAAGACGATGATGTCGTTACGCGGTCTGAAGAAGACATGGGAGATTCGGATATCCCCGAAGCGCCAGAAGAGCCTACTAAGCACTAAGAGATAAGTCTTTTATTGCCGTAAGGACCAATAGGGAACACATTATGTGTTCCCTTTTTTGTTATCATATGTAAATTAAGTCTGGCACCCTTGTTTGTAGATGGGGAGTCTGACCCCAAAGTGCCAGACTATGGTTATTGAATGGAAGTATTGCTGTGAATTTTGCCGGTGTAGAGCTTGATTTAAACCTGCCGCAAGTGATGGGTGTTGTTAATGTAACACCTGATTCTTTTTCTGATGGTGGCAGCTTATATGCCAATGATGCCCTTAGTGTCGCTGCTGCAGTAGATCGTGCTGCCATCATGGTGCAAGAGGGTGCCAGTATTATCGACGTAGGTGGTGAGTCCACTCGTCCTGGTGCTGATGCGGTAAGTGTTGATGAAGAGTTGTCTCGTGTTGTTCCTGTGATTGAGGCTTTGCGCTCGCGTTTTGATGTGGCGGTATCTATTGATACCAGTACCCCGCAAGTGATTACTTGTGCTGCCCAAGCTGGTACTGGTTTGATTAACGATGTGCGTGCTTTGCAAAGCGAAGGTGCCTTGCAGGCCGCGGCGGATACAGAGCTGCCAATTTGTTTGATGCATATTCAGGGCGAGCCAAAGACCATGCAGCAAGAGCCGTATTATGATGACTTGTTTGCTGATATAGGAAGTTACTTTGAGCAGCGTATCCAAGCCTGTCAGGCGGTGGGTATAGATCGCGATAAGCTCATATTGGACCCCGGTTTTGGCTTTGGCAAAACCTTGCAGCATAACTTACAACTGTTACAATCCATGCAGCGACTACAAAATTTTAATTTGCCTGTGTTGGTGGGTATGTCTCGTAAGAGCATGATAGGAAATGTCTTAAATAAGCCGGTAGATGGTCGTCTCTACGGGGGCTTGGCGGTAGCTGTGCTAGCCTTGGAGCGCGGGGCAGCTATCGTGCGTACCCATGATGTAGGGGCAACGGTTGATGCGCTTAAGATGACGCAGGCCGTGTTGAGCAGCTAAAGGCCTGGTCTTGAACTAATATTTAAGGGCGCTGTCGAAGGCAGTGAATGCAAAAGGAATTTAATCTATGAAAGTATTTGGCACCGATGGAGTTCGCGGTCCTTGTGGGGTGTATCCAATTACCCCTGAATTTATGCTGAAGCTGGGCTGGGCCGCAGGTAAGGTCTTCGCTGAATCTGGGCGTAGTAAAATTCTCATTGGCAAGGATACGCGCATCTCTGGTTATATGTTTGAGTCGGCCTTGCAGGCTGGTTTGTCTGCTGCAGGTGTGGATGTGCTCTTGTTAGGCCCTATGCCTACTCCAGCCATTGCCTATTTGACGCGAACTTTTCATGCTGATGCGGGAATTGTGATTAGTGCCTCCCATAATGGTTACCAAGACAATGGTATCAAGTTCTTCTCAGCTCAGGGTACTAAGCTGCCAGATACCATGGAAGCGGCCATTGAGGCTATGTTGCAAGAGCCTATGGGTTGTGTTGCGGCGGAGTTCTTAGGTAAGGCGCGGCGTATCAATGATGCAGCGGGTCGCTACATCGAGTTTTGTAAGGGTACTGTAGGTCCTCATACCAGTCTTAAAGGACTTAAAATGGTATTGGATTGTGCTCATGGTGCAACCTATCATATTGGTCCAAACGTCTTCCATGAGTTGGGCGCCGATGTGACTTCTATCGGCATTGATCCCGATGGCATGAATATCAACCAAGAGTGTGGCTCTACATCTATCGCTACCATGCGTAAAGTGGTGCGATTGCAGGAAGCTGATTTAGGCATTGCTTTGGATGGTGATGGCGATCGCGTGATCATGGTCGATCACCTGGGTGAAGAGGTGGATGGTGATGAACTAATGTTCATCATTGCTGCTGATCAAAAGCGCCAGGGTTTATTGCAAGGTGGTGTGGTGGGTACGCAGATGAGTAATCTGGGTATGGAATTGGGCTTGCAAGAGCTGGGTATTGATTTTGCTCGTGCCAAAGTGGGTGATCGTTACGTCATGCAAGAGCTTAAAAAGCGTGGTTGGCTATTAGGTGGTGAGTCATCGGGTCATTTGATTTGCCGCAACCTGACGAGCACAGGTGATGGTATTGTTGCTGCTTTGCAGGTGTTGCAGGCCATGCAGCGTACAGGCAAGAGTTTGCATGAGCTTAAGAGTGAAATGCATAAGATGCCGCAAAGCCTAGTAAATGTGCGTTTTCCGACACGCGTCGATTTAGCTAATTATCCAGCGGTGCAGGCGCAAGTGGATGTTATTGAAGAGCGCTTGGCTGGCAAAGGTCGAGTGCTTTTGCGCCCTTCAGGAACTGAGCCGGTAGTGCGGGTCATGGTAGAAGGCGAAAATGCCGAGCTTGTTGGGCAGTTTGCACAGGAGTTGGCTCACGACGTGCAGCAGATCGTCGGCTAACGTCTTGCTACTAGACCCTGCCTCCGGTATCATATCGCGCTCGAATCTGAACCTCATCTGAGATTTCATTCAACTGCAATTTTAAGGGATGCTTGTTTATGCCTACAATGATGGTTGCTGGTAACTGGAAAATGAATGCCAGTACAACTGCTACGGCAGAGTTGCTTGAAGGCTTGAATGCTGGTGTTGCAAGTTTGCCAAAGAATACACAAATGGTGGTTTTTCCGCCTTTGCCTTATTTGGCGCAAGCGCAACAGATGCTGCAAAACTCATCCATTGTTTTGGGTGCGCAGAATGTCAGTGAGCAGGCAAAGGGTGCGTTCACCGGAGAGGTGTCAGCCTCTATGTTGCAAGATTTTGGTGTGCGCTATGTGCTTGTGGGGCACTCAGAGCGTCGATCCTTGTATGCTGAAAGTGATGCCTTGGTGGCGGCTAAATTTCAGGCGGTGCAGGCTGCTGATATGGTGCCAGTCTTGTGTATTGGCGAGACCCTTGGGCAGCGTGAACAGGATGAAACCTTGGCTGTAGTTAATGCCCAGGTGCAAGCCGTGATTGATGCTGCTGGTGTTGATGCTTTGGCTTGCGCTGTTGTGGCGTATGAGCCAGTTTGGGCTATTGGGACTGGCTTAACAGCTAGTCCAGAGCAGGCTCAGGCGGTGCATGCGGCAATTCGTGCCCATGTGGCAAGTCAAAATTCTGCTGTAGCAGAAGGTTTGCAAATTTTATACGGTGGTAGTGTTTCTGGTGCTACGGCCGAAGAGCTTTTTGCTCAAGCGGATATTGATGGTGGACTCGTTGGTGGAGCATCATTGAGTGCGCAGTCTTTCTTGGCCATAGGTCAAGCGGCAAAATAGTTAAGTCTTGTGTGTTGGTGGTAGAGCTGTCGGCACGCAAAGTAAGTTGAATGGGCGCGGCCCATAACTGAGAGAATGATTTCATGGAAGTAGCAATTTTAGTTGTTCACGTACTACTAGCCATTGCTTTGGTAGGTTTAATCTTACTGCAACAAGGTAAAGGCGCAGATGCCGGTGCCTCTTTTGGCGGCGGCGGTGCTTCACAAACTGTATTTGGTAGTAGCGGTAGCGGTAACTTTTTGAGTTCTGCGACAACTTATATTGCCGCTGGTTTGTTTGTGACTAGTTTTGCTCTGGCTTATTACGCTAAGCAAAAAGCTGATGCCATTGCTACTGCTGATTTGCCTGTAGTGGTTGAGGAAGTGCAGCAAGAAGCCTTGCCTGCCTTGGATGGTGTGCTTAAGCCTCTGGATGCTGATATCCCAACCGTAGACTAATATATTTAGCCGACGTGGTGGAATTGGTAGACACGCCATCTTGAGGGGGTGGTGGGCAATGCTCGTGCGGGTTCAAGTCCCGCCGTCGGCACCATCTTAAGTTCAGTGATTGTTTATAATTGCTGAGATACTAAAGCCTGTATTTATAATACGGGCTTTTTTGTGGCTGTTGAGTGCGGGTTAGTGGTGAGTTGAGGCGTTAAGTGTTGATGTTGCTGGCTTCTTTCGTTGACTCGTGAGGCCTTATGGCGTAGAATACGTGCACGTTGATGCGGGGTGGAGCAGCATGGTAGCTCGTCGGGCTCATAACCCGAAGGTCGTAGGTTCAAATCCTGCCCCCGCTACCAAATACTCAAGTTTGAGGTTTGAAAGATTCGTCTTTCTGCTGAACTGAAAACTTCGAACTTAATGAGGCCCCTTTATGGGGCTTTGTTGTTTTTAAAATGGGTCATTTGGACCCATTTTTTGTTTTTGCAAAGAGGTTAAATCGTGGCCAGTGCTGCAGCTCAGCTAGAAACCTTGATACAGCCGGCCGTTGAGGCTTGTGGCTGCGAGTTTTGGGGTTTGGAATACATATCGCAAGGGCGTTTTAGTACCTTGCGTGTATATATCGACCATGCCGATGGTATTGATGTTGATATGTGTGCCGAAGTGAGTCGTCAAGTTAGTGCGATCATGGATGTAGAAGACCCAATTACTGGGGAGTACAACCTAGAAGTGTCGTCGCCGGGCTTAGATCGACCGTTGTTTACGCTGGAGCAGTATGCAATTAATGCTGGCCAGACAATTAGTTTGCGTTTGCGCATGGCTTTTGATGGTCGTCGCAAATTCACTGGTTTGTTACGCGGTGTCGAAGGTGAAGACATTGTGCTGCAAGTTGATAATGAAGAATTTTTGCTGCCGTTAAGTAGCATTGATAAAGCGAATGTTGTTCCACGTTTTTAGTGGTTAAGTGAGAGCTGATATGAACAAAGAAATTCTATTAGTAGCCGAAGCGGTTTCTAACGAAAAAGACGTGCCAAAGGACGTTATCTTCGAAGCGATTGAGTTGGCCTTGGCCACCGCTACTCGTAAGCGCATTGACGAGGAATGCGATATTCGCGTGTCCATCGATCGTAAGAGTGGCGAAGCTGTAACCCACCGCTGCTGGACCGTGGTTACTGATGAAGATTACACTAATCCTTCTGCTGAGTTGATTGTAGAAGATGCTCAGGAAGACAACCCTGAGCTAGAGCTCGGTGATGTCGTTAAAGAAGAGATTGCTACCGAAGCCTTTGGTCGTATCGCAGCCCAAACTGCTAAGCAGGTGATCGTACAAAAAGTACGTGAAGCAGAGCGCGCTAAAGTTGTTGAACTGTACCGTGATCGCATTGGCGAAATTATTAGTGGTACTGTGAAGAAGGTGACTCGTGATAATGTTATCGTTGATTTAGGTAACAACGCCGAAGCTTTGTTGGGTCGTGATCAGTTGATCGGTCGTGAAACCTTCCGCATGGGTGACCGTGTACGAGCACTACTTTCTGAAGTACGTACCGAAAACCGTGGTCCTCAGTTATTCTTGAGTCGTACTGAGTCACAGATGTTGGTAGAGTTGTTTAAAATTGAAGTGCCTGAGATTTCTGAAGAAGTTATTGAAATCCGTGCTGCTGCTCGTGACCCAGGTTCTCGTGCTAAAATTGCTGTTAAGACTAACGATGGTCGTATCGATCCAGTCGGTGCCTGTGTAGGTATGCGTGGTTCACGTGTGCAAGCCGTCACTGGCGAACTGGGTAACGAGCGTGTTGATATTGTCTTGTGGGATGATAACCCAGCACAATTGGTTATCAATGCCATGGCGCCTGCTGAAGTAAGTTCTATCGTTGTCGACGAAGATAAGCACTCAATGGATGTGGCGGTAAACGAAGAAAATCTAGCCATGGCCATTGGCCGTAGCGGCCAGAATGTGCGTTTGGCTTCTGAATTAACTGGTTGGACTATCAATGTGATGTCCGAAGAAGAAGCTGGTGAAAAGCAAGAGCAAGAAGTAGGTAGCCTAGTCCAACGTTTTGTTGATGCTCTAGATATCGACGAAGACTTCGCCATGATGTTGGTTGAAGAAGGCTTTGCTTCCTTGGAAGAAATTGCTTACGTACCACTAGAAGAAATGTTGGAAATCGACGGCTTAGACGAAGACATCGTTGAAGAGCTGCGCGGTCGTGCCAAGAACCAATTGTTGAACCAAGCTATTGCAGCGGAAGAGCAGTTGGATAATCAAGAGCCTGCAGAAGACCTGTTGAACATGGACGGCATGGATAAGCATCTAGCATTTGTATTAGCTAGCCGCGGTATCATCACCATGGAAGACTTGGCTGAACAGGCTGTTGATGAATTGATGGATATTGAAGAGCTGAACGAAGAGAAAGCGGCGGAGTTGATTATGACTGCCCGTGCACCTTGGTTCGAGTAATCGCCAACCCAAAGGAGAAATAAATCATGACAGACCTAACTGTCGAAAAACTTGCCGGTACGGTAGGTGTTCCCGTTGAGCGATTGCTGACTCAAATGGAAGAAGCAGGCTTGACCAAGCGTGCTGCAAAAGACGCCGTATCTGAAGAAGAGCGTAAGTCTTTGCTAGTACACTTGCAAAAAGCTCACGGTGGCAGCGGCGAAGAAGCCGATGGCCCTAAGAAAATTACTTTGCGTCGCAAAACTACCAGTACTTTGAAAGTTGCCGGTACGGGTGGCAAGCGCACGGTTAACGTTGAAGTGCGTAAGAAGCGTACCTACGTTAAGCAAAGCGAAGAAGAGCTACAAGCTAAAGCAGAAGCTGAGCAAGCAGAGCTAAAAGCTCAGCAAGAAGCCGCAGAACAACAAGCTGCTGCACAAGCCGCGTCTGAAAAAGCTGCTGCTGAGCAGGCTGCTGCTGACCAAGCTGCCGCCGAAGCCGCTATTAAAGAGGCTGAAGCCCAAGCTGCTGAAGCGACTGTTGCTGCGCAAGCTGCTGCTGTGCAAACTGAAAAAGCCGCGCCTGCTGCTGAGGTGCGTAAAGAGCAGCCTAAGAAAGAAGTTAAGAAAGAAGTCAAGAAGTCTAAAAGCGGCGCGCAAGAACGTACCTTTAGTTCTCCTGATAAGCCACGAGGTGGGGCTCCTAACAAGGGCAAGCCACAAGGTAAGGGCAATGCCAACAAGAAGCGTGGTATGGGGGGTGATGATGATCGCTACCGCAAGCCTCGTAACAAAGGTAAGTTGACTGCTCCTAAGCGTAACCAGGAGCATGGTTTCTCGCGTCCAACAGAAGCTGTGGTTCACGAAGTTGCTGTGCCTGAATCTATCACCGTAGCTGAGCTTGCTAGCAAGATGAGCGTAAAGGCGGCAGAAGTGATCAAGGTGATGTTTAGTATGGGTGCTATGGCAACCATCAACCAAACTATCGACCAAGATACAGCCACTATCGTTGTAGAAGAAATGGGTCACACAGTTAAATTGTTGAAAGACGATGCCGTTGAAACTGCCGTTGTTGACAATATTAACTATGAAGGTACCGAAGTTACTCGTGCGCCAGTTGTTACCGTAATGGGTCACGTTGACCATGGTAAGACTTCTTTGCTAGATAGTATCCGTGCTACACAGGTAGCCTCTGGTGAATCCGGTGGTATTACCCAGCACATTGGTGCATACCACGTAGATACTGACAAGGGCATGGTAACCTTCCTTGATACTCCTGGACACGCTGCCTTTACTGCCATGCGTGCCCGTGGTGCACAAGCCACCGATATTGTTATCCTGGTTGTGGCCGCCGACGATGGTGTTATGCCACAAACTGAAGAAGCTGTACAGCACGCGAAAGCGGCCGGTGTGCCTTTGGTTGTGGCCATCAATAAGATGGACAAAGAAGGTGCTGATCCTGATCGAGTGAAGACTGAATTGTCTAGCCGTGATGTATTGCCAGAAGACTGGGGTGGTGACGTGCAGTTTATCCCCGTCTCGGCTAAGACCGGTGAAGGCATTGATGGTCTACTAGATGCGGTACTGCTAGAAGCTGAAGTATTGGAGTTGACTGCTGTGCCAGAAGCGCCTGCAAAAGGCGTTGTTGTAGAAGCGCGCTTGGACAAGGGGCGTGGTTCTGTGGCTACTGTATTGATTCAAAATGGTACCCTAAATCAAGGTGATATTGTGTTGGCTGGCCAGCAGTTTGGTCGCGTACGTGCCATGTTGGACGAAAACGGTAAGCCAGTAAAAAATGCTGGTCCTGCAATCCCTGTAGAAATATTGGGTCTGAACGGTACGCCTGATTCTGGTGAAGATTTTACCGTAGTACCTGATGAGAAGAAGGCTCGTGAAGTTGCCTTGTTCCGTCAAGGTAAATACCGTGACGTTAAGCTGGCGCGCCAACAAGCTGCTAAGCTAGATTCTATGTTTGCTAGCATGGGTAAAGAGCAAGCCAGTGTCTTGAACGTGGTGCTAAAGACCGACGTACGTGGTTCCTTGGAAGCCTTGACTGCCTCCTTGATGGACCTAGGTACCGAAGAAGTAAAAGTGAACGTGGTTTCTGGTGGTGTCGGTGGTATTGCCGAGTCTGACGTTAACCTTGCTGTTGCTTCTAGCGCGGTTATTTTTGGTTTCAACGTGCGTGCTGATGGCCCTGCTAAGCAGTTGATCGAAAAAGAAGGCGTTGATCTGCGTTACTATAGCGTAATCTACGACATCATCAACGATGTGAAGCAAGCCTTGTCGGGCATGTTGTCACCAGAGTTGCGTGAAGAAATTGTAGGTATTGCCGAAGTGCGTGACGTATTCCGTTCACCTAAGCTTGGTTTGATTGCTGGTTGTATGGTGACCGAAGGTACTATGCACCGTAGCAAGCCTATCCGTGTATTGCGTGACAACGTGGTTATCTATGAAGGCGAGTTGGAATCCCTACGTCGCTTCAAGGATGCGGTACAAGAAGTACGTAACGGTATGGAATGTGGTATCGGCGTGAAGAGCTACAATGACGTTAAGGTTGGCGACCAAATCGAAGTATTCGATACGGTTGAGATTCAGCGTTCACTGTAAGCTTCAGCTAAATAGTAAGAAAAGAGAATATTGCATGGCCCAGGAATATAGTCGTACGCAGCGGGTTGCTGACCAAATTCAACGTGAATTGGCAGTGCTGATACAGCAAGAAGTCAAAGACCCTCGTGTGGGTATGGCGACCGTAAGTGCTGTGGAGGTGTCCCGCGATATGGGTCATGCGAAGGTTTTTGTTACTGTCTTAGGCTCTGACGCAGCTGACGAAATTAAAACCTCCGTTAAAGCGTTAAACAACGCCGCCAGCTTCCTGCGCGGCCAGCTTGGTCGCCGTATGCAATTGCGCACGGTGCCAACGCTACGTTTTCATTATGATGATAGCCTGCAACGCGGCAATTATCTTAGTAACCTTATTGACCAAGCACGTTCAAAAGACAGCGAGTAGGTCGGGATTCATCCCGACACCGTGCGGTATTGATACCTGAACTCTTTAACTTCCCTAATCCTATGGCAAAAAAACCCAAAGGGCGTGCCGTAAGCGGCATCCTTATTCTTGATAAGCCTACGGGCATGAGCTCCAATCATGCTTTGCAGCGTGTGAAGCGGTTGTTTGGCGCCCGCAAGGCGGGTCATACCGGTGCTTTGGATCCTCTAGCTACTGGTCTGCTACCTATTTGCTTGGGCGAAGCCACTAAGGTTACGCAATTTCTACTGGATGCTAATAAGCGTTATCAAACCACGGCGCAACTTGGTGTGCGTACGGATTCCAGTGATGCCGATGGCGAGGTATTAGAAACCAAGCCTTGTGAGCATATCACTCAGGCTATGGTAGAGGCTGAATTGCCTCAGTTTCGCGGCAGCATTAGCCAAGTGCCTTCTATGTTTTCTGCTTTAAAGCACAACGGTCAGCCTTTGTATAAGTTGGCTCGCGCTGGTAAAAAAGTTGAAGTGAAAGCCCGCCAAGTGAATATTTTTGATCTAACCTTAATGTCTATGCAGGACACACAAGTGCGTATGGATATCACTTGTAGCAAAGGCACCTATATCCGCTCAATCGTGGAAGATTTGGGCTTGGCCTTAGATTGTGGTGCCCATGTGGCGCAGCTACGACGCCTTGAGGCCGGACCTTTTGTGGCGCAGCAGATGGTGACTTTGGAGCAGCTGCAAGAAATAATTGAATCGGTGCATCGTCAATATGAGGGCGAGGCCCCAGAAGAAGCCATATTTGCGGCTCTGGATGCCCTATTATTGCCCCTTGATACTGCCGTTTTGCATTTAGATGCTGTACAATTAGGCGCCCAACAATCAGGTGCGCTGCAGCAAGGCAAGGTAATTGTTTTGGATGAGCAGCAGGTAAGCCCTGGTGTGGTGCGAGTATATAACTCGCCGGTACATGACGCCGAGTCTTTTATAGGTCTAGCTGAAGTATCAGAAGATGGTACCTTGCGTGCCAAACGTCTACTACAGACACAGTCCGATAGTTAATATCTGGCTTCGTTAAGTAGACCTAGGTGGCAAGGTTTTTTCGGTCCCACTGTTAATATGCGCGGTGTGGACCTAGTTAAGCTTCAAAGCTTACTTTGAAGGCATATTCTTAGGAGAAACTATTATGGCACTATCTGCCCAAGAAAAAGCTGCACTTGTAGCTGATTACCAAGTTGCCGAAGGCGACACTGGTTCCCCAGAAGTACAAGTTGCTTTGTTAACTGCCAACATCGTTGGTCTACAAAGCCACTTTAAAGAGCACAAGCAAGATCACCACTCCCGTCGTGGTCTAATTCGCATGGTAAACCAACGTCGTAAGTTGTTGGACTACCTAAAGCGTAAAAATGCTACTCGCTACACGACTCTAATCGGTCGTTTGGGGCTACGCCGCTAAAATGGTTGTACAGGGCCGGGTATTTTACCCGGCCCTACTTATTTGGGTGATCTGAAAATTGCCTGTAACAAATGGAAATGGAATTTTTGTAACAGCTTGGCCCGTACTTCTTATTAGCTTGCTTAACGTAAAGCGCGTTAACTAATAAAACGAGTTAATAAGAGTACTGGTGGAACAAACTGAATCCAAAAAGACGTTTCCAAATATGGAGAAATAAATGTCTGTAATTACTAAGACTTTTCAATACGGACAGCAGTCCGTAACTATCGAAACAGGACGCATTGCGCGTCAAGCATCGGGTGCCGTATTGGTAACTGTTGATGATGCTGTGCAAGTATTGGTTGCCGTTGTTGGTGCCAAGACAGCACGTCCAGACCAGGGTTTCTTCCCGTTGTCTGTACACTATCAAGAAAAAGCCTATTCTGTAGGTAAAATTCCTGGTGGCTTCTTTAAGCGTGAAGCCCGTCCAAGCGAATTTGAAACTCTAACAAGCCGTCTAATCGACCGTCCAATTCGTCCATTGTTCCCTAAGGGTTTCATGAACGAAGTGCAGGTGATTTGTACTGTTGTTTCTGCTGATAAAAAGAACAGCCCAGACATCGCTGCCATGATTGGTACTTCTGCTGCCCTAGCTATCTCTGGTATTCCTTTCGCTGGCCCAATTGGTGCTGCGCGTGTTGGTTACAACGACGACGGCTACATGCTAAACCCAAGCTACGAAGCAATGGCTACTTCTGACCTAGACATGGTTGTTGCTGGTACTGCTGACGCTGTATTGATGGTTGAATCTGAAGCTGACGAGTTGAGCGAAGACGAAATGCTAGGCGCTGTATTGTTTGCTCACGATGAGATGCAGACAGTTGTTAATGCGGTTAACGAATTTGCTGCTGAAGCTGCCAAGCCTACTTGGGCATGGGAAGCGGCTGCTGAAAACACTGAATTGAAAGAAGCTGTAACCGCCGCTGTTGGCGCAGCTATTGGTGAAGCTTACCAAATCAGTGACAAGATGGATCGTTACACTCGTCTAGGCGAAATCAAGGCTGACGCAATAGCACAGCTGTGTGGCGAAGACGGCCCAAGTGAAGGCGACGTACTAGGTATGGTTGCTAAGCTAGAAAAGCACACTGTACGTTCTCGTGTAGTTGCTGGCGAACCTCGTATTGACGGTCGCGACAACAAGACCGTGCGTGGTATCAACGTAGAAATCGGTACCCTTGCTAAGGCCCACGGTTCTTCTTTGTTTACTCGTGGTGAGACTCAGTCTATTGTTGCTGCAACTCTTGGTACTAGCCGTGACCAACAAATCATTGACGCGCTGCAAGGCGAAAGCAAAGACCCGTTCATGTTGCACTACAACTTCCCAAGCTACTCTGTTGGTGAAACTGGCCGTTTCATGGGCCCAGGTCGTCGTGAAATTGGTCATGGTCGTTTGGCGCGTCGTGGTATCCAAGCGATGCTACCTAGTCAAGAAGACTTCCCTTACACTATCCGTGTAGTATCAGAAATCACTGAATCCAACGGTTCTAGCTCTATGGCTTCCGTATGTGGTGCTTCTTTGGCGCTAATGGATGCTGGTGTACCGCTTAAGGCACCGGTAGCAGGTATTGCTATGGGTCTGATCAAAGAAGATGCTGGCTTTGCCGTATTGACTGATATCTTGGGTGATGAAGATCACTTGGGCGACATGGACTTTAAGGTTGCTGGTTCTGCTGACGGTATCACTGCATTGCAGATGGATATCAAGATCCAAGGTATCACCGAAGAGATCATGGAAATTGCTCTAGACCAGGCTTACGATGCTCGTATCCACATCTTGGGCGAGATGAACAAGTTGATCTCTGAGCCACGTGCTGAATTGAACGACAATGCGCCAACTATGAAGGCCATTAAGATCGACCAAGACAAGATCCGTGACGTAATTGGTAAGGGTGGCGCAACCATCCGTGGTCTATGCGAAGAAACTGGTGCTTCTATCGACATCGAAGATGACGGTACTGTACGTGTTTACGCTGATGACAAGGCATCTGCCGAGTTGGCCGAGCAGAAGATCCTAGCGATCACTGCTGAAGCTGAAGTTGGTGCTATCTACGAAGGTAAGGTAGAGCGTATTGTAGACTTCGGTGCATTCGTTAACATCTTGCCAGGCAAAGATGGTCTAGTACACATTTCTCAAATCTCTCAGGAGCGTGTTGAGAAGGTAACTGACTACCTAGAAGAAGGCCAAATGGTTAAAGTTAAGGTATTGGACGTGGACGCCCGCGGCCGTATCAAGTTGACCATGAAGGACATGGAAGCTTAATTAATAAATTAACTTTCCAATAAGAAAAAGGGCCGCTATTTAGCGGCCTTTTTTTGTGTCTTTTTCATGGGAGTTGAGCGCAATTCACCTGATTTGTGTCGTTAAGCGTGTTAAAATGGTCGCTTATAGACCAGTTGGGTCGCTGTCTTATAAATGCGCTTTAAGACACTAATAGCAGCCATCATTAGGGAAAACCAAACCGTGCCAAACGACATGAACCATTCTTTGAACAAAGACAAAATCAAAATTGTATTGTTAGAAGGCGTTCACCAGTCGGCTGTAGAAACTTTGCAAGCTGACGGCTACAACAACATCCATTTTTATACCACTGCATTGCCAGAAGACGAGCTGATCGAAGTCCTATCGGATGCTCATTTTGTTGGTATTCGTTCGCGTACGCAATTAACGCGCAAGGTATTAGAAAGTGCACCTAAGTTGTTGGCAGCGGGTTGTTTCTGCATCGGTACCAACCAAGTTGATTTGGCTGCGGCCCTTGAGAATGGCATTCCTGTTTTCAACGCGCCTTATAGTAATACCCGAAGTGTTGCCGAATTGGTCATTGCTCAAGCTGTATTGTTATTGCGTGGCGTAGCTGAAAAGAACGCCAAAGCCCATCGTGGTGTATGGCTAAAGTCCGCAAAGAACTCCTTTGAAATGCGTGGCAAAGTGCTAGGTGTTGTGGGTTACGGTTCTATCGGCTCCCAGTTGGGCATCATGGCTGAGTCCATGGGTATGCATGTAATCTACTATGATGCGGTTACTAAGTTGAGCTTGGGTAATGCCCAGCCTGTAGGTTCTATGGCAGAGCTACTAGGTAGGGCTGATGTTGTCAGTTTGCACGTACCAGAAACCAAGGCTACGGCCAATTTGATGGATTCTAAGCAGTTCGCGCAAATGAAGCAAGGTTCTATTCTAATCAACGCCTCTCGCGGTACTGTCGTAGATATTGATGCTCTTGCAGCCTGCTTGGCGTCCGGTAAGTTGTTGGGTGCGGCTATCGACGTGTTCCCAGTTGAACCACGTTCTAACGATGAAGAATTTGTATCGCCTTTGCGTGGTTTGGATAACGTTATCCTAACCCCACACATTGGTGGTTCTACTGTAGAAGCACAAGAAAACATCGGCGTTGAAGTTGCCGATAAGCTAGTGCGTTATTGTGGTAATGGTACAACCTTGTCGGCCGTTAACTTCCCAGAAGTATCCTTGCCAAATCACGAAAACACCCACCGTTTGTTGCACATTCACGCCAACGTACCGGGTGTGCTATCGCAGATTAACAACGTTTTCTCTGAAAACGATATCAACATCTCTGGTCAGTACCTAAACACCAATGACAAGATTGGCTACGTGGTAATCGACATTGATGCAGCCCACTCTGAACTGGCCTTGTCCAAATTAAAGGCTGTCACGGGTACCAAGAGCTGCCGCGTATTGTTCTAGATAGTCCCTAGGGGGCTGGCTCTTATTTATACGCGTAGCGGATAAAAAGTGCCTGTCCCTTCTTAGCTTGGCGTTGTCTTCCTAAGGCTTAGGAAGGTGATGTCTTAGGCGGGACGGGTGCTCACTATGTATCATAGACGGGACAGGCACTTCGTTGCAGGAAAAGCCAGTCCCTAATCTGTTAAACCGTCAATTCCTTTACGCCTTGGCTAGTACCAAGTAACAACAAGTCAGCACCGCGCATGCCAAAGATGCCATTGGTAACCACACCAGTGATTTGGTTAATAGCCGCTTCCAAACCCTTAGGGTCGACAATGCTCAAGCCGTGTACGTCTAGGATGTAGTTACCATTGTCGGTAATCACGCCTTCACGCCAAACCGGTTCGCCACCTAGGCCAACTAGCTTGCGGGCTACATAGCTACGGGCCATTGGGATTACTTCTACAGGTAGCGGAAACTCCCCCATCACGTCTACCAACTTGGATTCGTCAGCGATACAGATGAACTTGTCGGCTACGGCAGCAACGATCTTTTCTCGGGTTAAGGCTGCACCGCCACCCTTGATCAAGTTAAGGTGATGATCGCTTTCGTCAGCACCATCGATGTAAAAGCCCATATGGCTAACAGCATTAAGCTCTAGCACTGGGATGCCATGGCCACGTAGGCGTTCGGCAGTGGCTTCTGAGCTGGCTACAGCGGCATCAAAGGTATGTTTGATAGCTGCCAAAGCATCAATAAAGCAGTTGGCAGTGGAGCCTGTACCAACACCAACAATGGAATCCTTGTTAAGGTGAGGGGCAATGTGGTCCACGGCAGCTTGGGCCACGGCCTGTTTTAGTTCATCCTGATTCATGTGTAGCTCGGTAGAATGGGTTAAAACAGCTATTATACCGGAAATATGGGCTTCCTATGTAGACGTGTAGGGTATGAATTATTACCATTGTAGCCAATTATTGAAATTACTCAGTTTTGCTAAATAGGCGGCACGCATGCCCAATCGTTATATCAAAAAAATTCTCTCGGCTAACGTCTATGATGTAGCCAAAGAAACACCAGTGGATAGAGCCAAAGGCTTATCTGCGCGATTGCAAAATAATGTGCTAATTAAGCGTGAAGACCTGCAGCCGGTTTTTTCCTTTAAATTGCGCGGTGCCTACAATTGCTTAAAGAACCTATCACCTGAACAGCAAGCCGCTGGTGTGGTGGCAGCATCTGCCGGCAATCATGCTCAAGGGTTGGCCTTGTCTGCTCAGTATCTAGGTGTGAAGGCAACGATAGTGATGCCAACGACAACGCCAGAGATCAAAATCAATTCAGTCCGTTCTTATGGTGCGCAAGTAGTATTGCATGGGGATGGCTTCCCTGATGCTTATGCGCATTCTCTGAAATTGGTAGATGAACATGGCTATGTTTACATCCATCCATTTGATAACGACGATGTGATTGCCGGTCAAGGCACGGTTGCTGTTGAGCTAATGCGCCAAGTGGCGGATATTGATGCGGTATTTGTGCCTGTTGGTGGTGGTGGCTTAATCGCTGGTGTTGCCGTATATCTTAAATACCTAAACCCTGACATCAAAGTCATTGGTGTAGAGCCAGAAGATTCTTGTTGTTTGCAGGCGGCCTTGGCTGCTGGTGAGCGTGTGGTGTTACCAGAAGTAGGTATCTTTGCTGATGGTGTGGCCGTGGCACAAATTGGTGAACGACCTTTTGCTATCGCACAAGAGTGTGTTGATGAAGTCATTACCGTGACCACCGACGAGTTGTGTGCCGCTATTAAGGATCTCTATGATGATACGCGTGCTATCACAGAGCCAGCTGGGGCTTGCGCGGTGGCGGGTTTAAAGAAGTATGTGGCACGTGATCAGGTGCAAAATCAAAACCTAGTTGCCATAGCTAGCGGTGCCAACATTAACTTTGATAGGCTTCGCCATGTGGCAGAGCGGGCGGAAATTGGTGAGCGTCGCGAGGCTATTATTGCTGCTAGTATTCCTGAGCACCCTGGTAGCTTTAAGCTATTCTGTCAGGCCTTGGGCGACCGTAACGTTACTGAGTTCAATTATCGCTATGCGGACCAGCAAAGTGCCAAGGTGTTTGTCGGTGTGCAGTTAAGCGCCAACGCGGGCGGCAAGCAAGAGTTGTTATCAGAGTTGGCCGCAGCCGATATTCAAGCTCAAGATCTTAGTGATAATGAAATGGCCAAGATCCATATTCGTTACATGGTAGGTGGCCACGCACAGGTAGATAACGAAGTAGTGTACCGCTTTACTTTCCCCGAACGCCCAGGTGCCTTGATGAAGTTTTTGACCAAGCTAGGTCAAAACTGGAATATATCCATGTTCCATTATCGTAACCACGGCTCAGCTTACGGGCGAGTATTGGTAGGGCTGCAAGTGCCAAATGGTGACAAGGAACGTTTGCTTGGCTATCTGCAAGAGCTAGGTTATGCGTTCCATGAAGAAACGGATAACCCAGCCTATCAGTTGTTTTTGAGTCCGTCGTAGGTCGAGTTTCAACTCGACAAAAAGCGGGTGGCTGATTATTTATCGATGCTGTAGAGCTGAAACCTGGTCTACAAAGGCAAGCGGATATCGATTTTCAAACCACCTTCAGCGCGGTTATTTGCGGTGATGCTACCGCCTTGGCTGCGCATAGCTTGCTCGGCAATGGCCATGCCAATACCGTAGCCGCCAGCTTGCTGGTTGCGACTTTCTTCCACACGGTAGAAGGGCTCAAATAGGTGTTTCAGCGACTCTTCTGGTACCCCTGGGCCGTCATCTTCGATGCTGATGCTTAGCCACTCTTTACCCTTGGAGACATTGATGTAAACCTTGCCTTGTTCAGAGGTATAGCGCAGGGCATTACGGATAATGTTTTCTAGGGCGCGAGAGGTAAGTTCAGGACAGCCCAATAGGCTGCAAGATTCCGGCAAGTTAAGGCTGATCTTGTCGTCATTTTGAGCTTCAAAGGTAGCGTCATGCACTACCTGGTGAATTAGATTGCTCAGATCATAATTGGTCTCTTCAGGCTTGTTGTCGCCCTGCTCTAAACGTAGCAAGGTGAGTACCTGATCGATGAGTTCATTCATGCGCCCAATTTCACGTTCAATACGCTCAGTCCCCGCCTTGTCTTTTTCTGGCAGTTTACGTGCTAGCAATTCCAAGGCGATTTGTTGGCGTGCCAAAGGTGTGCGTAGCTCGTGAGAAATATCCCGGAACAAGCGCTGTTGATTGCTCAATAATAGGGATATACGTTCTGCCATGTTATTAAAGGCAAGGCCAAGTTGGCTGATTTCATCCTTGCGGCTACAAACAGTCTCATCAACGCGGGCTTCAAATTCACCACGGGCAAAGGCATTGGTGGCTCGGCGTAAGCGGTTGAGTGGGCTGGTAATACGCCAAGTAATAAAGGCGGTTAAGGACGCAACAATAATCAAGGAGGTAAATAGTTGCAAAGCAGGTAGGTGAGGGAACCAGTACTGGTAAGCATGATCTCTGTTTACACGAGCCACAAAGGTATAGCGAGTGCCGCTACTGCTAGATATGTGATATACCCTTAGGCCACGGCTCGCACGCTCTGCAAGGCGTTGTGGGTTAAGAGGCTGGGCGAATGATAACCAGTCTTTAGGTAGGTTGACGCGACTAATGGGGCGTTTGTGGTCATCTAAAATAAATGCTTTGATACCATGGTCTTCGTCGACTTCGCGCAGTTCATGGGCAAGCTTTTTACGGCCTTTTTTCTCGTAGACATCTGTCAGCTCCATAGCGATCTCGATTATCTGGTGGGATTCCAGTTTTTGTCGATTCTCAATTATGGTGCCGGTTAGGGTCACAACTGCCGCTGTGGTCAGGATCAGTGTTACCCAAAAGAAGAGAAATATTTTCCAATATAAGCTGCGCATTGAGTGTCTCGCTTCGCCTTATCGGGCGACGTAAATATAGCCAACACCGCGCACGGTCTTGATACGTGGTTCGCCATCGCTAAACGGCCCTAGTTTACGGCGTAGATTGCTCAGGTGCATATCGACACTGCGGTCGTACATGGTTAACTTACGGCCTAGGGCAGTTTCTGTTAGGTCTTCTTTGCTCAATACACTGCCAGCGTGGGTAAGTAAGCTTTCTAGTAGGTTGAATTCTGTACTAGTAAGTTCCAAAACTTCGTCGTTCAAGGTTGCTGCGCGGGTAGCGGGATTCACTTCCACGTCTTCTAGTTTAAGGACACCGTTTTTGGCAGTCTTTTTGGTGTCTTCGGTATCCATATCAACGCGACGCAGGATAGCTTTAATGCGCGCGATTAGTTCACGTGGGTTGCACGGTTTGGGAAGGTAGTCATCAGCGCCCATCTCAAAACCAACAATGCGGTCCACTTCGTCACCACGTGCGGTTAGCATCAGTACTGGTGTTTTCTTACTGTTGCGCAATTGCTTGAGCACTTCTAAGCCATTCATTTTAGGCAGCATAATATCCAGAACAATGGCATCAAAGTCACCTTTTAGGGCTTGCTCTAATCCTTCGGCACCGTCGAACGTGCTGGTGACATTAAAGTCTTCCAGTTGCAAAAATTCCGTCAGCAGTTCGTTTAGTTCTTGGTCGTCTTCAACCAGTAGGATATTGGTATTGGTGCTCATTGATTAACTCCTTTATCGATAACGCCATTGTGCCACAAGTGACGAGCGCTAGCCCTAATCCAAGCTTGCGCTTTACGTTTCTTTACGCCGGCTTGACACACGTTTGCGTTGCAATCCTTATACTACAAGTGTTCTCAGTTATTGCTCAGATGACTCAGGCAAGTGCCTTTACGGCGGGACGCGTTCCCGCCTTTTTTTTGCTCAAAATAATTGTAAAGATAGACTGGCATAAAAAAAGGGTAGGTGAACAGCCGTCCATCTACCCTTTTTAGGAATATGTATAGGACTCCCCACAGTTGCGTTTCCGGTAGAGGCCCTGAACCCGATGGGTTCAAGGGGGAAGCAGCTGTCTGATAGAAGGCTTTCCGTCAAGCGGACATGCACAGAACCAAAGCGGGCCACTTCCAAACTGGGAGTATCGGCTCAAGGACGTAACCGGCTGTCGATAACCACAGGGAGTCTTAGGCGCATTATATGCCTCAAATTTTCATCTGGCAACGGCCAATGTTATTTGTTGTCGCTGCTGTCTTGATTTAGATCTAACTGTTGGCTTACTTTTGCATCAATTTGGCCGAGGGCTAACTCCAAAGTTTCCATGTCTTTGCGAGTCTGCAAAGCCTCTGCACTAAAGTTTAAAGCGGCCATAACAGCCATGCGTTCAAGGCCCACGACGCGACCACTATCCTTAATGCTCCGTAAGCGGGTATCGAGTAATTGTGCTGCCTCACGCAGCTGTTCTTCTTTGCCAGCAGGGCTAGTTAAGGTATAGCTCTGATTTAATATGGTGATTTGTACAGCGACGTTATTGCTCATTATTATTTGCCTCATCGACTTGTAGGTTGTGATCAACTAGGTCGATTAGGCGCTGCATAGTTGCCTCGTCTTCTTCGGAATAGCTTTGCTGGTTTTGACTAAATTCTAAATTAGTGAGTTTTTCTTCCTGTTCGGCCACTTGAGCGCGTAAGGCTTGGTTTTCTTGTTGTAGCAATTGATGTTGTTTGAGTAGTTGCTCGATATGCAGCACCAAGGAATGAATTTTAGACACAGTAATAACCAATAGGTAAAAAAATAATCTTAAACACTGGTTGGCGGTCGGTCAATGGTCGGACACCCCAGATTATTCAGGTATAATCATCGAGTTTGTTATTGCTTGAGCTAAATCTATGTCTGATATGCCTGAATCCGTGTCCTATTGTTTTGATGATTTCGCCGATATGTTCGTTGAAATGGGTGCCTTCGGCACGCCTGCCGAACTACACGGCCTTATGTGTGGCCAGCTAGCTGCTGGCGTACGTTTTGATGCTGACGCTTGGTTGGCCATGGTCGTAGCCCATCTTGATGTACAAGAAATTGAAGACGATGATGATAAAACCGAATTAGTTGGTTTGTACGAGTTAGCTTTATCGCAGCTAAGTGACGGTGGTTTTACCTTTACTTTGTTACTGCCTGATGACGAAACTGAGTTGGCTGCCCGTGCCGAATCACTTGGTAGCTGGTGCAGCGGTTTCTTAGGTGGTTTTGGGTTGGCTTATGACCGTAAGAAGCAAAAACTAAGCGAAGAAATTACCGAAACCATGGATGATTTATCCCAAATCGCCATGGTGTCTTTAGACGATGATGAGGATGCAGAGGCTGAGCAAAGCCTGATGGAATTGACTGAATATGTGCGTATGGCCGCGCTTATGGTGTTTAGCGAATTCAACCAAGCATCTGTTGATCAGCAACCACCAGCGGTTCACTAATATGACTGGTTTGCCCGTATTGCCTCAACAAGAATATCCAGCTCGTCGTAAAGAGCTAATGGCGCAATTGCCTGAGGGCTCTGTGGTTTTAGTTTGTGCCGCTACTACAGCAATACGTAATGGCGATGTAGACCACGCCTATCGCCAAGATAGCTATATGTATTATCTAACGGGCTTTGCCGAAGCAGGCTCTGCCTTGTTAATGCGTAAGACCGATACGGGTTTTGATAGTCTTATATTATGCCTTGAAAAAGATCGCTTGCAGGAAACTTGGCATGGTCGTCGCCTCGGTGTAGACGCAGCCCCCGGGGCTTTACAGGTTAACGAAGCCAAGGCAATTAGTGAGTTAGAAAGTAGCTTGGACGCTTGGTTGGATGGGGCAAGCATTGTCTATTCTGCCCAGGGTCGAGCGGATGTCAAACAGCGCGTTGATGCTAGCGCTATGCGTTTACGTGACCGCGCACGCCAAGGTGCCGAAGCTCCTGAGTTTTATGCAGACCTGGATGCCTTGGTAAACGAAATGCGCTTGATTAAGTCAGAAGCCGAATTGGCTGTCATGCGCCAAGCTGGCGACATTAGTGCGCGAGCTCACCAGCGTTTGATGCAAAACAGCCAGCCTGGCGTGATGGAGTATCAACTAGCGGCACACTTTAGCTATGCTTGTAGTATGGAAGCTAGCCCGCGATTGGCTTATGGCAGTATTGTTGCCGGTGGCGACAACGCCTGTATTTTACACTATGAAAACAATAATCAGCCGTTAAAAGATGGTGATCTGGTATTGATTGATGCCGGTTGTGAAATAGATTATTACGCTGCTGATATTACTCGTACCTTTCCGGTAAATGGCCGTTTTAGTGAGCCACAAAAACAAATTTATAACATCGTTTTGGCAGCCTTAGAGGCCGCAATTGCCGTAGTAAAAGACGGCGTTCCCGTTAACGCTATGCAAGATGCCGCAGTACAAGTGATAACCCAAGGGCTTGTTGATTTGGGTATTCTTAAAGGCGATGTAGCGCAGCTTATTAAAGATGAAGCCTACAAACCTTTCTATCTACATGGTGTTGGGCATTGGTTGGGCATGGACGTACATGACGTGGGTCAGTACAAAATTGATGGGCAATGGCGACAATTGCGCTCTGGTATGGTGACCACTGTTGAACCCGGTATTTACATTGCTGCCGATACGGCCGATGTTGATGCCAAATGGTTGGGTATTGGTGTGCGTATAGAAGATAATATTGTGGTGACAGACACTGGCCATGAAAATCTAACGCGCCAAGTGCCCGTCACCGTAGAAGCTATCGAAGCATTAATGCAGAACGCAGAATAAGCCTAATTATATGAAGCAAGCCAGTTACGATATTGTGATTGTTGGCGGTGGCCTAGTTGGAGCCTCCATGGCTCTTGCCTTAGCCGGCATCGCCCAACGTTATGATCTTAGTATCGCCATTATCGATGCGGCCAAGGCCGAAGACAGTACGCCTACGGCAGCCGGAGACCTTGATGGTCGAGCAACTGCTTTGGCATTGGGTAGTCGTAATTTGCTTGATAGCATTGGCGTGTGGGCAGATTTGGCTAGCCAAGCGCAGCCGATAATGGACATTGATGTTAGTGACCAAGGCAAGCCTTTTGGCGCCAAAATGCACGCACAGGAAATGGACCAAGAAGCCCTGGGGTATGTGTTGCAAAACCAGCATATGGGGCAGGTATTCTGGCAACAGTTAACACAACATTGTGATGCCCAGGTTGCGATAATCGACCAAGCTCAGGTGCTGCAAGTTGATAATGCTCGCCAAGATAGCAAACTGGTTTATGAGCGCACTCTAGAAGGCCAGGCAGAGCCAGAGAAGGTTGAAATCACATGTCAGCTGGTTATTATGGCCGACGGCGGACGATCTAGCCTGCGTGAAAGCTTGGGTATGTTTAACCACCAACAAAGTTACGATCAAGTAGCCGTTGTCGTTAACGTGGCCTTGGATAAAGATCACCAGGGCTTAGCTTGTGAGCGTTTTACCGCTAAAGGCCCTATGGCCGTGTTGCCACTTCTACCTGATGTCACTTCTGCAAACAGCAATGCCCATAATCAACACCGGGCGGCAATTGTGTGGACACAGCCGCAAGAGCGAGAAACAGAGCTTGCCGCTATGGATGATGCAACCCTGTTGGCTGAATTACAAAATCAAATTGGTTTTCGCATGGGTGAATTCCGTGCTTTGGGTGAACGTCAGGTTTATCCATTATCTTTAAGTGTTGCCAAAGAACAAGCGCGCCAAGGTTTGGCGGTGATTGGTAACGCGGCACATACGCTACACCCGATTGCCGGCCAAGGCTTTAACTTGGCATTGCGTGGGGCCTTTGCTCTTGCTGAGCAGGTGCATATGGCTTGTAAAGACCAAGCTCCGCTTGGTGATTTGGCTTATTTGCAGCAATTCGTTGATGCTAGCAGTGGTGACCAAAAACGCACCGTAGGCGCTAGTGACCAAATCATGAAATTGTTTTCTAGCCGAGATAAAAGTCTCACCCTTGGTCGCCAATTAGGCTTGTTAGCAATACAAAATATGCCTTTGGCTAAAACCGTGTTTACCCGCTCTGCCATGGGCTTAGACCGGCCCCTTGCTAATGTGCTTGCTGTGCCAAAAGCAGCGCCTCAAACGACAGAAGGAGGCGCATCATGAGTGATAATACAACAACTCCAGCAGGCCATTTTCCCGTAGTGATAGTTGGTGCAGGTATGGTGGGTGCAGCCTTGGCTTGTGGCTTACAAGACATCGGTATTCAGTGTTTATTGCTAGAAGCCAGGGAGCTTAATCCACAAGCTGACTGGTCAGAAGATGATGTGGACCCGCGGGTATCGGCCATTAGCCTTGCCTCGCAAAACTTGCTAACTCATATAGGCGCCTGGCCGCGTATTCAAGCTATGGGGCGTATGCAAGACTACCAAGACATGTACGTATGGGATGCTTGCGGTACCGGATATATCGAATTTAAAGCTAGTGAACAACACCTACCTAACCTTGGCCATATTTTAGAAAACAAGACCATCACCAGTGCCTTGCATCAAGAACTGCAAGCGCGTGGTATAGAGGTCTGGTCAAAAGTAGTATTACAAGATATTAGCCCCAAAACACAATCACCACGTCAGCTAACCTTGGCCGATGGCCGAACTGTTAGTGCCGATTTGGTAGTAGGCGCTGACGGCGCTAATTCTAAGGTACGCCAGTTATCCGGCTTGCCTACCCGTGAATGGGATTATCCTCATCATGCTTTGGTGACTCGTGTAGCCACGGCCAAAGGTCATGACAACACGGCTTGGCAGCGTTTCACAGAAAACGGCATCTTGGCTTTTTTACCTTTACGCTCGCCACAGGGCTCTGATGCAGCTAGTCACTGTTCTATCGTTTGGTCACAACCAGCCTTGCCAGCCAATGAGCTGCAAGCTATGCCCGAAGCCGATTTTTGTGCTGCTTTGGAACGCGCTTTTGAAGGGCGTTTGGGCAAGGTGCTGAGCACTGATGAGCGCTATGTGATCCCATTGCGTCAACGACATGCCAAGCAATACATTCAACCAGGTTTGGTGTTGGTGGGCGATGCGGCTCATACTATTCATCCCCTTGCCGGCCAAGGTGTAAATCTCGGTTTCTTGGACGTTTCAGCTTTGGTGCAAACTCTAAAAGAGGCCGTATCGGCACAGCAAAGCATCGGGTCTATGAGCGTATTAGAACAACATCAACAACGTCGGCGTACGGATAACCTACGGATGATGGCCTTGATGGAAAGTTTTGCGCGTTTATTTGGTAATCAGCATCCTCTGTTGAGTGCGCTGCGTAACCAAGCCATGCACACTATGCAGGCCCTAGCGCCTCTTAAACAGCATTTAGCCCAAGAGGCTTTGGGTGTGGGGAAGCATTTACCGCCTCTTTCTAGAAGTTAGATGAAGCAAAGTTAAGTTTTTAAACAGAAAAAAATCAAATGATAAAGCCTTTGCGGGTGAACGCAAAAGCTTTACAATTCTCAGCGAAAATAATCACTAGGACCTTGCCATGAGTAATATCCCAACAGAATTAAAATATGTAGCCAGCCACGAGTGGATTCGCGACGAAGGTGACGGTACCGTTACCATCGGTGTTACGGATTTTGCCCAAGAGTCTCTAGGTGATGTGGTATTTGTCGAACTACCTGTTGTAGGTAACGAATACGGTGCCGAAGATGAATTCGGTGTTATCGAATCCGTTAAAGCAGCGTCTGATCTATACGCGCCAGTATCTGGTGAAGTGATTGAAGTAAACACCGACCTAGAAGACGATCCAGAGAGCGTCAACTCCGAACCATACGATGCGTGGATCTGCCGCATGCGTTTATCCGATGCTTCGGAACTAGAATCTTTGCTAGACGCTGAGGCCTACGCCGACGCTTGTGAAGAATAACTTTTCTCTAGAATAGGTGTCTGGCTTGCCAAATTCATTTGGCGTGCCTGACTCCTCATTCCCAGCACTAGCGTGCAAACAACCTACCCACCAAAATAGTTGACCCCACCATGGCCCACCTAATCCTCAAGCCCAAAGCCGACCGCCGTTTACGTAGTGGTCACTTATGGATCTACAGCAACGAAGTCGATGTTGCTAAGACGCCTTTACAGCAGTTTATGTTGGGTCAGCAAGTGGATGTGTTAGATCACAAAGGTAAGCCCTTGGGCACTGCTATGGTGAACCCGCAGCAGCTGATTTGTGGTCGTCTGGTTAACCGCCGCGCCGATGCGCCATTGACCGAAGTTGATCTAGTAGAGCGCTTACAACGTGCTCTAGATAGCCGTGAGCGTTTATTTGCAGCCCAGAGTTACCGTTGGGTATATGGAGATAGTGATGGTTTGCCAGGTCTAGTTATTGATCGTTTTGGTGATACCATTGTGGTACAGGTCTCTCTAGCTGGTATGGAAATGCTGCAGCAATCCTTGTTGGATGCTATTAACCAAGTGCAGCCGGGCTTAAATATTTTGCTTAAGAATGATGGCAAGATGCGCCAAATAGAAGGCTTGGAAGAGTACGTGCATACTGTACAAGGTGACGTACCTGAACTGGTGCCTTTACAAGAAAATGGCGTCGACTTTATGGCTCCTGTCTGGCATGGCCAAAAGACAGGTTGGTTCTATGATCACCGACTTAACCGTGCCCGAGTACAAGCTATCAGTAAGGGCAAGCGTGTATTGGATTTGTTTAGTTATGTTGGTGGCTGGGGTATTCAAGCCGGTGCAGCTGGTGCTAGCGAAGTGGTTTGCGTGGATGCTTCGGCACAAGCGTTAGACTTGGTACACGAGCAAGCCAAACTAAACAACATTGCTGACCGAGTTAGCACTATTAAAGGCGATGCCTTTGCGGCCCTTAAGCAACTAAAAGAAGATGGCGAACGCTTTGATGTGGTGATTCTTGACCCGCCTGCGTTTATTAGCCGTCGTAAAGATATTAAAAGTGGCGAATTGGCCTATCAGCGTGCCAACCAGCTTGCCATGCGTCTCGTTGCTGACACAGGTTACTTGGTTTCGGCTTCTTGCTCTATGCACCTACAGCGTAGCCGTCTAGTAGACATGATTAACGATGCTTGTCGTAAGAATGGCCGTCATGGTCAAATTCTAGAGCACGGTGGCCAAGGTGGTGATCATCCGATTCATCCTGCGATAGCGGAAACTGACTACTTGAAGTCTATTTTAGTTGGTATCAGCCCAGGTTTTTAAGTTGGCTTTTTAAACATTAAGCGACTTTAATCAACACCTTCAAACCCCTTAGCCGTTATAGTTTTGACTACACACGTATTAGTTAAGGGGCCTTATGTCTCAGTCGTCTCAGCATCCGCAAGTTAGTTATCTACGCCGTGAATATGTACACGGCAGCCTTAGTCGTAAGCAGCTATTGGAATGCCCTGTGGCCCAGTTTGAAAGCTGGTTGCAGCAAGCCAACGATGATGAGCTGCAAGATGCGACGGCCATGACCGTGGCAACAGTAGATGAGCGCGGGCGACCTTTTCAACGTATGGTGTTGCTAAAGGGTGTGGATGAGCGTGGTTTTGTGTTCTTTACTAACTTGGGTAGCCGTAAAGCACAGCAAATTCAGAACAACGCCAACGTCAGTTTGCACTTTGCTTGGTTACCCCATGACCGCCAAGTGATTATCAATGGCCAAGCCAAAGCCTTGACCAGTGCCGAAAATATGGCTTATTTCTTATCCCGCCCTAAGGCCAGCCAACTGGCTGCTATGGCTTCACGCCAGAGCCATCCAATCAGTGCACGGCGCGTATTAGAAGAGAAGTTCATTGAGCTGAAAAAAAAGTTTGCCAAGGGCGAGATAGAAGCCCCCAGTTTCTGGGGTGGCTTCCGCATTGAACCAGAACAAATTGAATTTTGGCAAGGCGGTGAGAACCGCTTGCATGATCGCTTTATCTATCAGCGCGATGATAACCAAGATGAGTGGCAGATAGAGCGCTATGCGCCTTAACGCTTAACGCTTAACGACGTCATTGCGAGGTGCGAAGCACCGCGGCAATCTCTGCGCGCTGGCACTTCTTCTGCTAGGGATTGCTTCACTTCGTTCGCAATGACGGAAAATACGTTCGCAATAACGGTTGGGGTCGCTCAAATATCAGTTGTTAACGCAGAGTAATAATTGGCCAGTCGTTGGCCATAGCATGCTCACGCAGGGTAGCATCTGGGTCAACGGCCACTGGTTCGTCTACTTCTGCTAATAGCGGAATGTCATTGAAGGAGTCGCTGTAAAAGCGGGCTCCCATCAAACTGAAGTCCGTGGTGTCCAGCCAATCCATTAACTTGCCAATCTTGCCTTCTTTTAAGCATGGTGTGCCAGAGATCTTGCCGGTGTACTGGCCGTCTACCTTTTCTGCCGTGGTGGCGATTAGATGATCGACGCCAAGGTACTTGGAAATAGGGAAGGTGACAAAGTCATTGGTGGCGGTGATGATGACGATTTCATCGCCTGCGTCACGGTGCTGTTGTATCAGTTCTTGGCCCTTGGGCAATACCATAGGAATCACGCATTCACGCATAAACTGGTAGTGAAACAGTACTAGCTCTTGTTGCGTGTATTTGGTTAGCGGCTCAAGTATAAAAGCGCCGTAGGCGTGCATGTCCAAGCAGCCATTTTTGTAGTCTTCATAAAACTTATCATTTTGCTCTTTGAAATAAGCACCATCTACCATCTCATTGGCCACCATAAATTCGCCCCAGCTATGATCACTGTCACCGGCAAGTAAGGTGTTGTCGAGGTCAAAAAGGGCAAGTCTGGTCATGGCTGCTATTCTCGGCTAGATAAGCTATGTAATTGAATTGTAAAACTTATCTTATTCTACTATAGAGTTGTTGTTGATGCTGTTTTTATGGAACAATGGGGTATGAAAAATTTTTAGGTGAAAATCCGTGATCGATAAGGATGGTTTTCGCCCTAACGTAGGTATTATTTTAGCTAACTCAGCAGGCCAGGTATTGTGGGCAAAACGAGTTGGTTGGGATGCTTGGCAGTTTCCTCAAGGTGGCATAGATGCCCACGAGACGCCAGAAGAAGCCTTATTTAGGGAGTTAAAAGAAGAAATAGGTTTAGATCCACATCATGTGGAAGTATTAGCCTGCACTCGCGGCTGGCTACGTTATCGCCTGCCTAAGCGCATGATTCGTCATGGGCAACACCCTGTTTGTATTGGCCAAAAGCAAAAATGGTTTTTGCTGAAAATGCTAGCTCCCGATTCTGCCGTGGAGTGCATGTCTGGCGACAAGCCCGAATTTGATAATTGGGAATGGGTAAGTTATTGGTACCCAGTTGGCCAAGTGGTGCCATTTAAGCGTGAAGTATACCGTCGAGCCATGAAGGAACTGTGTCATCGCCATTCACGTTTGGTTTTTAACGGACAAGATTTTAGCCTGCAGTATAGGGAAGACTGAGACTAACTATGCTGACAAGTATTAAAAAAATCACCCAACAGGTGGCGGCAGCAGAAAACCTGCAATCCGCCCTTGACCTGGTGGTGGACAATGTAAAGCGCGCCATGCGTACCGACGTGTGTTCTATATACTTGCACTTTCCCGCTACCGAAAGCTTTGTCTTAATGGCTACCAAGGGCCTAGAGCAAAAATTCATCGGCGAGTTATGTATCCCTTGCGGCAGCGGTCTAGTAGGCCATGTTGCCAAACGTTCTGAGCCCTTTCGTACCAATCAGGCCTCGTTGCACCCTAGCTTTCATCATGTAGAAGGCATTGGCGAAGAACCCTTTAACTCCTTCCTTGGTGTGCCGATAGTACACCACCGTTCTGTGTTGGGTGTATTGGTAGTGCAGCATAGCGCTAGCCGTCAATACACCGATGAAGAAGAAGCCATGTTGATTACGCTGTCTGCGCAATTAGCTGGCTTTATTGCTCATGCCGAAGCCACGGGCGGTGGCTTGCGTGCCAATGTCTTAGCTGATGAGCAGTCTACAGACATTGCCTATGCGGGTGTGTCGGGTTCTGGTGGTGTCGCCATTTCTGAAGTGGCTGTTATTGCGCCAGCGGCAGATTTGAAAAAGGTGCCAGATCGCGCCTGTGAGGACATTAACGCCGAAGTTGAGTCTTTCCAGACTGCGCTGCAATCCGTACGCCGTAAAATTAAGGTGGTCAGCCGTACCCTAGCGCGTAGTTTAAAAGACCAAGAGCATGAACTGTTTGAAGTATATATGCGCATGCTTGATGACAATGCCTTAGCTGGCGAGGTCATTGCCAACATACGTACTGGCCAGTGGGCGCAAGGTGCTTTAAGACAGGTGGTCTCCCAGCACATTCATGCCTTTGAAATGATGGATGATCCCTACTTGCGTGAGCGGGCCACGGATATCCGTGATTTAGGTCGACGTGTTTTAGCAGAGCTGCAGCAGACGCAAACTAAAGAACGTCATTTTGCCGACTCGACTGTTTTGGTTGCCGAAGAAGTTACAGCGACTATGTTGGGTGAGGTACCTGCTGATAAGCTAAAGGCCATTGTCTCTATACAAGGTTCTAATAACTCCCATGCGGCCATTTTGGCCCGTTCTATGGGTATTCCTACGGTCATGGGGGCAGTTGATTTCCCTTATACCCGCATGGAAGGCAAAGAAGTTATTATCGATGGTCAAACTGGGCATATTTATGTAAACCCCAGTGCTGATTTGTATCGTTATTATCAGCAAGCGATTGTTGAAGAAGCCAACTTCTCCAAAGAGTTGGAAGTACTACGTGATCTACCAGCGCAAACCCGCGATGGGCACATAATGCCGTTGATGGTGAATACCAGTTTGCCTATTGATGTGAGTCGTTCTTTAAACAACGGTGCAGAAGGTGTTGGCCTGTACCGTACCGAAGTGCCCTTTATGATTAAAGAGCATTTTCCTTCGGAACAAGAACAGGTGGATTGTTACCGCACCCAGTTGCAAGGTTTTGCTCCGCGTCCAGTAACCATGCGTACTCTCGACATCGGTGGTGATAAGGCCTTGCCTTATTTCCCGATTCAAGAAGATAACCCATTTTTGGGTTGGCGTGGTATTCGCGTCACCCTTGATCACCCAGAAATATTCTTGGTGCAAATACGCGCCATGCTAAAGGCCAGCCAAGGTCTGGATAACCTGCAAATACTGTTGCCTATGGTGACTCACGTGAGCGAGGTCGATGAGGCTTTGATTCTCATTGAGCAGGCTTATCAAGAATTGCTGGAAGAAGGTTGTAACGTCGTTATGCCAGCTATTGGCGTGATGATTGAAGTGCCTGCAGCGGTTTACCAAGCCCATCATTTGGCGGCCAAGGTAGACTTTATTTCAGTGGGTAGTAATGACCTTACTCAATACCTGCTAGCCGTAGACCGAGATAATCCACAGGTAGCTGAACTGTATCATTCCTTGCATCCAGCGGTACTTATGGCATTACAACAGATTGTGGATGCGGGTAAGGCGGCTAATATTCCTGTGAGCTTGTGTGGTGAGCTAGCTAGCGAACCTGCTGGTGCCTTATTGCTGATGGCTATGGGTTACGATACGCTGTCCATGAACGCAGCAGGTTTGCCAAAGGTGAAATCGGCCTTGCGTAATTTCACTATGGCGCAAGCCAAGGTCATGTTGCAGCAAGCCTTGTTGCAAGCTAACTCAGGACAAGTAGAAGTCTTAGTGAAAGAAGCGATGGAGGCCGCAGGCCTAAATCGCCATCATAGTCATGGCGTTAAGCTAAAAGAAAAGTCCTGATCAGGACTTTCTGCTATATCAAAATCCCTTTCTTTAATATGTAACTGGCCTTGCTGGTTTTGCAGCAAACTGATGCAGGTGCGGGTGCCATAGTCCATTTCTGGGGCATCAATAAAACACGCCGACAAACGTTGTTCCCACGCTAGTGGAATTCCCGTGTCTGGCAGCATATGATCAGCAGCTAGCTGATTGTTAAACATAATACTTTGCAGGTGTTGGTGAGCGACTTCTGATTCGTCTAGTAGGTTTGCCATACCTGTTTTAACGGTGTTGACCTTGGGCCAGTCTGTGTCCAAGTGAGCGTTACTTAGACCGTAAACTCCAGGTTCTAGTACCTGTGGTGCTTGTTCGTTTTGGCTGCCGTAATAGACCAGATTGTCGCCATCCCATAGCAGCACATTGAAGCCTGCATAACTTTGCTGACTGAGTTGCTGGGCAAACCCAAGAGCACTCATATCTTGCTCAATAAAGTCGGTACAAATGTGACCTCGGGAAGGTCCGCCAACTGATTTGTTGCGGCCGTCGCGATAGTTGGTGAGCGCTGCCCAGCGGCCATCACTGCTAACGCCAAGCCAAGTGCCACCGGCTTGTAAGTCCTTACCTGCCAGCATGTTAGGCTGGGGCCAGTGATGCATGCGCTGGGTTGGACGTTGGCGAAATTCATCACGGTTAGCCGCCAGTAGTAACGGATACCTTGGATGTACCTGATGAGCAACCACAATTAAACACATAAGCTTTACATGCTTGTTTTAGCTGGACGTAACAGTAGGAAGGCACCAATGGCGATCATTGGCAAAGACAGAAGCTGCCCTTGAGTCATCCAATCAAAGGCCACAAAGTTAAGGTGTGAGTCCGGCTGACGGGCAAATTCAACGATAAAGCGTTGTACCCCATAGCCAATTAAAAACACCCCAAATACTTGGAAGCTAGCACGAGGTTTTGCTGAATAGAACCAGACTATAGCAAATAGCAAAATGCCCTCTAGGGCAAACTGATACAGCTGAGAAGGGTGGCGTGCAAGCTGATCCACATGGGGGAATACCATGCCCCAAGGTAAGTCAGTTGGACGGCCCCAAAGTTCACCACCAATAAAGTTGCCTATGCGACCGGCACCCAAGCCAAGGGGCACGATAGGTGTGGCAAAATCCACTAGCTCAGCAAAGCTGCGATTATGACGGCGGGCCGTATAAAGCAAGGCTAAACCCACGCCAATTAAACCACCATGGAAAGACATGCCGCCTTCCCATACACGTATCAACATACTTGGGTTTTGCAAAAAAGCATCGAAGTTATAAAACAGGATATAGCCTAGGCGACCACCCAGAACCACGCCAACGGCACCATTAAAAATGATGTCGCCAACTTGGTCTTTGTTGAAGCCATGGGTTTCGGCGCGGCGCATGGCCAGCCACCAAGCCGAAGCAAAGGCCAACATGTACATGATGCCATACCAATGAATACTGATAGGACCTAGCTGTAACGCTACTGGATCAATATTCGGGTAAGTCAGCATAGTTTTGTTCCTTGCTTATAAAAATACGTTGGCTAGCATGCGCAAGCCTGCCAACAAGAGTAGCACGGCAAACATTTGTTGCAGGGTTTTAGCTGGTAGTTTGTGAGCAATTTTGGCACCGAAGCTAGCCGCAAAGGTGCTGGTGATAATAATGCCCAGTAGTGCCGGTAAGTAAACAAAACCCAAGGCGTATTCTGGTAACAAAGGATGACCTAGGCCGGCATAAATATTGGTAGCAGCACCAACTAGGCCAATGGCAAGGCCACAAGCCGCTGCTGTTGCCACGGCTTGTTGCATAATAACGCCACGGTTAACCAGCCATGACACCAACAAGTTACCGCCACCGATACCAAATATGGCAGATGCCCAGCCGATGATAGTGCCTGTTATGGTTAAGCCCGTGGTGCCTGGCAGCTGCTTTTGTGGAGGGCGCTTAGTTAGCCGTATCATTTTGGCGCTGAGGTAGAGAGCGAAGACGCCAAATATGCCTTGTAGCACAATACCCGGTATGGCAACTGCTGTGTTTACGCCAATAAAGGTACCTAAAAGCATGCCGATAGCAATAGGCTTGGCCATACCCCATAAAATGGCACCCTTTTTTTGGTGAGTACGAATGGCGCTGGTAGCGGTAAAGATGATATTGGCTAGCGAAGTAGCTACGGCCATATGCATAAGAATTTCTGCATTAATGCCCTGCAGAGTAAAAGCAAAAACCAATACCGGTACCACGATAATGCCGCCGCCGATACCAAATAGGCCAGCCAACAAACCGGCAAAGGCACCTAGCCCCATGTAGATAGCAAATAACATTAGCTATCTACTCGATCTAAAACAAGGTAGCTAAAATCAAAAGGATTAGGCTCTTCTGCGGCAATGTCTTCACGGGCAACTTCTTGCCATTGTTCCGCTGCAAGTTCTGGGAAGAAAGCGTCGCCTTCCACGTGACGGTGCACGCGAGTTAAATATACACGGTCTGCTGTGGCTAGTGCCTGTTCATAAATCTGCGCACCACCAATGATCATGATTTCTTCGCCACCGTTAATTAAGCAAATACTCTCGGCCAGTTCAACAGCTTCCGCAAGGCTAGTAACTACTTTTATGCCATCGGCTTGGTAGCTTGCATTGCGAGTAATGACGATGTTGTCGCGACCCGGCAAAGGCTTGCCAATAGACTCAAAAGTCTTGCGACCCATGATTACCGGCTTGGCCATGGTGATGGCTTTGAAGTATTTCAGATCACCAGGTAAATACCAAGGCAATTGGTTGTTCTTACCAATAACGTTATTTTCGGAAGCGGCAACAATTAAGGCGAGGGTCATGAGAAAACCATTTCAATAAGTAAAATCTATTAAGCTCAATTGTACTCGTTCATATACTCGTGGAGCCAGCAATCTGCTATTATTTCGAGTTAATTAATTTAATTAGTACGGCTAGGTTTCATGCGACAGTATCTGGATTTGTGTCAGCGCATCATTGATGAAGGTGAATGGGTAGAAAATGAACGCACAGGCAAGCGCTGCCTAACGGTTATAAATGCCGACTTGACCTACGACGTAGCTGCCGGTGAGTTTCCTTTGGTGACCACGCGCAAGAGCTTTTACAAGTCTGCTATTGCCGAACTACTAGGCTATATTCGTGGCTATGATAATGCTGCCGATTTCCGTGCCCTAGGTACTAAAACCTGGGATGCTAACGCCAATGACAACCAAGCCTGGTTAAACAACCCTTATCGTAAGGGCGAAGATGACTGTGGCTTTATCTATGGCAAGGTAGGGCGTAACTTTCCTAAGCCTGACGGTGGCAGCCTAGATCTACTACGTAAAATCTACGATGACCTAAAGGCCGGCCGCGATGACCGTGGTGAAATCTACACCTTCTATCATCCTGGTGTATTTCACATGGGCTGCCTACGCCCTTGTATGTACAGCCATCACTTTTCCTTGCTAGGCGACACCCTTTACCTAAACAGCACCCAGCGCAGCTGTGATGTACCACTGGGGCTCAACTTCAACATGGTGCAGGTATACTTCTTCCTAGCCATCATGGCCCAAATTACCGGTCACAAAGCCGGTAAGGCTTATCATAAGATAGTGAATGCTCACATCTACGAAGACCAGCTAGAACTCATGCGTGACGTACAACTTAACCGCGAACCACTGCCCCTGCCAACGTTAAAGATCAACCCGGACATTAAAACCCTAGAAGACTTGGAAACCTGGGTAACTACAGCAGACTTTGAAGTGGAAGGCTATGAAAGCCATCCGGCAATTGCTTATCCGTTTTCTGTTTA
>CALKFY010000013.1 GCA_938084925.1 uncultured Pseudomonadales bacterium
AAGAAACACACCAATCAACAGCAGCAGTGCTGGACTTGGTCTTTGGAGTTCCATTGCAACCCCCTTATTTATAATAGTTATTGCACAGCCACAGAATTTTGTGGCCATGCTTAGAAATCCTGTCTTTAAAAATACTCCTAGAAAATAGTTATATCTACGCATTAATAGAACTATTAGTGATCGTTATTAGCATGATCGCGAATATAGCCCCTAGTGGCACAACACCAGAACCACCCAACACTAATCAGTGTGTGCCGGTTCAATACTAGTTATCTAGTCTATTGGCGCAAGTATTCGTTCATGCCGTTTTTTGCCAGACGAGAAGCCGGTTGTTGGCGGGCATTGCCTTGTCTTGTATGAATTTTAGTCCGGCGTTTTTGGCCAAACTATCGAGCTCGCTAAACTCTCTTATTCCTTGGTGAGGTGCTTGTTGCTGCAACCATTGATCAAATTCTTGGTTGGATTTTGCCATCAAAATGCCTGCATATTTAATCGGCCCGTAAAGACAAAATACGCCACCGGATAAAAGCCGCTCACCAATGCCGGTAAACATTGCCTGCACCGCTTGCCAAGGCATAATGTGGGCGGTGTTCGCCGAATAAATACCATCATAGTAACTTGTTGGCCAAGCGTCACTGAGTACATCCAGTGCTATGGGCGCCAATAGATTGGGGGCTGGATTATCAGCCATCCAGCGTTGAATACCCTCGTGGTTTTGCCTGCGGTCACTCATCTGCCATGTCAGGTGTGGTAGCTTATTCGCAAAGAAAACACCATGTTGGCCGGTACCGCTACCTATCTCCAACACCCGCTTTTTGTCAGCCAAAACAGAGGTTAACATTTGGCTAATGATGTCTTGATTATTGGCGCATGCTTGTGAAAAAGGTTTATCCATGGTGATGTACCTGTAAAAAGGTGGCCGCTATAACAAGCTTTGTAGTGTCTTGGAGTCAATAAGTTTTTACAAATCACTGGCCCCACCTACTAGCGTGCCACCTACAAATCCTTGCGGACCTGCCCCCACTTGGTGATGTTCAGCTTCGCCACCGCACTTGCGAGTGGAAGAGAAGATGGTATCAACATCCGCAACGTCCAAGCCCTTAACCTTGTTGTCTTTGTTGACCAATACGGCCAACGCATCGATAGCCACAGAGATTGGATGACGACAGTGGCAACCCTACTTAAACAGATACCAGCTATTTTTAATACTCTTAGGCACGGCTAACCACGCAGCTAAAGTAATAACGCAAAGGGAAATTAAGCGTAGCGACACCCCTTCTTCCATACTAGCAACGTTGGTTGAAATAAACACACTGGTGAGCGCCGATACAACAACAATCGCTATTTCCGTCATAGTTACCATCACTTGTTTGTGGCGCATCCAGCTGATGCCCAAAATCACCACCACAATCATAAAGAACTGTACCAAGCCAAATATAGGGTATCCGGCTTGAGCGCCAACGCCGGCAAACATAAATATAAGGGCAAACTGTTCAAGTGTTTTCATTTTTATACATTGTCCATTTAGTACTGTTAGTAATAACGGCTTTTTAAGCTATTTTTCTCAGGCCATTGCCCTATTATTTTATATGGAAGGCGAGAATGTCGCCATATATACCTACATCACCATAACCAAAGCCGGATCTTAAATTGCCTAACAACTGTGTTTTGTAGCTTATACCGTAATAGTCAAGTTCAAGCTCCCCTATCATGGCGATTGTTTGGCCATTTAACACCCAAATTTGAAGTTTGCCCCGAGAGTCTCGACTAGGGAAAAAGTGCTTATCTGATAACACCAACTGGGCAGAGTTGTCGGTAATTATTATCTGGTCAGTACCCACTAGCTGCGGCTCGTTTACATTGGTGCCTGCCCTTATCAGATACCAATCAATATCAAACTGCTGACGGCCATCTTCCACGACCTCAAATTGGGCACCAGATTGGGCGTCCTCAGGTGTACCACCCGTCAGTTCAAGAGCCAAGGCTTGTAAGTGTTCTTCAGGTGTTATAGGTTTCACTCGCTGGCTTGCCGAAACATAGGCTTGCGCGCGCTTTGATTTAGGCACATAAACAAAAGAAGAGCCACCCTGCTTATTTTGGGTAAGGCTAATTGGCGCCCCGGTGTGAGACAAGTGATTGGCTTCATATAGCATATAAGGATCAAGCACTGAGTATGCCGTAATCATATCAACACCGCGTCCATTTATTCCATGTGCAATATAATCCATCCGCCGATATTGAGCTAGATCTGGCCTATATTCATCTACATATCGTGCCGACTGGCGAGCAAATTCAATCCAAATATAGGATGCCAATCTAAGTGCTGTAGCTGAATTCAATTGACTAAAATCCATATCGTATAGCTTAGAGTGCTTAAGGCGAAATTTAGACGCTGGAGGTCTTGCTGTATATACGGACACTTGCCAATTTATTGCGCTCTGGTTACCCGAGCCTGATTCTATGTACTGCTTTAAACCCTCTGGATTAGCAAAAATATTCACCAAACCGTCTAATATCTCTTTTACCGTTTTACCTGATGGCAACTTGTGCTTTAGGAAGTCATATCCTAGCGTCGCAAACACCTCTGTAAACACACCTAGATACTGTGGAACGGTAACCAAGTTTCCATAAGCATCTCCCTTTGTACCTATGACGTATGGTAAATAGGCGCCATCCACAGCGAAAAAGTTCAACAACCAATCAATTGATTCAAGACCTTTACTAAATAATGCTTCATTGCCTAATTTTAACCCAAGTAGCAGCTCACCTTGAATTAAAGACCAATGAGCACTGCCACAAGCATTTCCAGAAATAACACCAGATGATAACCTGCTGATCGTCACATCTAAACTATCTGCATTGCAAACAGAATCATTGGTATCGAGTAAGTGCTTTGGCTCTACGTAGAGCAAATTACCAACAAACATACGTTCAACTAAATCACGCTGTAACTCTGAGTAATCAAAATAATCATAGAAAACAGCATAATAGGCTGCAAAAGAGCCTAGTGCGGCGTTAGTAATATGGGAATATTGGCGAAACTTGCCCTTCGAGCGATCAATAGGCGGAATCAGCGCATTTGATTGTGACCATAACAAATAGAGTTCTTGAATTTCTGGCGGCACATGAGGCGCATCTGGCTGAAAACCTGCATAGCCATAAACATTCAACTTTTGTTGGCAATACTGTAGTTTTGCCAACTCAGGTATCGCCGTTACATTGGCATAGCTTTGC
>CALKFY010000014.1 GCA_938084925.1 uncultured Pseudomonadales bacterium
CCAACGCCTTCTTCAATTGCGATACTAAAGCTTCCAGCTCGTTGTCACCATAAGGCGACTGGGCCAAATTACCCCACACCGGCTCAGGCCAACACACATCGCTCTCCTGACGTGCAACCACGTGCATATGTAACTGACGCACTTTATTACCAATGGCCGCCACATTGAGCTTATGAGGCTTATAGACGTGCTCAAGATAGCTACTTGCCAACTCCACTTCCTGTAATAACTGAAATTGCTCTTTGCTCGACAGCTGGTGTAACTCGTCTACATCTGCAACACGCGGCACCAAGATCAACCAAGGCACTTGTTTATTGTTCATTAGCAAGAGTTTGCATAGGGGCCAATCCAAAACCTCAATACAGTCATTGGCCAGTTGCGGGTGTAATTCAAATTCGGCCATCGTTACTTACCTCCAGGAAAGGCTGCTAGCTTATCACTACCAGCACTAACCTTGGCAATGCCTTCTTTTTCCACTTCGTCGATGCGAATAATGGCCTGCATAGGAATATAAGAGCGCTTCACCTGTGCAAACTCGGCTTTCAATCGCTCTTCGCTCGGGTCTACCAGAACCTGGCTGCGCTCGCCAAAGATATACTCTTCCACTTCCACAAAACCGTACATATCACTAGGGTACACATAGCGCGCAAAGACTTCGAATACTTCTTCACGATTAGCAAAGATGACTTTATAGATACGGTTTTCTTGTTTGGGCATAAGGAGATACAAGTTGGTAATTAGACTATTTGAATTATCTAAATGCGGTCGGAAAACGTATTTTTCAAGGAAGGGATAGTTGGGGCTAGGCCTGAGGCCCGACCCCGGAAATTTATTCGCCCATCAAGCGCTTATCGAATGGGTATTTGGTGAGGTTTTCAAAACCGTCTTCGGTGATGACTACCTGATCTTCTAGCTTGATGGCAAAGTCGCCGCCTTCTGGCGCAACCAAAGCTTCAACGCAGATACACATACCTGGCTGAAGTTCGTAATCAAAGGCACCTTCTACCACCTTGTCTTCGTAGGCCACTAGCGGCCATTCGTCACATAAACCAACACCGTGCATCATGCAGCCGTATTTGCCCGCTTGGAAGTTAGGGTCTAATACATGGCCTTTTTCCGACAGCTCACGCAGGGTTACACCAGGGCCTAGCAGACTCATGTTGTGCTGGATATGTTCATGGCCATGCTGCATGGCATACACCATGTCATCACGGGGTGCTTCGTCACCAATCCACCAAGAACGGGAGATATCAGAGCAAATGCCGTAGGTGCCTACAAGATCCGTATCGAAGGACAGGATCTCGTTGTTTTGCATAATGCGTGGACCGCACTCCTGGAACCAAGGATTGGTACGCGGGCCAGTGGCCAGCAAACGGGTTTCAATCCATTCGCCACCACGTTTAATGTTTTCGGCATGCAGTACCGCCCAGATCTCGTTTTCCGACATACCTGGTTTGGCAGCTGCTTCCATAGCGGCGACACTTTTCTCACATGCATGCATAGAACAACGCATGGCACGAATTTCGTCTTCGCACTTAATAGCACGGGCTTTTTCTGTTAGCTCTTCGCCTGGGAATATTTCAAAACCGACCTTTTCTAAAGCCCAAATGGCATGCAACATGGGCTTATCAATGGCTAAGCGGGTGTTACCACCACCATGTTCTTTCACCAGATCGAAGATTTCACCAGAGAATTTGGCAGCAGCGTCTTCTACCTTATCACCACGGTCAAAATAGAAGAAGTCGGCACCATCACGCTGCTCTTTTACCAATGGGTTCATAGTCGATAAGAATTTGGCGTTGGCATAGTCGTACAACACCATATAACCATCAGCACAAACTACCAAACAGCGGAACGGGTTGTGGGTATTCCACAACTGCATATTGGTCGAGTCGGTACCATAACGAATATTCAAAGGGTCAAATAACAGCACCGCACCGTAGTTGCGCTCGTTAATATGACTTACTAAACGCTGCCAACGATATTCACGCACGTTGTGGAGATTCGGCAAGGCAATACCTGCCGCTTCCCATTCACTATAAGCCAAGGCCGTAGGGCCGATTTCCATACGGTCATTATCATTGGCCAAGGTATCATCAAAGGCGCTGCCTTTCGTAGGATCGATCTTACGGCGGTCGCGATAGTTAGTCATATTCATTCCTATCAAGGTGAGACAAAAAACCGAAGTTGCACCAAACTTCGGACTCAATCACCCCAGTCTAATATAACTTTATTGGCCAAACTGTTGTGTTTTGGCCATCACTGACACCAGCGCGACACAGGCTCCCAAAATATTTATAGTTGCGGACCCAATTTAGGCTATAGGCCCACTACCTTTGCATAAACAGGCTCTTCATGACCTTGCTGTAAAGCGCAATAGCTCGATGCTTCTACTTGTACATAAGCATCTGACAAAAAACCATTAAACTGAGTGGCGCAAGCTGAGGAATAGGCCCCCATTAATGGGATTTCTATGTAGTCACCCGCAGCTAATTGGTGTGGCAAATACATGGGTTGTTTTAATACGTCTATAGAATCACACGTGGGACCAAATGCTTTATAGGATGTTTTCTTACCTGCAATGACCTGATCTCCACGCCAGCACAACAAGGGCCAGCCGAGGTCGGCAAAGTTCATTTCCATGAGGCCGCCATAAATGCCATCGTTAAGAAATATGTCGTCATTGGCACGACGGTGATTCACCTTTAATAACAAGCTCACACAATCATTCACCAAACCTCGGCCTGGTTCGCAAACCAAAGCAGGTGCTACATTAAAATACTGGTTAGCGGCTTTTTCAATCGCCGCAAAATAATCAACAAGATCTGGGCCTTGGCTTTTTACATAGATAGCAGGGAAACCACCACCAACGTTAAGCCGGTGTAATGTGACGTTTGCCTGACGAGCAATATCAGCTGCACAAGCAATAAAATCAACATAAGCTTGCTCGGTTGTACACTGGGTACCTGGATGGAAGGTCAAAGAAGGTTTAAAACCAGCTTCACTCACCTTGCGTAAAAGTTCAATTGCAGTCTCTACCTTGGCACCAAACTTGGTGTTCAAGTCAAGAATCACTGCATGTTTCATCGGTGCCACAAAACGTACGGATAGCTCCGTAGTGGAAGGATCTGGAATTTGACGCATAAGCTTTTCCAGTTCGCTAACATCGTCCAAAGAAAAAGCCCGTACGCCATACTCATGGTAAGACTTGGCAATCGCCGCTTCTGGCTTAATCGGATTGTGGTAGTGCAACACCACCGCTTTCCCAGCCTTTTTGGCTTGGCCTTGTACTAGCTCAATTTCTGCCAAGGAGGCCACATCAAAGGCCTCAACACCTTGTTGCAAAATAGTGTCTATCACCATGGCCGTTGGGTTTGCTTTAACTGCATAGGTTAATAAACCGGGAAAGCCTTGCTGAAACTGCTCAATAGATTGCTCCAATAAAGTTCTATGAAACAAATACATAGGTTGCTCTGGTTGCTGATGCAGCAGCAGTTCGCGACTTGTAGAATAAACTTGTGACATAAGATCACCCTTAAACAATCAAATAGTAATCATCATTATCGTCGCTTAAACTTGTCAAAAATAGCGTTAATATGATCTATTTGTTAATATGTTTTATCAATTTGACATACCAATAAAACAAAATGAAAAACAACCTCACGCCACAAGACCATGCCCTCATCCAGCAATTGCAGCTAAATGCTCGCGCAACTGTGACCGATCTAGCCAAAGCATTGCAGCTATCTCGCACAACCGTACAGCAACGTCTACAACGCTTAGAAGATAGAAAAGTCATTTTAGGGTACACGGTACGGGTGGCTAATGAAGTGGAAAAAAACATCATTAAAGCCCACGTGATGATCAAGACCGATGATTACAACAGCAAGAAAATCTGCGATCGGCTGACCAATATCCCTCAGGTAGACACTTTGTTAAGTATTAGCGGTCGCTACGATTTAATTGCGATGCTCAGCGTCTCTGACACCCAACAATTAGAGACAGTTCTGGACAGTATGTGGGAAATAGAAGGCATCGTGGATACAGAATCCTCCGTTGTACTATCAACGCGCTTGGATCGCCGGTAAAATAACCACCTAATCATTCGCTACAAGCAAACAGGCTAAAAGCGAACTACTTCAGCGCGGTCACTAAGTGTCATCTACAGAATTTTCCAGCCTCGGGCTATCTCCAGCTTTGGTAAGTAACCTAGCCACTCTCAACTACGCCAGCATGACGCCTATTCAGGCCCAAGCATTGCCCGTGATTCTATCCAATAAGGATTTGATCGCCCAAGCCAAAACCGGTTCGGGCAAAACAGCCGCCTTTGCCTTAGGTCTGCTGAACAAGCTAGAGGTAAAACGCTTTCGCGTGCAAACTTTGGTATTGTGCCCGACTCGCGAATTGGCCGATCAAGTAGCCAACGAAATACGTCGTTTGGCTCGTGGCATACATAACATCAAAGTACTGACCTTATGTGGCGGCATGCCCTTTGGCCCTCAAGTAGGCTCCTTAGAACACGGCGCCCACATCATTGTTGGCACACCTGGTCGTGTGGAAGAGCACGTCCGCAAGGGCAACCTAAAGCTACAGCACGTTAGCACCTTAGTATTAGACGAAGCCGATCGCATGCTAGACATGGGTTTTCAAGACGCTTTGGATATGATCATTAGTGACACCCCCAACCAGCGTCAGTCCCTGTTGTTCAGTGCCACCTACCCAAAGCAAATTGAAGCCATTGCCCAGCGTTACCTAGATAACCCAGAAATGGTCAAGATCGCCGAAACACACAATCAAAATACCATCACCCAACAGGTGTACAAGGTAGATGGCGATAACGCTCGCATCGACGTCGCCCGCTTGATCCTACACGATCAGCAACCACAATCCTGTTTGGTGTTCTGTAATACCAAACGCGAAACCCAAGAAGTAGCCGATCAACTCAGCGGTTTTGGCTTCAAGGCTCTGGCACTGCATGGCGATCTAGAACAAAGAGACCGCGACCAAACCCTAGTACAATTTGCCAACTACAGTGCTACCGTACTTGTGGCTACGGATGTTGCCGCGCGTGGCTTGGATATAGAATCATTAGATCTAGTGATTAACTACCAGATTGCCCGTGAACTAGAGGTGCACACCCATCGTGTGGGGCGCACTGGTCGTGCCGGTGCTAAAGGCCTAGCTTGCAGCCTGTACAGTGAGAAAGAAGAACACAAGTTAGGCTTACTAGAAGACTATCTAGGCTACCAGCTACCTAAAGCACAACTGCCTAACAAGTCCGTACTACGTAGCCCTACCCCAACGCCACCCATGGTGACCTTACAAATTGGTGGCGGCAAAAAGCAAAAACTACGTCCAGGCGACATCGTTGGCGCTTTGACTGGCGAAAATGGCATACCCGGCAATCAGATAGGCAAGATACAAGTGGGCGACCAATGGGCCTACGTGGCGGTAGCCATGGAACACCGCAAGCTAGCTTTAAACAAACTCTCCCAAGGCAAGATGAAAGGCCGCAGTTTCAAAGTACGGCGTTTAGGTTAATTGTAAACTCGCAAAACGGCCTTAGCAGCCTTATTTAACTGTGCATCCGCCCACTTAGTAAGGCTAGAACCAGACACCTTAGCCGCCGCAGAATACAAACGATGCTTATCCGGCGTCGTACGAAAGGTAAACTCGCCACTGAACGGTTTGTCGGGATGTTTACCTGTTGTCTCGCAATGTTGAAGGTAAAAGTCTACGGAATTGATTAGCTCTTGCTTTAAAGCTTTTGCATCATCACTTTGAAAGGTAATGACATCTCGCGTGTTTATCACCTCGCCGTGAAATAGCTCCGCAGAATCATCAAATTCAACCGTCGCAATATAGCCCTTATAATTGAGCATTGTTTTCTCCTTGGAAGTCTTCCGTAATACCTGCCTCCATAAGAAAACGACGTACTGACTTTACAGCACCTTTGTCGGTTTCCTTGCTTGGATGTGGCCTATGAAATACAGCTGTAATACCGTTCAAGTCTACAGCTATACGCGAGCCATGCCCTTCGAACAAATCAGCTTCAAGTGCAACAAATAGTTTTTCGATATCCATCCATGGAACACTAGACAAAACCGGATCTTGGAAAATACGATTTAGCGTTTTTCTATGTTTGTTGTTCATAGATTTCAAGGTATCATTTTCTGATATCAAAATCTACCAAGACATTAAATAACTAAAAGGCGTGCGGCCTGTTCGCAGTTGTAGCGTACCGGTTAATTCAGACTCCACAAACTGCGGCAACTGATCTACTAGGTTGCCTTGATGATCTATCAAGGCACTTACGCCACTATTGGTTGCACGAGCCACCGGGCGGCCGTTTTCTATGGCGCGCATTTGCGCCATTTGCAGATGCTGCCACGGTGCCCAAGTATCACCAAACCAACTATCATTGCTCACTGTTACTAACAGCTGAGCATTTTTAGCTTGCTTGGCAACCAGGCCAGAATAGGCAATTTCATAACAAATATTGCCGGCAATAGGGGTAATCTGACTGGTTAGCAAACCTTGCTCCACAGGTGCTAAACGAAATTGTGACATAGGTAGGTTAAATAGCTGCATGGCTCCACGTAGCCAATTTTCCATAGGCACATATTCACCAAAGGGCACTAGGCGTTGTTTGGCATAGGCACCCTGCTCCGCACCCAAAGCTACCAACCCATTGTAATATTCCGCGCCTCTTTCTGGCTTGCTGCGTAACACGGTGCCAGCAATAATAACGGTGTTGTTGGCTGCCGCTAGCTCACTTAAAGACTCGGCGGCTTGCTGCACATTGTCCCAATAGGTAGCCACAGCTGTTTCTGGCCAAATCACTAGATCGCTGTCTAAATGAACATAAGTGCGGCTAAAATAGTATTCCAAGCTTTGGCCTAGCTGATCCCGTTGCCACTTGCTTTCTAAGCTAACGTTACCCTGTAACAAGGTAATTTGCCGAGCACCTGATTGTTGCGTCCAATCTATTTGCTGTAAACCTAAACCACTGCCAAAGACCAATACAGGCAGCAACGCGTAAACTAGACGATCCTTGGCATAAACCAACCCCAAAGCCGCCACGATTAGCAGCCAAGTCATACCGTGCTGCCCAATAACTGGACCGTAGCCTGCTAGCCAAGTAGATAATCCACTGTACCCCATGTACAACCATGGGAAGCCTGTTAACAGCCAACCCCGCAACATATCTAAAGCAACCCACAAGCTAGCAAAGGCAAGGATTTTCAAAGGCCGATCTAAGGCCTTAACAAAGCGCTGGAAGAGATAAGCAAAGAGCACATAAAACAAGCTCAAGCCTAAGCAAAACAACAGAGTAAACAATAGGGCAATCGGTATATGAGTAGCCGCATGGTCAACCATACTGACATAAACCCAGCTTACCCCTACAAGGAAATAACCGGCACCATAGGCAAAGCCAAGTTTTAAACTTTGTTTAACGGTTTGAGCTTGTTTGAGCAGCAGGTAAAAGATAGCAACGCTAAGCAGCGCCAAGGGCCACCAGGAAAGTGGCGCTAAAGCCAAGGGCGCTAAACCTCCCCCTATCAAGGCCAGAGCAAGAACTGGCAAAGAGTAGCGAGAGGACATCTTATTAGGCCTTATCTTGCCGTTGGTCCTGACTTACCTGAATAAGTCGAATACGGCGATTATCAGCGGCTAGGATAAGGAATTTGAAATTACCGATAATTAACTCTTCATCTTTACGTGGCAGATGACCAAGATGCTGAGTGATGATACCGCCAATGGTGTCAAAATCATCTTCGCTAAAAGTGGCGTTGAAGTGATCGTTAAAATCATCAATGGGCGTTTGCGCTTTAACAATAAAGCCCTTATCGGCAAAGGGGCGGATATTGCCGTCGTCGTCTTCGATATCCGTTTCGTCTTCGATTTCACCTACAATCTGCTCTAGTACGTCTTCGATAGTCACAAGACCCGCCACGCCGCCATATTCATCAAGCACAATGGCCATGTGATTACGGTTAGTACGAAATTCATTGAGCAATACGGACAAACGCTTACTTTCGGGAACAAATACGGGTTTACGCAAAACTGATTGAATACCTGTTTCTTCCATTTTGCCAGAAAAAGCCAAAGGCAAAAGGTCTTTCGCAAGTAGGATGCCCACGATTTCATCGGGATTTTCACCCACTACAGGAAAGCGCGAGTGCGCTGTTTCGGTAATGGTTTGCATATATTCAGCCGCGCTCTGGTCGGCTTTGACGGTGGCCATCTGTGGTCGCGGAATCATGATGTCGCGCACCTGCATCTTCGACATCTGCATGGCGCCTTCGATAGTATCTAGGGCTTCTTTATCAAGAATTTGGTCTTCTTCGGCCTGGCGAATCTGCTCTAGCAATTCTTCTGAATTACTCGCTCGATCGCTAAAAAATAAGGTAATGCGTTGCAGCCAGGAGCGTTTCTCCTGACCGTTGGTCGACGGTACGTCGTTCATGTGATTCCTACCTGTCATCTAT
>CALKFY010000015.1 GCA_938084925.1 uncultured Pseudomonadales bacterium
CCAATCTACCGGGGACTGGCTTTTTTGCGCAGCAAAAGTGCCTGTCCCCTTTATAATACAGATGCATTGCTAGCCATATCCAAGCGGACTATAATCAAATGCCTAATCACCAAACCCTCTAAAAAGCCGACAACAATGAAATGAACAAGCCAATAATTGCTGAAATAACCAAGCTAGCCACCGCAGACCCCAACATAGAACTGCTCTGGCTATACGGCTCGCGCGCCAACAACAGCGCCACTAAAAACAGCGATTACGATCTAGCCATTGCCTTCAAACACCCACAAGGTCACAACCTAGAAAGCCGTCTTAAGTCGGAAATAATCGCCTTAGACTGGGCTGAGCAACTGAACCTAAACAGCAACCTACTATCCGTAGTTGACATCAATTTAGCTCCCCTGCCACTAGCCATGAGCATTATCGACAAGGGTATATTATTATATGCTGGCAATGGCTTACGTTTAGCCAGAGAAGAACACCGAATCACCTCCATGTGGGAACTAGATCATGTCTACCATCGTCGTCAATTTGGATAAATACTACCTTGACTCAATTGTCGAACACCTAGCCGAATTGAAAGAAGAATTTGCCGAACTGAGCCACATCGTCAAGCAACGACCACTAAGCGCGCTAGAATATCGCGCCCTAGAGCGCAATTTACAACTATTAGTAGAAGCCTGCATAGGCCTTGGCAAGCGTGTACTTAAAGCCCAAGGCAGCAATATACCTAGCGAAGCCAGAAAAGTGTTTGCCAAACTAGGCACTAAAAACTTAGACAGATCAGGCATAGAATGGATAAAGGTGATAGGCATGCGCAACGCCATAGTCCATGACTACCTAGACATAGATGTAGCAAGAGTCACTGCCGTTTTACAAAGCGGCGACTACCTAAAGCTGTTTGAATTTACAAACCAGTACACCCCATAACCCCCAGGGACAGGCTTTTCACCCCCACCACCAGGGACTGGCTTTTTCACCCCATAACCCCCAGGGACTGGCTTTTTTGCGAAGCAAAAGTGCCTGTCCCCTTTATAGCCCCCTCACATACACACAACAGGACAGGCACTTTTTACCCGCTACGCGGATAAACAAGAGCCAGTCCCCTAGCAACCCTACCAGGGACAGGCTTTTTACCCCCACCACCGGGGACTGGCTTTTTCACCCCATAACCACCAGGGACTGGCTTTTTTGCGCAGCAAAAGTGCCTGTCCCTTGAAAAGCACTAGCCGTGATTGAGGACAGGCACTTTTTACCCGCTACGCGGATAAACAAGAGCCAGTCCCCTAGCAACCCTACCGGGGACTGGCTTTTTTGCGTAGCAAAAGTGCCTGTCCCCTTTATACTGGCGGCCCTATGCACACTACCCTGGCTAATCATCCCCCGTTTCAACGCCATCCGTTACCAATGGCTAATGAAAACCCTAAACATTTGGATTAGCTTGTTATTGCTGGCACTCATCAGCATCTACGCCTTAGATGCACACTGTAACTTATATCCCGTCATTGCCAACGCAGTGAAGCAACCTCCCACAGGCTGGCAGAGATTGCACCTTACTGGAAGAGATATCTAAGCATCACTCTGACCTTTGAAAAGATGCTCCACCAAGTTTTGTTGGATTGGTATCAAGCCTACTTTTAAGCCAGCTGGGCGAAAAACCTTGTTGAGCACTTCAGTTTTATAGTTGCTGCGGTCATTTTCAATATCAGTAATCGTGCTACGGGACACGCCAACTAATTTTGCGTAGTCCGCTTGCTTGGTACCAAAACCTTCTCTTCGAAGTCGCCTTAAAGCCTGACCTTGAGTAATATTACTGTTTAAAAGATCACGCATTATGCCTTGTATCAGTTCGTTCCGCTCTGTGGCTGGTACTGGTCGATGGTGTTGGGAAACTCGCTTAACTGTCATATTAACCCCCAACGTTCAAATTTGTCCTCTAAGCCTCTAAAGCCAATGGCAGGGTATTCGAGAATACGTTTAGGTACGCCTCTGTTTTTTAGCCGCTCATCTAACCCTAGAAGCTGCTGAGAAGTTTGTTGTAGTCTTGCTAGTAGGCGATCGGGACAAATATGATGCTTCAAAGCTTGGCTGATGGCCAAAAAATCATATTCTCCACCAATTTCCATCGGCGTTTTCCAGGTTGTTGTGCGAGCAATCCCTGCGGGGTCTACTTTCATAGGTGCAAAGTCATAGATAGGAGCTAGGCAAATAGTATTATCGCGTTTGATAAAAGCAGTATTACGGCAGTGATTATCTACGTTAGAAAAAACAATATTTAGCAGATCTCGAGTTACCCAATCTATAACAAGCTGTTGTTCATCAAATAAACAGTTATTTTCTAAAACGAGCTGTTTAGATGACGCAATTAAACCATCAATGACTTCAATATGATTTAAGTGCGATCCGGCTTCTTTTTTTAAAACTGAATAAACAGATTCCATTCCATACCTTTCTATGAAACCATGTCTATTAAGCCCAACATCAAACCTGGGCAGCCATAAAGATGGGTAATGTGTCCCCTCTATCAATTTCATTGTGCTTGTATCTATAGTCTCAAACCCCATGTCTTTGAGCTCTTGGTAGAAGTGGTACTCAGCACGCAGTATGTCGCAATCATCACTAGTACGTGTGCCTCTAGGATATTTAACTAGATAGTGCTGATCTGTACAGGTATTGTTATCTTGATAGGTATCTATCCATACTCTCTCATCTGACTGCATCCGAACTAACACTTTTGGCGCCTCGCCACCAGCACCTGTCGCTCCGGCAACCACTGCACCACGAGAATTTGCATAGGTAAGGAAGTCACTAGCCCTGTCCTTTACTTCGTCAATGGAAAACCTAGTAACAACATTTGGTGCTGGCAAAAGCAATTCATAGGCTTCTTTAATACGCACATTTCCAATAGGGGCAGCGGCCCCGTGCAACAATAGTTGGTAGCGTTTTTCTTTGCCGCTTAAATGCTTTATACCCAGTATCGTCACCCAGTGCTTTTCACTGGCACCTGAAGGGCAGATGTCATCTAAAAAATAAAGCCAGAATTCATTGTGAATTGATGAGAAAAGCGATACAGGGTAATTAAAAGAAACTGCTTTGAATGAGGCGTCATCTAAAGAATCAAAACCATAACCAGATTCGTAAGCAAGGCTAGCTGTATCATAGTCGCTGTTAAACGTTAATACAGCCGCATCATGCCAGCCACCATCGAAGTAGGTTTGCAAAGTTAATTCATGCACGAGATTTATCCCCAAACATAGCTAATGCCTGACATACTAGTCATTAAGCTACCTAATAGCAAGCTAATGCTTGTTTTGACAGGCATTGTGATGCGCAACTTTCCCGTCATGCGAGGAGCAAAGCAACCTCCTACAGGCTGCAGAGGTTACAGTTGCCACGTTGCTACGCTGAGCCTACCCCACGAACGGAGCGAGTGCTTGGGTATGGCTTTTTCGGAACTTTGCACAAGCAATATAAGTCTACAAAAACTACACATTTTAGTGTACCAACCGTATACTTAACTACTTGTTGTGATATATTCGTACCTCACTATGAAAACCAGTGATGCCATTGCGCGCCTTAATGAGATGGACCTAAACGGATACTACGTGTATTCGGGTAAAGATTTGTCTTTGATTTTTGGTGATAAAACACCAAGGGCAGCAATGGCGACGAAAAACCGATTAGTAAAGAACAATACCCTAGCTCGTGCTGCCAAAGGGGTGTATGTGTACAACTTATCTCGCCATCGCGGTATCAATACCTTAGAGCAAATTGCTAAAACCTTACGCTTAGGGTATTACAATTACGTTAGCCTTGAGTCGGCCTTGTCTGAATGGGGGGCTATCTCGCAAATTCCGATTGACAGGCTTACAGTAATGACCACCGGGCGGTCGGGCATCTATGAAACCCCTTTTGGCACTATTGAGTTTACTCACACCAAACGCAGTATTGATGATGTATTGCATGGGTCAAATGCCAGCCCTGACAAACCTCTACGCTTTGCCACAAAGCAAGCGGCCTTTAGAGACCTAAAACGTGTGGGCCGCAATGTTCACCTGATCAATATGACAGAAATGGAAGGTTAAGCATGAGCCAGCAAGATTTTAACCAACTAGTGCAAATCGTCTTGCAAGACCCATCGTTGTCGCTAATGAGGCCAGCAATTGAAAAAGAAATCTTACATTACGACATCCTTTTTGCCTTAAAACAAGCGGGACTACTGGAGAGCCTAGTATTCCAAGGCGGCACCTCACTGAGGTTGTGCTATGGCAACAAACGCTTTAGTGAAGACCTTGATTTTTGCGGTGGCCATGACTT